>DASYMJ010000373.1:0-24766 GCA_036009105.1 Thermoanaerobaculia bacterium | reverse complement strand
ACCGGACGGACAACGTGGTGAAGTTCATCCAGGAAGCGGGCCAGATGGGGATCAAGGTGCTCCCCCCCGACGTCAACGAATCGAACATGTTCTTCACCGTCGTCGGCCCGAACATCCGCTTCGGCCTCGGCGCGGTGAAAGGCGTCGGCACCAGCGCGGTGGAGTCGGTGCTCGAGGCGCGGCGGCGCATCGGCCGCTTCACCTCCCTGCTCCAGTTCTGCGAGGAGGTCGACCTCCGCGCCTGCAACAAGAAGGTGCTGGAGGCGCTGATCAAATCGGGCTCGTTCGATTTCCTCAAGAGCGCGCGCAAGGTGCTCTTCGAGCAGCTGGAGCCGACCGCCGACTCCGCGCAGCGGGGGAAGGAAGAGAAGGAGCGCGGCCAGTCGTCGCTCTTCGGCTCGGCCCCTCACCCCGCCTCCGGCCACCCTCTCCCCGCGCGGCGGGGAGAGGGGCTGGGGGTGAGGGGCGAGTGGCCGGATGAAGAGCTCCTCCGCTACGAGAAGGAAACCCTCGGCTTCTACGTCAGCGGCCATCCGCTGAACCGCTACGCCGATGAATTGAAGCTCTTCGCCAACGCGAGCACGGAGACGCTGTACCGCCACGTGGACGAGGTGGTGAACATCGGCGGCATCGTCTCCCAGATCAAGAAGTCGAAGATCAAGAAGGGGCCGAACGAAGGGAAGCTGATGGCGAAGTTCGTCCTGGACGACCAGTTCGGCTCGGTCGACGTCGTGGTCTTCAGCGACCTGTACGCGAAATACGCGCGCTGGCTGGACAACGGCGTGGCCGTGCTGCTCACCGCGGCGGTGAAGGACACCGGCGGGATGGCGGCGGGGCGGAGCGCCTCGCTGCAATCGGCCGAGCAGTCGGCCCAGCACATCGACGACGAGTACGGCGGCCATCCCGAGCAGCGGGCCCGCATCTCGGCCTACGAGATCCGCTTCGACGAGGTGGAAGAGGACGATCGCGACCCGAAGGAGATCGAGCGCGAAAAGTACGGCGACGGGAAGAACAACCTGGGGCTGTTCGGCGCGCCGGCCCCGGCCGCACCTGTCATCCTGAGCCCCGCGGAGGGCGAAGGATCCCCCGCCCGGAGCGAGGACGACGCCTTCAACGAAGCCGTCGCCACCATGGAGGCCGAGCCGGAGCCGACCTTCGCCGCCCACGCCGCGGCCTTCTCCGAGGCGCCCATCACGCCCGAGCTCAACGCGCTGGAGATCGTGCTGCTGGACGGCATCCGGGAGAAGAAGGTCAAGGAGATCACCCTGGAGGTGCCGTATCCGCGCATGAGCGAGGACACCGTCCGGAAGATCAGGGAGATTTTCGAGGATCACGCCGGCGAGATCCCGGTCAGCGTGATGATCGTCGAGCTGCCGGACGAGATCGCCGCGAACAACAACGGCCGCCCCGAGCTCCGCCTCAAGCTCAATCACCATTTCCGCGTCCAGCCCGGGCCGGCCCTCAGCGCCGCCCTGCAGCAGGTGCACGCCAGCGCGCGATACGTTTTTTAGGAGAGACGATGCCCGAGCAGACTTACGCAACCCATCGACGCTACGACCCCCGGTTCCACTTCGTCATCCTTCCGGTCCTCGGGATCAACGCCCTCATCGCCCTCTACTTCGTGTATCGCTCGCTGGGACGCCCGACCATCCTCTACTCCCTGTGGAACGCGGTGGTGGCGCTCATCCTCGTCCTGCTGGCCCTGACCGTCCGCGCCTACGCCACCGGCCTGCAGGACCGCATCGTCCGCCTGGAGGAACGTCTCCGCCTGGAGCGCATCCTGCCGGATGACCTCCGCCCCCGCATCGGCGAGCTGACCACTGGCCAGCTGATCGGACTGCGCTTCTGTGATGATGCGGAGGTGGGGGAGCTGACCCGCGCCGCGCTGGCAGGCGAGCTGCGCGGCCGGGAGGACATCAAGAAGCGGATTACCAGCTGGCGTGCCGATCATCACCGGGTGTGAACGCTGAGGCTGTTATACTCGACAGTCTGTGACAAATAACCTCGCGCGTGCCGTCCTCGGAGCGCTGCTCCTCCTGCTGCTGCTCACTCCTGCCGCGCGGGCCGCGGACTGCGTTTCCTCCATCCAGCAGATCACCGACTTCTTCACCACGCCGAACCGCGCCGCGGGCGCCATCGCCTGGACCGGCTCGCTCATCGGCATGGCCCGCAACGAGACCACGCCCCCCCGCCCCATTTACTTCGCCGCCTTCGACGACAACCTCAACCAGGTCATCGGCGACAAGCTCCTCGCTTCCAGCTCCCGGGAGGGCGTCTTCCGCCTCTTCTGGAACGGCAGCGGCTTCGGCCTCTTCTACTTCGAGCCGGGCGGACAGCTGATGTTCCTCCGCCTCTCCGCCACCGGCGATCCGATCGGCCTCGCCGCCCCGGTCGGCCAGGTCGCGACGTTCCCCGATCAGGAAGCGGACGTCATCTTCGACTCCACCCGTGGCGCCTACATCACCGTGCATACCATCACCCAGGGAGTGAGCGTCGGCTTCTGGGTCACCATCCTCGGCATCGACGGCACCACGCTCTCCGACGATCGCCTGACTTACGAGATCAGCGCCCCTTCCGAGCCGCGCGTGGCCGTGGCGGCGGATGGGACGATCGGCGTGCTGCGCCATCAGCGGGAAGCGGGCGATGCGCTGCGCTTCTCCGTCCTCGACGCCAACCGGGCCGTGAGCGCCTTCACCGACCTTTCCTCCAACGCGCGCCTGCCGGTGCTCGCCTCGAACGGCACCAGCTTCGCGGCCGTCTGGCAGTCCAACATCGCCGGCGGCACGGAGCTGCGCTGGGCCCGCCTCGACACCCGGGCGCGGGTGATCCTCCCCGAGACGCGCCTGCTCAGCGGCCGCGGCACGGACGTCGCGCCGGTCTCGCTCGTCTGGAATCCGAACGGCTCCGAATGGGCGCTCTCCTATCTCGACTCGCCGATCGGCTTCTCCGAGTTCCCCGGCGACTTCCGCCTCCGCCGCTTCACCACCGCCGGCGCCCTGATCAGCGACACGGTCTTCTCCTCCGACCCCTCCCGCATCTCCATCGGCAGCCGCTATCCGTTCGTCTGGACCGGCGCCTCGTACATCACCACCGCCGAGCGTTTCCTCCCCAATCAGGGCTCCATCTCCTTCCTGGAGAAGCACTGCACCCTCGCCGCCACGGCCAGCGCCTCGCGCGTCACCGTGCCGGCCAGCGTGGCGACGACGTTCAACGCGGGCGCCACCGGAGGCACCGCGCCGTACTCGTTCATCTGGGACTTCGGCGACCTGTCCGACAAGCGCACCGAGCAGACGGTGCAACACGCCTACACCCGCCCCGGCACCTACACGGTGACGCTGACCGCGATGGATGCCGCGGGGGCGACCTCCGTCTCCACGGTCGTGGTGACGGTGTACTTTCCGAAGCGGCGACCGGTCGGGCGGTAGGGCGGCCAGGCTACTTCAGCGCCGCTGCCAGCTTCCGCGTGCCTTGCCAACAGTCGTCTCGGCGCGCACAAATGTAGCAAGAATGGCTCTTGCGGCGACCCATCCCCAAGCCTACTGTCCCTGTGCATGAACGACGAGCTTTCCCGGCGCAAGTTCCTCCAGCTGGCCGCCGCTTGCGGCGCCGTCGCCGCGTGGGGCGGCGAGCTCTTTGCCGCACCGGCCCTCCCCTGGCGCGAGCGGCGCGACCTCTACCCGGAAGGCGTCGCATCGGGCGATCCGGCGCCGGAGAGCGTGCTGCTCTGGACCCGCCGTCCGGTCACCGACGGCCGCAACTCCGCGATGCTCACCGTGCAGGTCGCGGAAGACGAGGCTTTCCGGAACATCGCCGCCACCGCGCCGGTCGCCGTCTCCGCGGCGGCGGATTGGACGTGCCGCGTGCTGGTGGGCGGCCTCGCGCCGCGGCGCGTCTACTGGTACCGCTTCACCGACGAGCACGGCGACGGCAGCCGCATCGGCCGCACCATCACCGCCCCGCGGAACGATGACGCGCGGCCGGTCAAGTTCGCCTTCGTCAGCTGCCAGAACGTGAACGACGGGGCCCAGCACGCCTACCGCCGCATGATCTTCGAAGACGAGCGCGCCGCCCCCGCCGACCGCCTCGGCTTCGTCCTGCATCTGGGCGATTTCATTTACGAGCTGGTCTGGTATCCGGAGGACCGCCCGCAGGGGATGTACGACCGCCGCATCCGGGACATCGTGCGCTACGCCAGCGGCGAGAAGTTCTCCGACTTCCACGTGCCGACCACCGTGGACGACTATCGCGCCGTCTACCGCGCGTATCTGCACGATCCCGACCTGCAGGACGCGCGGGCGCGCTTTCCGTTCGTCTCGATGTGGGACAACCACGAGTTCAGCTGGCTGGGCTGGCAGAGCCTGCAGAAGCTCGGCGGCAGGACCCGTCCCGCCCAGACGCGCAAGGTGGCGGCGAACCAAGCCTGGTTCGAGTACCTGCCGGCGCGCGTCTCGGTCGAACGCTTCGTCCCGCCGGCCGTCACCGATGCACCGATCGAGCGCTTCGATGAGAACGGCCTGGGTCAGGAGCCGAACAACCTCGCCGCGATCAACAGCCTCAAGGGATACCGCGCGCTGCGCTACGGGCGGCACGTCGATCTCATCATCACCGACCAGCACAGCTACCGCTCGGAGGAGCCGATCGATCGCGACGAGGCGAAGCCGTTCTCCAGCCCCGACTTTCCGGAGATGATCCCGCAGGAGGCGCTGGAGATCCTCGATGCCGGCCGCGCCTATGGCGGCGGCCACCCTCCGGCGACCATCCGCTACGGCGATCTCGACGTTCCCAACTTCCGCAGGAACGATCCGCCCCAGACCATCCTCGGCGCGGAGCAGAAGGCCTGGTTCTTCGACCGCCTCCGCCGCTCCAGGGCCACGTGGAAGATCTGGGGCTGTTCCCTCGGCACGCTCGACTGGCGCGCCGATCCGCAGAACCTGCCGCCGGGAGTGGGCAAGCCGTGGCCGGGCGCCGGCTATGCGGGCTTCGGCGGCGGCGATCACAGCGCGGCGTATGTCGAGCGGGCGGAGATCTACGACTTGGTGCGCAGCGCGGGAATCACCGGCTTCGCCACCGTCGCCGGCGACCGCCACAGCTTCTGGGCCGGCCTCGCCGCGAAGGCCCTGCCGCCGCAGGCCTTCGAGCCGGTGGGCGTGGCGTTCATCACCGGCTCGGTCTCCGCTCCCGGCCTGGTGGAGGCCTTCGAGCATCGCTTCCCGACGGACCATCCGCTGCGGCCGCTGTTCCTCATCGACCGCGCCGGGCGGGAACGGCCGGAGCCGGCGGTCAACCTCCTGCTGCGTCACGGCGTGCGGGCCTGCCTGGAGTACCAGCAGTCGGGCGACCTGCGGCGCGCGCACGCCGCGTCCAACCGCGCGCTGGCTCCGCATCTGTCGTTCCTGGACATGGGCGGGCACGGCTACGCCACGGTGCGCGTCACCAGCACCGCGCTGGAGGCGGAGTTCGTCTGCATCCCCCGCCCGGCCGAGCGCAGCGAGCGCGCGGATGGCGGACCGCTCCGCTACCGCGTCCGCCATCGGGCCCGGCTGTGGAAGAAGGGGGAGCGCCCTCGCCTGGAGCAGCAGGTGGTCGAGGGCGATCCCGGTCTGGCGATCTAGTTACACGGAGGTGATGGCGAGATAGCTGTAGCTGATGCTGAACCGCGCCGTTGAATCCTCTCCTCCCTTACGGGGCTACTTTACTGGAGAGGGGAGGAAAGACGGACAAACTCCACGAGGGGTAATTCCGGAATCATCATCGGGGTTGTGCGCCGACACTACGTCCGCTTGCGCCCTGAGCAGACCAGCGCGGTCATCGTGCTCTGCACCGGCTCGCCGAACCGCTCGCGGATTTTCCCGGTGACGGCATGCACCACGGCGGAGACATTCACCTGACCGCGGGCGAGCACCTGTCCCAGGACCGGCGTGCCTTCCACCAGCGCGATGGCAGCATCATGCGCGGACCTGCTGACGCCCGGCCTGGAAACGCTCGTGACCTGCACCTCCTCGAAGCCGGCCTCGCCGAGCATTGCGGAAATCGTGGCGCTGTCATGGAATCCGAAAGGGATGCGGTAAAAATCGGGCGGATCGGACGGAAAGAGACTGGCCAGCGCCTGGTGAACGGTCAGCGACAACTCATTCCGCTCCATCGCGTCCCATACGTTGAACAGAAACGAGCCGCCCGGCGCGAGGACGCGATGCGCCTCCCGGAAGGCGGCCAGCTTGTCCGAGAAGAACATCACTCCGAACTGGCAGACCACGGCATCGAACGCCTCGTCCCCGAACGGCAGCCCGGTCGCATCGGCCCGGTGCCATTCGATCCTCTCCGCCGCGCTGAACCTGGCCCGCGCGGTGTCGAGCATCGGCTCGTTCAGGTCCGTTGCGACGATCCGCGCCTCGGGGAGAGCATCGCGGAGCCGGCGGGTCACCACGCCCGTCCCGCAGGCCAGCTCCAGCACGCGCATCTCCGGCAGCACGGGCAGGCGCGAGACCAGGTCTTCCGCGTACGGGTCGAAGAAGATCGGAGCCATGTAGCGGTCGTACTTTTCCGGCACCGAGCCGGCGAACGTCGGTGCGTCCGCCATGGCTATCCCCCGTAAGCCGGCGGCTGCGCGGCGACCTCGCTGACGAAGGTCAGGAAGTCATCCGCCGCGACGGGCGGCTTGATCAGGTAGCCCTGCATCTGGTCGCAGCCGTAGCGGCGGAGGAACGCCGCCTGGTCGCTGAACTCCACCCCCTCCGCGATCACCTTCAGCCGCAGGGAGTGGGCCATGGCGATGATGGCCGTGACGATGGCGGCGGTGTCGGGATCGGAGGTGATGTCGCGCACGAAGGACTGGTCGATCTTGAGCGTGTCGATGGGGAAGCGCTTCAGATAGGCGAGGGACGAGTGGCCGGTGCCGAAGTCATCCAGCGAGATGCGCAGGCCGAGCTTCTTCAGGTCGTAGAGGGTGCGGATGCTCGTCTCCGGGTTCTGCATCGCGCTCGACTCGGTGATCTCCAGCTCCAGTAGCCGCGGGGGGAGGCCGGTCTCCTTGAGGATCTCGCTCACGCGCTGCAGCAGGTCGGGGCTCTGCAACTGCTGCACGGAGAGGTTCACCGCCAGCGAGAGGTGCTTGAGCCCGGACTCGTGCCACGCCTTGGCCTGGCGGCAGGCCTCGCGCATGGCCCAGCTGCCGATCGGCACCATCACCCCGGTCGCCTCGGCCAGGGGGATGAACGTGGCCGGCGGCACGTTGCCCAGCTCCGGGTGCCGCCAGCGCAGCAGCGCCTCCATCCCGGTGACGCTCGCCGACCGCAGATCGAAGATCGGCTGGTAGTGCACCGCCATCTCGTCATTGGTCAGCGCGCGGCGCAGGCCGTGCTCGAGCACGATGCGCTGCAGCGCCTTCGCATTCACGAAGGCGTTGAAGAGCTGGTAGTTGTCGCGGCCCTGCTCCTTGGCCTGGTACATCGCCGTGTCGGCGTTCTTGATCAGCGTCTCCGCGTCCGTCCCGTCTTCCGGATAGAGGCTGATGCCGATGGAGGTGGTGATGAAGAACTCGCGCCCTTCGATGTGGAACGGGTAGCGCACCGCCTCCAGGATCTTCTGCGCGATGGGCGCCGCGTCCTCGGAGCGGATGAGATTGGGCAGCAGCAGCGTGAACTCGTCTCCGCCGAGGCGCGCCACCGTGTCGGACTCCCGGACGCAGGCCTGCACGCGCGCGGCCACGGCCTGCAGCAGCTGGTCGCCGATGTTGTGCCCCAGCGAGTCGTTGATCACCTTGAAGCGGTCGAGATCAAGGAAGAGCACCGCGATGCGCGAGCGGTCGCGCTGGGCGTGCGACAGGGCAACGGTGAGCCGGTCCTTGAACAGCAGCCGGTTCGGCAGCCCGGTCAGCGCATCGTGGTAGGCGAGGTGCTTGATCTGCTCCTCGGCATACGTCCGCTCCGTGATGTCGCGCGCGACGCACACCATGCCGCCGCCTTCGATGGCGGTGAGCGAGATCTCCTGCGGGAACGTCGCGCCGTCGCGGCGCGCGCCGGTCGCCTCGCCGCGCCACCGCCCGCTGTGCGTCACCGACGGCACGATCATGGTGATGAAGCGCACCTGCTCGTGCGGCTCGAAGAGGTCCGTCAGGTTGCGGCCGAGCATCTGCTTCGGATCGGCATAGCCGTACAGGCGGGCCAGCGCGTCGTTGAGATAGGTGAACTCCAGCCGCTCGTTGAGGATGGCGATGCCGTCCATCGATGCGGTCATGGCCGCGGACTGCTTGCGCAGCATCTCCTCGGCCTGCTTGCGCGCCGTGATGTCCGTCGCCACGTGGAGGAAGCCGCTGATGGAGCCGTCGTCCGCGCGCAGAGCCGTCACCGAGGCGGCCACGGTGACCGCTTCGCCGCCCGCGCGCAGGTACGTCCACTCCCGCTCGTCGAACTCCGCGGTGAGGCCGGCGCCGTGCAGCGCCACCTCCTCCGGCCGCAGCAGGTCGAGGATGGAGCGCCTGCCGATCATCTGCCCCGCGTCGTAGCCGAGCATCCGCTCCGCGCCGGTGTTGAAGACGGTGATGATGCCGGTCGCGTCGGTGGCGATGATGGCCACGCGCGTGGCCGAGTCGAGCACCGCCTTGCGCTGCGCATTGGCCGCCGCGAACGATCCCTCGGCGCGTTTGCGCTCGGTGATGTCGTACACGAAGCCCTCGAAGTAGAGCGCGCCGGTCTCGGAGCGGATGGCGTGCGCGCTGAGCTGGACCCAGATGCGCGTCCCATCCTTCCGCTTCCACTGCAGCTCGAAGTTGCGCGCGTAGCCGCCCGGCTCGTAGGCGGTCATGAGCGCTTCGCGGTCATGCGGATCGGCGTAGATGTCGTCGCCCAGGCGTCGGGTCAGCAGCTCGGCGACGGAGTCGTAGCCGAGCATCGCGGCCAGGGTGGTGTTGGCGGTGAGCAGATGCCCTTCGGAGGTGGCCTGATAGATGCCCACCGAGGCGTAGTCGAAGATGTTGCGGTACTTCTCTTCCGACTCCAGCAGCGCCTCTTCGGCGCGCTTGCGCTCGGTGACGTCGTGGATGATGGAGTAGAGGAGGTTGCGGCCGCCGGTCTCGATGGGGCCGGAGTGGACCTCCACGTCGCGCACCTCGCCGCTGGCCAGCATGTGGCGGAAGATGAAGTAGCTGCGCTCCTGCTTCGCCGCGTTGAGCATCTCCTGGCGGATGGCCGCCTCGCCCAGGACGTTGATGTTCCACATGCGCATGGCGCGCAGCTCGTCGCGCGTGTAGCCGTAGAAGTCGCAGGCGGCCATGTTCGCGTCGACGATCTGCCCGTCGGTCGGATCGATGAGCAGCTGCACGGCGCGGTTGTTCTCGAACATCTGCCGGTAGCGCCGCTCGCTGTCGCTGAGGGCCTCCGCCTTGCGCTTCTGCTCGATGGCCGAGGCGACGTGCTGGGAGACGAAGACGAGGATCTCCAGGTCACGCTCGGAGAAGCGGATGCGCTCGTCGTAGGACTGGATGCCGATCACGCCCCAGGTGCGCTCGCCGCTGGTGAGCGGCACGCCCATCCAGTCGACCGAGGGGGCGCCGACGAGGTCGACGTCGCCGCTGGCGATCAGCGACTCGAACCGCTCCGGCGAGGCGAAGAGCGGCCGGCCGGTGCGGAGGACGTAGGCGGTGAGGCCGTGGCCGGGGCTGAGGCCGTCCGCGACTTTGTCGCGCTCGTCGACGAAGTAGGGGAAGGTGACGACGTTGCGCACCTCGTCGTACTCGGCGATGAAGAAGTTCGTGGCGTCCATCAGCTCGCCCACGATGGCGTGGACGGCGGCGTAGAAGTCGTCCAGGGCCAGCGACTCGCGGCTGAGCTGGGCGATGCGGAAGAGCGCGCCCTGCAGCCGCTCGGTCTTGCGCGCCTCGGTCACGTCGCGGAAGTACCAGGCCCGCCCCATCGGCGTGCCGTCCTCCGCGGTGACGGCGACGCTGGAGCGGGAGAGCTCGCGCCCGTCGCGCAGGCTCACCGCATCGGCGCTGCGCACTTCGCTGGGATGCTCGTAGAGATAGTTGACCAGCTCGATGAAGGAGTCCCAGTCGTCCACGGCTTGCGAGGCGTAGCCGAGCAGCTCGTTGTCGTCCCCGCCGGCAGCGACCTCCTCGGGGATGTTCCAGATCTCCAGGAAGCGGCGGTTGTAGGAGAGGACCTTGCCGTGATCGTCGATGACGAGGATGCCGTCGAGCGTCGCCTCCTGCTGCGCCTGGAGGATGGCCAGCAGGCGCAGGCGCTCGTCGTCCCGGGCCCGGCGGCGCCTGCGCGCGGGCGCAAGCATCCGCCGGAGCAGGGCTCGAGCCCGCTCGAAGCGAGAGGGAGGGCGGGTCGTCGATGAGGAGTCCGTAAGCGTCAAAGGGCCGATTTTATCAGCCGGACCACCTCTTCCGCCGCCGGGGCTTGAAGTCGCGTCGACATTTACCGGGCGCTTACAGCCCTCCGATCAGCCGGACGAGGTCTTCCGCACGGCCCCACGAGAGGGTGAAGCCGGAGCCGCCGTGGCCGTAGTTGTGGCCGGCCCGCAGCAGCTCGATGGCCGCGGTCAGTCCCCCGGATACCCGTGCTCGCGGAAGTACTGCCACTTCTGCCAGTTGGCGTAGAGGTAGTAGCCCATCAGGACGATCACGAAGTACTGGTGGATGCGGAAGCCGATCACCACCAGCACGGCGGCGGTGATCATGGCCAGCCAGGTGGTGATCACGAAGGAGATGCGGTCGGAGAGGAAGAGGCGGAGGAAGTTGCGCACCACGCTGCCCCCGTCCAGCGGCGGGACGGGCACGAGGTTGAAGATGCCCCAGATGAGGTTCGCGTCGGCCAGGCGGGGGAGGAGCGCGACGAGCATCGGGTCGCGGAGAGGATAGCGGGCCATGAAGAGGCTCGTGCCCCACCAGATGGCGAAGCTGGCCAGCGGGCCGGCGGCGCTGATGACCATGTCGTGCCAGGGGCGGGAACGGCGGGCGTTCATGGTGACGCCGCCGATGCCGCCCAGCACGATCTGGCTCGAGCCGTAGCCGAACAGGCCGATGGCGGCGGCGTGGGCCAGCTCGTGGACGAGGATGCTGACGAAGAGGATGGGGGCCCAGATGAGCGCGTATTGGATGCCCTGCCGCTCGTCGTACGCGGTGGCCACGAAGAGCAGGGTCAGGAGGATGAAGGAGAGGTCGACGTCGATGGACGTGCCGCGGATGGACCCGAGGTGGAGCATGCGAGCGGAGTATACCGGGATAGAATTGGCCCCCCGCGAGCGGGCTGGACGATTCTACCGGGCGCGGTTCTTCCATAGGATGGAAGCGGAACTTCCATAGGATGAAAGCGACGCTGCGAACAAATCGGATACGCCAGGAGCGCGGCGGCGCAAGTTCGCGATAGACTCAGGCGCGATTGGAGATGGAATGGCCTCGAAGATTTTTGTCGGTAACCTCGACTTCCGTGCGACCAAGGAGGAAGTGGAGACGCTCTTTGCCCAGATTGGGAAGGTAAGCGATGTCTACCTGCCGTCGGACCGCGAGACCGGCCGACCGCGTGGCTTCGCGTTCGTGACGTATGAAAACGCCGACGACGCGCAGCAGGCGATCACGAAGTACAACGGCTTCGAGTTTTCGGGCCGTGCTCTCCGCGTGAACGCCGCGGAAGACCGCCCCCGCGGCGCCGGACGTCCGGCCGGTGCGGGTGGCGGTGGTTACGGCGGCGGCTACGGCGGTGGCGGCGGTGGTGGTTACGGCGGCGGCGGTGGTGGCGGCTTCGGCGGCGACTACGGCGACCGCGACGCCGGCTACGGCGGCGGTGGCTACGGCGGCGGTGGCGGCGGTGGCAAGTCGAAAGGCAGCCGCCGGAACATCCGCGCCAAGAAACGCACGCTCTAGCATCCTGCTCGTTCGTCCCATCACGCCTCCGGGCTCACCCCCGGGGGCGTTTTTGCGTTTGGGGAGAGTGCGCGTGCTACCGCCGAGCTTTGGACACCAGCGAAGCGGCGGCCGCGGTGCACGGGCCGGGGTAGCTCACCCCCGCGGCAACGTCACGCTGAACACCGACCCTTCGCCCACCGCGCTCTGCACCTCGATGCGCCCTCCGTGCGCTTCCACGTAGCGGCGGGCCAGGGCCAGGCCCAGGCCGGTGCCGGCGGAGTTGGGGCCGCGGGTGAAGACCTGCTCGAACTCGTCGAAGATGCGGCGCTGGTCGTCCGCGCTGATGCCGATGCCGCGGTCGGCCACCTCGATGCGCCACCGCCCTGCATCCGCCCGGCTGCGCACCGAGATCTTCTCCCCCTCGGGCGAGAACTTGTTCGCGTTGGCCAGGAGGTTGAGCAGCACCTGCTCCACGCGGCTGATGTCGGCGCGGGCGATCATCGGCTCGTCGGGCAGCAGGACCTCCACCTCCTGCCGCTTGCGCGCGAACAGCGGCGTCGTCGAGGCCACCGTGTTCGCGATGGCGTGGCGCAGGTCGACGTCCTCGAAGTGCAGCCGCATCTTCCCCGACTCGATGCGGGCGATGTCCAGCAGGTCGTTGATCAGCTTGAGCAGATGGCGCGCGCTGGTCGCCACGTTCTCCAGAAACGCGATCCGCTTGCCGCCGTCGATGGTCTCCTCCTGCTCCATCAGCAGGTCCGAGAAGCCGATGATCGAGTTCAGCGGCGTGCGCAGCTCGTGCGACATCTTGGCCAGGAAGTCGCTCTTGATGCTCGAGGCCGCGACGGCGCGCTCGGTCTGCAGCCGCAGCTCCTCCTCCCGCTGCTGCAACGTGCGCGCGGTCTGCTCCAGCGTCTCGGCGATGGTGCGGAACTCGAGATAGCGCGAGTCGATGCGCGCCGCGTCGAGCGGCTCGCCTTCCCGCATCGCTTCCAGCGCGGAGCGGATCTGGCGGAACGGCCGCGAGATCTTCAAGAGCAGGGTCGCCGAGGCCAGCACCAGGGTGAGGAGGACGAAGCCGTCGATGATGGTGGTCACCGCCATCACCCGCTGCCGCTTCACCTCGAACTGCGGCGAGACGAGCCCTTGCCGGATGTACTCCTCATTGAGATAGAGACGGATGGCCAGCGATGCGCTGAAGCCGAGCAGGATGATCACCGTCACGATCTGCAGCGTGTTCGTGATCGAGCGCGGGCGCTCCGGGCGGTCGATACGGAAGCGGCTGAGCAGCGCGCCGCCGAAGGCCAGCGCCGGCGTCGCGAGCAGCAGGGCGGCGGTGAAGTCGGCGATCCACCAGACGAACACTTCCCGCCACTGCAGCAGCACGCCGGGCGGATGCGTCACCACGAGCAGGTTGCCGATGATCGCGCTGAAGGCGGTGTTCACGATCGTGCCGAAAAGGAGGAAGGTGAGCAGCGACTTCATGTCCCGCAGGTCGGTCACCAGGTCCCGCCGCCAGCGGAAGATCAGCGAGGGGATCATCGCCTCCAGTGCGCTGATGGAGCCGCTGAGCAGGAGCGACGGCAGGTCGGCGTTCGGGCTCCACGGGGTGGCGATGGTGCCGAGGATGATGCCGAGGGCCGCCCACGCGCCGAAGTACATGCAGCAGACGATGCCCACCGCCGAGGCGGGAAAGAGGATGGACACGCCGTTCTCGACCTCGAAGTAGAAGCCGATCTTGTTGCACGCGCCGAAGAGCAGGAACGTGACCGCAACCTGAGCGAGCCGCAGCAGCGCGCGGCGCAAGAGAGGAGGCATGCCGTGGATCCGTATTTTAAGCGACGGGCGGGCGCCAGCCGCTGATCGTTTCCCACGGGGCGGGCGCCGCGAAGAGGTACCCCTGCCCCAGCTGCACGCCCAGGTCGCGGCAGATGCGCAACTGGTCCTCCGTCTCGATGGCCTCGGCGATGGTCTGCGCCCCGATGGTGTCCGCGCAGCGGGCCACGAGGTCGACCAGCCGGCGCCGGATCGGATCCTTCTCCACGCCATGGAAGAGCGAGTGGCCCACCTTCAGGTAATCCGGCTGCAGCTCGGCCACCGCTTCCAGCGTGGCGTAGCCGGAGCCGCAGTCGTCGATGGCGATGCGGAAACCCATCTGCTTCAGCTCGTGCAGCGTGCGGCGGAAGGTGCGGTAGTCGCGGATGGCGCTCCGCTCGGTCACCTCGATCACCACCTGGTGATGGCAATCGACGAACGACTCGAAGATCTCCGTGCCGCGTTGCTGCAGCTGCTGGATGAAGTGCGACTCGAGGTTGAAGAAGAGGAAGCCGCGCGAGCAGACGTCGGCCAGCGTCGGCTTCACGTTCTCGATGCAGAGCTTCTCCAGCTCCCACACCAGGTCGAAGTCGCGGGCCAGCTCGAAGATGATCTCCGGGTTCTCGATCTCCGTCCCGGCCGGACCGCGGGAGAGCGCCTCGTAGCCGCAGACGGCGAATGTCTTCAAGTCGACGATCGGCTGGAAGACGGTCGTGATCGTCCGCTCCTGCACGGCCCGGGTGAGGCGCTCGCGCAGCGCGTGGTAGTAGCGCGTCTCGCGCCGCTCCGCGTTGTCCTTCGCCTCGCGCACGGCGTTGTAAAGGATGCGCGGCGGATAGACGGGCTGCGGCTGCGTGAGCGACCCGCCGCAGAAGATGGTCACCTCCTCGGCCAGCGCGGGATCGACCCGGATGGAGCGCAGCGCATTGCGCGACACGCGCTCGAGGTCCTTCACCAGCTGCGACTGGTTGCCTTTGCCGTTGCGGGTGAAGCAGTAGAAGTCGTTCGCGCCGGAGTGGCTGGTGGCGATCACCACGTCGTTGCCGAGGAGCGGCGCGACCATGATGCGCAGGCCGCGCACGAACTCGCGGCGGAGCTCATCGAAGGTGTCCCACATCTCCCGCTCGCCGAGGCGGAAGAGCGGCTCGATCTCCAGACAGAACACCTGCAGCACCTCGCCCTGCTCGACGCTGCGCCGCAGCTGGTCGACCACGATGGCCAGCGTGGGCAGCTCGGTGGTGGGATCGAAGAAGAGCTCGCGCACGCGGTCCACCTGCTCGCTGCGCATGGTGAGGCTCCACCAGATGTCGTCGCGCGCGGAGAGCATTTCGTTGATCACGCGGCGCAGCGTCTCGGGGCGGACCGGCTTGATGAGATAGCGGTCGGCGCCGAGGCTCAACGACTTCTGGCGGTTCATGGTGTCGGAGGAGCCGGTGAGCATCACCACGGGGAGGCTCTCCGTGGCGGTGTGGGAGCGGAGGTGCTTGAGGAAGGTCCAGCCGCCTCCTCCATCGCCGCCGAGGCCGATGTCGACCAGGGCCAGGTCGGGCTGCTCGTCGTCCACCGCGGCCAGCGCGCTCGCGACGCTGGGACACCAAAGCGTGCGGTACTGTCCCTCGGGGAGCGCGGCGCGCACGAAGGCGCCGACGCTCTCCTCGTCATCCAGCACCAGGACGATGGCCTGCTCCCGAGGTGTTGGACGACGTAGAGCTTCCATGTTCGAGGGCAGCAGTCTACCCCTCACCCGGCCTTCGGCCACCCTTCTCCCGCCGCGCGGGGAGAGGGGCTGAGCGGGAGGGGCCGTACACTGCGGCCATGCATTTCGATACCACGGCGATCCATGCGGGCAACCATCCGGACCAGGCTACGAGCGCGATCGCGCCGCCCATCGTCCTTTCCACCACCTTCGAGCGCACTGCCGACGGCGGCATGCCGCACGGCTTCGCCTACATCCGCGACGGCAACCCCACCCAGTCGCGGCTGGAGGAAGCGCTGGCCGCGATCGACGGCGCGGAGTGCGCGCTCGCATTCGCCTCGGGGATGGCCGCGGCCGGCGCCGTGCTGCAGGCGCTCCCGCCCGGAGCGCACGTGCTGGTGGCGGAGGACTCGTACTACGGCGTGCGCCATTTCGCGGACGACTTCTTCGCCAGGTGGCAGCTGATCTCGGACTACGTGGCGATGGACGATCTCGATGCGGTGCGCGGCGCGATCCGTCCGGAGACGAAGCTGCTCTGGGCCGAGTCGCCGTCCAATCCGTTGATGCGAGTCTGCGATTTGTCAGCGCTCGCTGACGTCGCGCACGACGCAAACGCGCTGCTGGCCGTGGACGGCACGTTCGCCTCGCCCGCGTTGCAGCGGCCCATCGAGCACGGAGCCGACGTCGTCCTGCACTCCACCACGAAGTACCTCGGCGGCCACAGCGACGTGCAGGGCGGCTCGCTCGCCTTTCGCCGCCGCGACCCATTCGTGGAGCAGGTCGAGTCGGTCCGCCATGTGGTGGGCGGCGTCGCCTCCCCCTTCAACTCCTGGCTCGTGCTCCGCGGCATCAAAACCCTTTCCGCGCGGATGCGGGTGCATTGCCAGAACGCGCGCGCCATCGCCGCCTTCCTGGAGGCCCATCCGCGCGTGGAGGCGGTGCACTATCCGGGGCTGGCGTCGCATCCGGGACACGAGATCGCGAAGCGGCAGATGTCCGACTTCGGGGGGATGCTCTCCTTCCGGATGAAGGGGGGGCGGGAGGAGGCGATCGCGGTGGTCAGCCGCGTGAAGCTCTTCACCGTCGCGACGTCGCTGGGCGCGATCGAGAGCCTGATCGAGCACCGCGCGTCGAGCGAGGGGCCGGGCAGCCGCACGCCGCAGAACCTGGTGCGGATGTCGGTGGGGCTGGAGCACGCGCAGGATTTGATGGATGACCTGCAGCAGGCGCTTGCGGTGTCATCCTGAGGCCCGCAGAGGCCGAAGGATCCCGGAACTTGCGAGGAGATTCTTCGCCGTCTGCGCGGCTTCAGAATGACAGGAGGGCCCCTTCGTCCCACTTGGTCACCCCTTCGTCACAAATGCCCGAACATTGCAGCAGGGGGGTCCGTAGATTGTTCACCATGCGCTCCCTTGCCCTCGTGCTGTTCGCGTTTTCCGCCGCCGCCCAGCCCCATCTGGAATGCGCCACCGGCCCCGCGAACAACGAGCGGGTGCGCGAGCTCGGCGCGTACTCGCGGGTGAAGACGGCGCAGGCCAAGCGGGCAACCGCGATGAGCATCGAGGAGCGGAGCGGCGTCTTCGTCCTCCAGGCGGATGATGCGACGGCGCCCTTCCGCCGGCCCTTCGACCTGCCCGGCAAGACGCTCGCCTTCGAGCGGCGCGACGCGCAGACGCTGGCCGCCTCGATCCAGCCGCTCGCGTTCGACGCGAGCCTCGGCTCGCGCGTCGGCATCGCGACGGAGAACGGCGCCACGGCGGTCGACCTGAACTTCGACTTCCCGTTCTACGACAAGACCGTGCGCCACATCTGGGTCTCCGGCTTCAACGCCATCTACCTGGCCGACCCGGCGGTGAGCGCGATCGACCAGCGGGGCGACCTCGAGCTGGCCACGACGCGCGAGGGCGTCATCGCACCGTTCCTGACCACGATGTCCACGCAAGGCGCCGGCTTCGCCTCGGTCAACGTGAAGCAGACCGCCGACACGGCGACCATCACCTGGACGCGCGTCGGCGAGTACACCATGCAGGCGACGCTGAGCAGCTCGGGCGCGATCCGCTTTTCGTATCCCTCGATGGACAACGTGATCGGCGGCTCGATCGTCGTCACGTCCGGCAGCGAGTCGTGGCGCAGCGAGCGGGTCGACTATGCGTCCACGCCGGACGGCACGGCCGACTATCTGCGCAGCGTCTCGCCCACCCTGGGGCCGATGCTCGATCTTTCCAACGTGACGGTCTCGCGCGTGGCCGGCCTCGACCTGGTCGAGCTGCGCATCACCACGAAGGCGCCGCTCGACATCGCGAACGTGCCGGCCAACGACATGGTGATCATCACCGTCACCTTCGACAACCAGCGCGTGCTGCGCTACTACCTCGATCGCCGCGGCGGGGACGCCGTCCTCTACGCGGTGCCGGCCTGGGGGACGAAGGAGGGCTCGCCGGCCGCGCGCATGGAAGGCTCGACGCTCGTCCTGGACGTGCTGCAGGACTACCTGGCCGGCTTTCCCAATCCGGCCACCGTCGTCGTGCAGACGGCGCTCAACAGCAGCGGCACGATCGACCTGGTCAACCTCGGCAAGGTGACGCTCGGAGCGCCGTCGCGCCAGGTGCACACCGACTTCAGCGCGCTGGAGGGGAGCGTCGAGCTGCGCGGCCCGGTCGAGGAGGCCTTCACGCTTCCGGTGCTCAGCGTCGAGGAAGTCTGGTCCCGGTTGCGCGCCGCCTACGGCCTGCGCGACGAGGAGATCGACGGCGTGGCCATCTACCAGAACTTCTTCACCGATCTGATCCTCTACGCCGGCGCGTATTCGACCGGCGGCAATCCCGGCGTGAAGGGGATCGCCGACTTTGCGGACGTGGGGCCGAACGTGCCCCGTGCGCCGGCCCTGCTGCACATGAACAAGGTCGGGTACGGCGTGAACCGCGACGCGCGCGCCGCCTCGCACGTGATCATGCACGAGCTGGGGCACCGCTGGATGTTCTACTTCTCGATCATGGAGAACGGCTCGCGCAGCTTCGTGCTCAATCCGATCAGCGCCCATCCGGCCCAGTACGTCGACACCCGCGCGGCGTTCCCGGTCTACCTCGACGTCGATTCGTCGGTGATGGGCGGCGGCACGTTCGCGGACAACCACGACGGCTCGTTCACCTCCAGCGCGTATGCCTCGTACGGCTACAGCTGGCTCGATCTCTACCTGATGGGCCTGGCCGACAAGTCGGAGGTGACGCCGTGGTTCTACATCGCGAACTCCAACCCCAGGCTCGGCGACGCCTACTATCCGCCCGAGCGGCGGACGTACCGCGGAACGCGCCGCGACGTCGGCATCCAGCAGGTGGTCGATGCGATGGGCGCCCGCTCGCCGGCCTACCCCGGCACGCAGCGGACGTTCCGCGTGGCGTTCGTGCTGCTGGCCGATCCCGACCGCCCGGTGAGCGAGAGCGAGGTCGCGCTCGTGCAGCAGTACCGCGGGCTGCTGGAGACGAACTTCCCCATGGCGACGGCCGAGCGGGGGAATGTAACGACCTCGATCGTGCCCGCGCCACCACCCCCGCGGCGGCGGGCAGTAAGATGAGGGAAGATGTAGGGCCGGCTCTCAGCCGGCCCGCGGTCAAACGGTAGCTGGGCCGGCTGAGAGCCGGCCCTACATTCTCTATGCGACGCCTCCTCTTGCTGCTGGCAGTCTCCACCCTGGCCCAGGGCCAGGTCCCTCCCTGCGCCACCGGGGCGGAGACCAGCGAGCGGGTACGCGAGCTCGGCGCGTATTCGCGAGCCGCGGCCAGGCAGCGCCTCGGCAAAGGGCTGAGCTCCGTCGTGGAGAAGGACGGCCTCTACATCGTCGAGGCGGACGTCACCAACGCGCCGTACCTGCACCAGGTCGATCTGGCCGGGAAGACCATCCTCCTGCAGCGGAAGGACGCATCGACGTTCCGCGCCTCCATCGCGCCGCTCGACTTCGACAACATCCCCGGCGCGGAGCGCACCGCCGACGCGCCGTACGCGTTGCCGTTCGACTTCCCCTTCTTCGACAAAACCGTCCGGCAGTTGACCATCAGCTCGCAGCATGCGCTCTACCTCGCTACCCCGCGCACCACGACCATCGATCAGCGCAACGATGCCGACGTGGTCACGAGCGGCGAGGCGATCATCGCGCCGTTCCTCACCACCCCTTCTTTGCTGAACAGCCGCACGCCGCGCGTGTTCGTGCGCGAGCTGGCCGACACGGTCACCATCACCTGGACCATCGCCAACGTCTCGGAGATCCAGGCCGTGCTCTTCCGCGGCGGAGACATCCGCTTCTCGTATCGGACGCTGACGCTGCCCGGCGGCGCGGTCGTCGTGACCTCCGGCAGCGAGTCGTGGCGCGGCGAGCGGACGCGCATCGACGCGCTGACCGACCTCACGAACGAAACGCCGGCCGCGATGGCGGACATCACCGGCCTGACCATCGACCGCATCAGCGATCTCGACCTCTACGAGATCCGGCTGACCGTGAAGACGCCGATCGTCCCCTCCCAGGCGCCGACCCGCATCGTCTACAATCTCTCCTTCAACGGCGAGGCCGGCGCGAGCCTGCGCGTCGACCGCACCACCGCGCCGCGCGCCTCGTTCGCCGCGTGGGGCTCGCATAGCGACACCACCGCGATCCGCATCGAGGGCGGCACCGTCGTCTTCACCGTCCCCCAGACGGAGCTCGACCCGTACGGCCCGGTCGTCTCCGTGCGCGCCTCGACCTTCGTCACCGGCGGGGTGGGCGACTTCACCACCGGCATCGCCCACATCCCTCTCGGCACCCCGCGGCGCGTCGATACGGACTTCACCTCGCTCCAGACGCCGGTGGACCTGAGCGGCCCGATCGCCGAGGCGTTCACGCTGCCGGCGATCAGCATCGAGCGGGTGTGGGAGCAGCTGGAGCAGGGGACGTCGCTCCGCGGCGAAGACTTGGACGGCGTCGCCATCTACCAGAACTTTCTGACCGACATCGTCTTCTACGCCGGCGCGTACGCCACGGGCGGCAACGCCGGCGTGGCGGGCATCATCGATGACGACTCGGTCGGGCCGCAGCTGCAGCGCGAGCCGAACATCATGCACATGAACGCCATCGGCTACGGCTGGAACCGCAGCGCGAAGGAGTCGTCGTTCATCATCCTCCACGAGTTCGGACACGAGTGGCTCTTCTATCCGTTGATGATGGAGAACGGGCAGCGCGCGCAGGTGATCAATCCGGACGGCGGCCATCCGGCGCAGTTCGTCGACATGCGGGCCGCGTTTCCGGTCTACGGCGACCACGACGCCTCGGTGATGGGCGGCGGCGCGTTCCTCGACAACGGCAACGGCACCTTCACCTCAACCGATTTCTCGTCGTGGGGCTACAGCTGGCTCGACCTCTACCTGATGGGGCTCGCTTCGCCCTCCGAGGTGCCGCCGTTTTATTACATCGCGGACTCGGATCCGCCGCTGGGGGAGAGCTACTTCCCGCCGGCGAACCGCACCGTGCGCGGCCTGCGGCGCAATATCGCCATGCAGCAGTTCCTCGATGCGATGGGGCCGCGCACGCCGGCCTTTCCGAACACGCCGCGCAAGTTCCGCACCGTGTTCGTCGTGCTCGCCGACCCGGCCCACCCCGTCACGCTTGCCGACCTGAATGCGATGGCGACGTACCGCGCGCAATTCGCGGCGAACTTCCGCATCGCCACGGGTGGGCGGGCGGAGGTGGCCACGGCCTACGATCCGGCGCCGGCCCGGCGGCGGTCCTTGCGATAAGATCGGGCCGTCATGGCCAGGAACTTCGAGATCCTCTGCCCCTGCTGCGAGTCCACCATCGTGGTCGACCGCATCACCGGCGAGGTGCTCCTGCACAAGGTGAAGGAGACGCGGCACACCGGCTCGCTGGAAACGATGGTCTCCAACCTGGAGACGCAGAAGAGCGAGGCGGCGCGCAAGTTCCAGAAGAACCTGGACAGCCAGAAGGACCGGGCGCGCATCCTGGAGGAGCGGTTCAAGGAAGCGCTGGAGCGGGCCGAGAAGTCCGACAAGCCGCCGGTCAACCCGTTCGACCTCGACTGATGACCGCCCACTCTTTCGATCCCGATGCCGCGGCCGGCTCCGGCTCCGGCATCTACGGCCTGCCCTTCACGCCCGCGGACGCGCGGGTCGTGGTCATCCCCGTGCCGTTCGAGGCCACCACCTCCTACGGCGGCGGCACGTCCGGCGGCCCGGCCGCGGTCTTCGAAGCGTCCCGGCAGGTCGATCTGTTCGATCAGGAGACCGGCCGGCCGTACGAGGCCGGCATCGCCATGCGCCCCATGCCCCGCAAGGTGGTGCGCTGGAACGCCGAGGCGAAGAAGCTCGCCGCGCCGGTGATCGCCGCCGGCGGCGCCGTCGACGGCAGGACGCGCAAGGCGGCGGCGAAGGTGAACGCCATCTCCGAGAAGATGAACCAGTGGGTGTACGCCGAAACGCGCGCGCTCCTCGATGATGGCCGCCTGCCGGTGGTGCTGGGCGGCGATCACTCCGTGCCGTTCGGCGCCATCCGCGCGTATGCCGAGACGTACCCCTGCCTCGGCATCCTCCATCTCGATGCGCATGCCGATCTGCGCGATGCGTACGAGGGCTTCACCTGGTCGCATGCCTCGATCTTTCACAACGTGATGACGCGGCTGCCGGACGTCGGCCGCCTGGTGCAGGTCGGCGTGCGGGACCTCGGGCAGGCGGAGAGCCGGATGATTGAATCATCGGGGGGCCGCATCGTCACGTTCTTCGATGCTGCATTGGCCGCGTCGAAGGAAGAGGGGACGCCGTTCGCCCGCCTGGCGGACGGGATCGTCGCGGCCTTGCCGGATGACGTCTACCTCAGCTGGGATATCGACGGCCTCGATCCCACGCTCTGCCCCGGCACCGGCACGCCGGTTCCGGGCGGCCTCTCCTGGAACGAGGCGATCGGGCTGTTGCGGGCATTGAAGCGCGGCGGCAAGCGCATCGTCGGCCTCGACCTCTGCGAGGTCTCGCCCGGGGAGACGGAGTGGGACGCGAACGTCGGCGCGCGCCTGCTGTACAAGATGATCGGCTACGCGCTGCTCACGCAATCCCCGTCATCCTGAGGCGCGCCGCGGATCACGAAGCGGCCGTTCCGCGCTCTTCCAGCACCGCCACCTTCGCCTGGATCATCACGTGATGCTCCAGCCCGAGCAGGTCGGCCAGCTTGCGCACCAGGTAGTTCTCGTAATCGGTGAGGCGCCCGTCGGAGTAGACCATCCGCCACATCGTCTTCACGATGTCGATCCGCTCCTCCAGCG
The DNA here is from genome assembly GCA_036009105.1 of Thermoanaerobaculia bacterium. GTDB lineage: Bacteria > Acidobacteriota > Thermoanaerobaculia > Gp7-AA8 > Gp7-AA8 > JAFAVZ01. The sequence continues at coordinate 2,118 of DASYMJ010000373.1, read as the reverse complement.
AGGCGTGTCTTCGGATATAGCTGGTCAGCGCGAAGTGATCGATGGTCCGCGAGCGGATCTCTTCCGCCGCCTTGATCAGCTCCTCGGCCAGCTCGCCGCTCAGCGCGAAGGCGCGGGTGAGGAAGCCGGCCAGGTCTCCCTGCTCCGGCGGCGTGAACTCGCCGTCCGCGTAGGCGATGTCGAGCAGCACGGCGGCGGTGGCGAGCTTGAGCGGATCGTGGCGGTGTGGTTTCTCCGCGGCGGCGTCGGTCTGCAGGCCGTTGCGGAAGCGATCGATCAGTCTGGCGAAGCTCACGGCGGGAGGGAGTTTATCAGCGGCGTGAAACGATCGGCCGCGCGCCGTCACGATGTAGGTATCGAGGTCCAGCAAAATGTCCCCGGAAAACGGTGCGCAGTCCAGGAAAGCCTCCGATCCACGCCGGCGCGTGCCGCTCATCCTGGCGGCGGTCGCGGTCCTCGCCCTGGGGCTCGCCTACTACGCGGCGGTGAAGCGGAACACGGCCTATCTGGTCGGCCGGGACATGCGCCTGCTCTCCGCCGCCGCCAAGCAGCTCAACGGGACCATCTCCTCGCAGCGCAGCCTGATCAAGAACTTCGCGAACGCCGACGTGTGGAGTGATGACAAGCAGCAGCCGCTGCTGCACTACGAGCGCCGCGCCCTCGGCGACGGCCCGCTGGCCCGGTACTTCGGCGATCTCGACACGCTCGACCGCGCGCCGCAGACCGGAACCCCTCCCCTGACCGATGAGTACACCCAGACGCTGATCTCGAAAAACGACCAGCTCATCGTGGAGCTGACCTATCGCGCGGCGAAGAAACCGGCCACGCGGTGGCCGAATGATTTCCCCATGCAGGGCGACGGGCCGCCCTCCGCCACCGGCCGGCTTTCGCTGGACAAGGTGGTGGAGCGCGTGTTCGCCTCCACGCTCATGGCCAGCTTCGATTCGGTGCTGCTGGCCCGTGAGAACGGCTCGGTGCTGTATCAGGTCCAGCCGGTGACGGCCGTCCGCCGCGCGGGGCTGACCCGGTCGGCGGCTCCTGCTCCGCCGGCCGTGGTCCTGACCAGCCTCGCTTCCCTGCGCGAGGAAGGCGCCTGGCGCGCGGAGACGCCGATCTCGCTGGAGATGCTTCGCACCTTGAGTCGGCAGACGGATGTCTCCCTCGGCGGCGTGTCCTACGTGCTCATCTCCCAGCCGTACGTCTTCGACACTCCTCTTTCCACCGACGGCCCGAAGGAGAAGAGCGCCTCCTGGATCCTCTGCGGCCTGGTGCCGAAATCGCGCTTCCGCCACGAGGCCACGGCCCTCTCCGCCTCGACGCTCGCCATCGGCACCGGCGCCTTTCTGCTCCTGCTCTGCTGCGGGCCGTTCCTGAAGCTGGCGCTGCTCGGCGGGCAGCAGCCCCTCAAGCGGTCCGACGTGATGCTCCTCACCGTGACCACCCTCCTCGGCGGCAGCATCGTCGCGCTCTTCGTGGTCGACTTCTTCGCTTATCAGCGTCTGAACGACATCGCCGATGAGGAGCAGCGCGCGTATGCCGCCGGCCTCACCGCCACCCTGCGCGCCGACGTCAACCACGGCCTGCAGGTCGCCGACGAATTGATGCTGGTCACCCGCGGCGGAAAGGCCGAGCCGGATCCGGGCAGCTTCGACAACGCGGCCGCCAAATACTCCGATCGCCTGCCGCGGTCATCCCTCTATCCCTGGGCCTCGTCGTTCGCCTGGATCGGCAAGGAGGGGATGCATTACTCGCGCGGGGAGATGGGGCCGGGCCGGCCGCCCATGGTCAAGGTCTCCCGCCGCGAATACTTCAAGCGCGTGCAGAACGAGCCGCTGATCTGGCACGGCGAGGGGACCGGCGCCGGCCGGCCGATGTACATCGACTCGAGCCGGGCCCTGACCACCGGCAAGCCGGAGACCGTCTTCGCCGTCCCCACCGGCAACCCGCAGCTGCCGGTCTTCTCCGTGATGATGCCGTTCGTCCAGTTCGCCAGCCCGGTCGCGCCGCCCGGGATGTCGTTCGCCGTCATCGACGACGACGGGAACGTGCTCTATCACCAGGACGAGCAGCGCATTCTCATCGAGAATGTTTTCACCGAGACCGACAACAACGGCGAGC
>DASYMJ010000372.1:0-5697 GCA_036009105.1 Thermoanaerobaculia bacterium | reverse complement strand
ATCCGACTCCGCAGCCGAATCCGACGCCCACGCCGCAGCCCCAGCCCAACCCCACACCAACGCCGACCCCCAACCCCACGCCCACGCCGAGCCCCAACCCGACCCCGACTCCCACTCCCACCCCGACCCCCAACCCCGCCCAGCCCTGCACGCTGCCGGCGGACTCCATCGGCGCCACGGCCGTCGCCACCGTCTCCACCAACACGCCCTACACGGTCAGCTGGAACGCCGTCGCCGGCGCCAGCGCGTACGACGTCGAAGAATCGATCGCCTCCGACTTCACCGGCGCCGCGACCACCCGCGCCACCGGCACCAGCGCCGCCTTCCAGCACGCGGTGTCCGTCGCCACCATCTATTACTACCGGGTCAGCCCGGTGAACAGCTGCGGCATCGGCGCGCCGTCCGGCACCGTCCGGGTGGTGGTCATCCCCCAGATCCAGACCCGCGGCGGCAACGGCAACGACGAGACGGTCGTGGCCCCCTTCGGCACCAGGACGCCCATCGTCCGCACCTTGACCATCACCCTCGGCAACATCGCCGGCAAGAGCGCCATGGAGACCGGCTTCAACGCCGGCACCAGCGAGCCGTGGCTGACCGTCGACCCCCCCTCCGGCACCATCCCGGTGGACGGCAACCTCTCCCTCAACGTCACCGTCGATCCGAGCACGCTGCCGCCGGGCACGAGCACCGCGGCCCTCAATCTCACCACCAGCGGCGGCGCCTCGCTGGTCAGCAAGCCGGTCTCGGTCTCCCTCGTCACGCCGGTCTCGCCGGTGAAGAACACCCCGGTGGCGACGGACAACGTCCTGATCGTCCCCGCCGTCGCCCACACCGACGGCCAGAACTCGAAGTGGCAATCGGACATCCGCCTCTCCCACACTTACAACTTCCCGACCCAGTTCGAGCTGATCTTCCGCGGCTCGGCGGGCCAGGCGCTCAAGACCACGCTCATGGTCCACGCCCACGAGACCATCGCCCTCGATGACATCGTCGGCACCTGGTTCGGCGGTGGCGTGGCCGAAGCGGGCTCCACCGGCTTCCTCGAGGTGCACACCGTCTCGCCCATCGGCGACGGCCGCGCGCTCGCCTCCAGCCGCCTCTTCAACGCGACCGCGAACGGCTCCTACGGCCAGTTCATCGCCGCCATCCCGCTCTCCCGCTTCCTCTCCGCGGGCGGCGCGATGGACCTGCTCTCCCTCGCCCAGTCCAGCGAGTACCGCACGAACTTCGGCATCGTGGAGGCGGCCGGCCAGAACGCCACCGCCGCGCTGACCGCCTTCGACGCCGCCGGCACGAAGCTCTTCGAGGACATGCTCACCCTCATGCCGGGCCAGCATCAGCAGCTCGGCGCCATCTTCGCCGCGCACGGCGTCTCCTCGGACAACGCGCGCGTCGAGGTCCGCCTGGCCTCGCCCACCGGCCGCGTCTTCGCCTACGCCTCGGTCGTCGACAACGAGACGGGCGACCCCTCCTTCATCGAAGGCGCCGCCGCCGATGCGAAAGCGACCGAGCTGACCATCCCCGGCGTCGCGGCGCTGCAGACGGCGACCGGCCGCTGGCAGTCGGACCTCCGCCTCTACAACGCCGGCGCCGCGCCGACCACCACCACCCTCGCCCTCTACCAGCAGGGCTCCAACGCGGCGCCGGTCACCCGCCAGGTGACCGTGCAGCCCGGCGAGACGCGCGCCATCGACGACGTCCTCTCCTCCCTCTTCGACCTCTCCACCGGCAGCGGCATGCTCCGCATCACCGGCGGCTCCTCCTCGCTCGTCGCCGCGGCGCGCACGTATCACGCCCGCGCCGACGGCACCTACGGCCAGATGATCGCCGCGCAGTCGAAGGACCAGGCCATCGGCGCCGGCGACTCCTCGCGCGAGATCCTGCAGGTCGAGGAGTCGTCCCGCTTCCGCACGAACATCGGCTTCGCCGAGGTCACCGGCAACCCGGCGACGGTGGAGCTGACCGTGGACCTGCCGGACAGCAAGGTCGCCGCGACCACGTCCCTGGAGCTCGGTGCGAACGAGTTCCTGCAGCTGAACCAGGTGCTCCGTTCCATGGGCCTCGAGGACGCGTTCAACGCCCGCGTCTCCGTGCAGGTGACCGGCGGCGCCGGTAAAGTGCTGGCCTACGCCTCGGTGGTGGACAACCGCACCCTCGACCCCACCTACGTCCCCGCGCAGTAACCCGCCCCTGGCCCCCCTCTCCCCGCCGCGCGGGGAGAGGGGCTCAGCTCTCCTCGAGGTCCTTCAGCACCCTGCTCACCCGCGCCAGCAGCACGTTGTTCTTCACCGGCTTGCGGATGAAGTCCGCCGCGCCGATCTCGAACGCCTTCACCTCCGGCTCCTCGCCCGGCAGTCCCGAGACGAAGATGGTCGGCACGTCGATCCCCTTTTCCTTCAGCGCCTCCAGCACCTTGTGCCCGTCGATGAAGGGCAGGTCGATGTCGAGCAGCATGAGGTCGACCTTCTCCCTGCCGATCACCATCAGCGCCTCGGCCCCATCCGCGGCCAGGCGGACGTCGTAGCCGGCGGATTTGAGCAGCGCGTTGGTCAGCTCGCGGTTGAGCAGGTTGTCCTCGACCACCAGCACCATGGGCTTGCGGTCGCCGTTGTCCGGCTGCCCCGGCGCGGGCGGCGTGGTGCTCCGTTTCGCCCGCAGCGCGGCGATCTGCTGCTGGAGCGACTTGGTCTCCGAGTCGGGATCGATGCGCAGTTCGCGCTTCAGCGTGCGGGCGCAGATCTCGTACTGCTGCAGCGCGTTGACCAGGTCGCCGCTCTGCATGTAGAGGCGCATCAGCGTGCGGTGCATCGACTCCTGCATGATGTCGATGCGCAGCGCGCGCTGTGCGGTGCCGATCGCCTCGTCCAGCGCGCCGCGGCGCGCCTGCGTCTCCACCAGTTGCGCGTGCGCCTTGAGCGAGGCGCGGTGCAGCCGGTCGCGCTCGGCGAGCACCCACTGGTCGAAGCGTTCTTCATCCAGCGTGAAGCCGTCCAAAAAGTCGCCTTCGTAGAGCGCCGTCGCGCGGGTGAGCGCCTCTTCGGTGCCGCTGGCGATGAGGGCCTCGAATTCGGCGACGTCCGTCTGCACCAGCGAGCCGTCCAGGCCGAGGAAGTCCGCCTCCTCGACCAGGATCTTCTCCGCCGGCGAGACGTGGCCCAGCTCCTTGCGCAGCGAGGAAAGCAGCTGGCGCAGGCTCTGGCGGGCCTGTTCGGGGCCGGTGCTGCTCCAGAGCAGGTTGGCGATCTTGTCGCGGGAGACGAGCTGGGTGGGCCGTGCGCCGAGGTAGGCGAGGAGCGCTTGCGACTTCTTGGCCGAAAGGGTGACTAATGTTCCGGCAGCGTCATGCATCTGATAGTCGCCCAGAAGCGACAGCTTCAGCAGTGCCATTCGTTTTCGATTATGGCAGTTTGCGGCGCGCATTGCAGGCGCATGGGGCGCATGTCATCCTTCGGTCATGGCCCCCGACAGCAGCGCGGTGCGACAGACCATCACCATGCACGACTGGCGTGGCCTGCGCGACGCGCTCATCGAGCTCCATCCCTCGGACGTGGCCGACCTGATCATCGCCCTCCCCACCGAGGAGGAGGCCTTTGTCTTCCGCGTGCTGCCCAAGGACCAGGCCGGCCAGGTCTTCTCCTACCTGCCGCCCGATCACCAGCAGGATCTCATCGAGTCGCTCACCAACGAGCAGGTGCGGTCGGTGCTGCAGTCGATGAACCCGGACGACCGGACCCGCCTGCTCGAGGAAATGCCGGCCGTGGTGACCCGGCGCCTGATCGGCAACCTCTCGCCGGACGACCTCAAGAACGTCCGCTGGCTTCTCGGCTACCCGGAGGAGACGGCCGGCCGCTACATGACGCCGCGCTACGTCACCGTCCGTCCGGAGATGACGGCGGGGGAGGCCATCGAGCACATCCGCCGCACGGGCCAGGGGGCGGAGACGGTGAACATGGCCTACGTGGTCGACGAGCGCGGCGTGCTGCTGGAGGACATGCGCCTCTCATCGCTCGTTCTGGCCGACCCGAAGACGCGCGTGACGGAGATCGACGACCCGCCCCTGGTCTGCGTCCTGGCCAACGACGATCGGGAGGAGGTGCTGAAGGCCTTCGAAAAGTACGACCGCGTCGCCCTCCCCGTGACCGACTCCGAGGGGCACATGCTGGGGATCATCACGGTGGATGACGTGCTGGACGTGGCGGAGCAGGAGGCGACGGAGGACATTCAGAAACTGGGCGGCATGGAGGCGCTCGACGCGCCGTACCTGCAGGTCGGCATCTTCGCCATGATCCGCAAGCGCGCCGGCTGGCTCTCCGCCCTCTTCCTCGGCGAGATGCTCACCGCCACGGCGATGAGCTACTTCGAGGGGGAGATCGCCCGCGCCGTCGTGCTGGCGCTCTTCGTGCCGCTGATCATCAGCAGCGGCGGCAACTCCGGCTCCCAGGCGACGTCGCTCATCATCCGTTCCATGGCTCTCCGCGAGCTCCGCCTGCGCGACTGGTGGCGCGTCTTCCACCGCGAGATCATCTCCGGCGTCTCCCTCGGCACGCTCCTGGGGTCGATCGGCTTCATCCGCATCGTGCTCTGGGAGCGCCTGCATTTCACCGAGTACGGCCCGCACTATTTGTTGGTGGCCTTCACGGTCTGGTTCGCTTTGATCGGCGTGGTGACCTTCGGCACCGTCGCCGGCAGCATGTTGCCGTTCTTGCTCCGGCGCCTCGGCTTCGACCCAGCCACCTCCTCCGCCCCGTTCGTGGCCACCCTCGTGGACGTGACGGGGCTGTGCATCTACTTCACCGTCGCGCTGCTGTTGTTGAAAGGGACGATGTTGTAATGCAGTCGTGTTTTGCGCCACGTTTCCATTTCGCCGCCCTTGCGTAACTCTGGCGCCGGCCGCATACTGTCGGGATCCCAGGACAGAAAACGTGCTGCGGCAGGCAACTGCCGCATTTGGTCCGTTGCCTCTTGCGAGCAAAGAGCAAAGCTTTCCATATATGTTGACACCTCTACCACCACTCCCGGCGGTCACGACAATCGATCAGGTTGTCGGCTCCATAGAGAAAATCATTGCGTGGAGCATCGTCAATGAGAGTCGCCTGGGGTACTTTGCCGCGCTTTACAAGCGCATCACCCTGGCCGTCAAAAGCGGAATCGCCGACCACCAATTCGAGGATGGCCCGCGGATGGAGAAGCTGGACGTAACGTTCGCCAGCCGCTACTTCGCAGCCCTCAACGGCTACTTTCATCCCGGTGATTTCCCGGCGATTTCGCATTGTTGGCGCATAGCATTCGAAGGGGCACTGCTGCCCGGACCGATCATCATCCAGCAGATGGTGGTCGGGGTGAACGCTCACATCGGTCTCGATTTGGGCATCGCTGCAGAAGCCGTTGCGCCCGGCCCATTGCTCCCGTCGCTGCACCACGACTTCAATGCCATCAACGCGGTGCTGGCCAGCCAGGTGACCACCGTCGTCTCGGAGATCGATTCCCTTTCTCCGGTTCTGGCGGACGTTTACGCCGTCTTGATGAAGAACGAGCTCGACCTCATCGCCGATGGTCTGGTGGTCGTACGCGATAACGCCTGGCTTTTTGCACGCAGTCTCTCGCTGGAGCCGGCAATTCTTCATCGCTCCGCGATTACGTTGCACGATCTCGACGTGGCCAGACTGGGCAGCCTCATTCTTCATCCGCCCCTCTTCG
>DASYMJ010000371.1:0-11467 GCA_036009105.1 Thermoanaerobaculia bacterium | reverse complement strand
GGCCCCGACACCGGCGGCTCGCAGTTCTTCATCACCCACTCGCCTCAGCCGCATCTCGACGGCGGCTACACCATCTTCGCCCGCGTCTACAGCGGCATGAACGGCGTGGTCGACCAGACCGAGCGCGGCGACCGGGTGGAGACCATCACCATCGACACCCATGCGGCCGCGAAGGCGGAGGATGTGTCGCACGTGCAGTCGCTGCTCCTGCCCACCGAGATCGGCCCCATCACCCCCGCCCGCCTGCTGGCCATCGTGCCGGAGTACCCCCGGCGCAAGAGCGACTACCAGCCGGACGAGAGCCTGCTGGAGTACATGGCCACCTCGATCAAGCCGGACGACCGACTGGAGGTCTACCTCGGCACCTGGTGCGACGACAGCCAGCGCGAGATCCCCAAGCTGCTCAAGATCCTCGACATCCTGCACGACAAGTACGGCAAGACCCTCCCCGCCTCCTTCGTCGCCGTCGACAAGGCGAAGGAAAAGCCGGCCGACCTGCTCCTCGGCAAGCACGTGGAAAAGGTGGCGACCATCATCTACTACCGCGGCGGCAATGAGGTGGGGCGGATCGTGGAGCGGCCAACCGGGCTGCTGGAGGATGATCTGCTGGCCTTGGTGGGGAAGTAGGGGGCGGCTTCGCGGCGATGACCTTCCTCTTCGGCCGTTTCTTCCAGCTCGTGGGCATGATCGTCCTGCCGGTCGGCCTGCTCATGGGGCTGGTGCGCAATCAGATCCAGCTGGAGGTGCGGCTGCTCTTCATCGGCGGCGCATTCTTCGTCGTCGGCTGGCTGATGGCGCGCAAGGGCCGCGCGTAACGGCTGGACGCGCGCTGCTCGCCATTCCGCGACCATCGCCGGCCGCGCTAAGCTCCCCGCGTGAAATACACGGTCGTCCTCACCGCGGCGTTTCCGCCCATCGCCCGCTCGCTGCTGGCCGGCGAGTTCGACGTGATCGAGCATCCGACGGAGATCGAGCGGAGCGAGGACGAGCTGATCACTCTGCTCGATGAAGCCGATGCGGCGATCACGCTGCTGTCCGATCCGCTCACCCGGCGGGTGCTGGAGAGCAGCCCCAGCCTGCGGCTGATCGCCAACTATGCGGTCGGCTACAACAACGTCGACGTAGCGGCGGCGCGCGAGCTCGGCATCCGGGTGACGAACACTCCCGGCGTGCTCACCGAGGCGACGGCGGAGCTGACCATGACGCTCTTGCTGGCGCTTCTGCGGAGGGTGGTGGAGGGCGATGCCGAGGTGCGGTCGACGGGGCGCTGCGTTTGGGAGCCGTTGCACCTGCTGGGCGAGTCGGCGCATGGGAAACGGCTGGGGATCATCGGGATGGGGCGCATCGGCAGCGCGGTGGCGGAGCGGGCGGGCGCGTTCGGGATGCCGGTGATCGGAGTGCGCCGCGGCGATGATCTGGACGAGCTGCTCGCGACCGCGGACGTGGTCTCCATCCATGTGCCGCTCACGGCCGAGACGCGGCACCTCATCAATCGGGAGAGGCTGGGAAAGATGAAGCGCGGCGCGTATCTCATCAACACCGCGCGCGGGCCGATCGTCGACGAGGAGGCGCTGTGCGATGCGCTGGAGAGCGGCCAGCTGCGCGGGGCCGCGCTCGACGTGTATGAGCGCGAGCCGGAGGTCGACGAGCGGCTGCTCACCATGCCCAACGTCGTGCTCGCGCCGCACATCGGCTCGGCCACGGAGGAGACGCGCTCGGCCATGGCGCGCATCGCGGCGACGGACGTCGCGCGCTTCCTGCGCGGCCAGGAGCCGCTGCACGCGGTTGTATAGTCGCTCCTCATGACCCGCCTGAACCGCGCCGACTGCCTGCTCCTCGTGATCGACATGCAGGAGCGGCTCATGCCGGTCATCCACGAACGGGAAGAGCTCGAGCGCAACGCCGATCGCCTCATCCGCGGCTGCCGCATCCTGGACATCCCCACCCTCCTCACCGAGCAATACGTCAAAGGCCTCGGCGCCACGGTGGAGCCGGTGCGCCGCGCGCTGCTGGAGACCTACGGCTACCGTCCCATCGAGAAGTCGTGCTTCAGCGCCTGGGGCTGCGGCGAGCTGCAGGCCGAGCTGCGCACGATCAAGAAGAGGCAGGTGCTGCTCGCCGGCGTGGAGGCGCACGTCTGCGTCTACCAGACCGCAATCGACCTGATGGCCGCCGGCCACGAGGTGACGCTCATCGCCGACGCGGTCTCCTCCCGCGCGCCGCGCAATCGAGACATCGCCATCCAGCGCCTGGCCGCGGAAGGCGCACACATCAGCTCGACGGAGATGGCGCTCTTCGAGCTGCTCGTCACGGCCGGGACGGAGGAGTTTCGGGCCGTCTCGCGGCTGGTGAAGTGAGAATACGGCAGAGGTTTTGCTCAAATAACTGCAGGGCTCCGTATGCCCGGACGAAGCCATGCAGATTGAGGAAAAACGCCTCCTGGTAGTGGACGACGACGATGCCATTCGCGCCCTGCTGTTCACCGTGCTGCGCCGAAGAGGCCTGAAGGTGGACACGGCGCGGAACGGCATCGAGGCGACGGAGCGCTGCGCGCGCTGCCGCTACGCCGTGATGCTGCTCGACCTGATGATGCCGCGGATGAGCGGCTACGAGGTGCTGGAGCGGCTGGAGAACATGCCCCCCGAACAGCGCCCGTTCGTGATCGTGCTGACCGCGGGCAACGAGCCGCGCCAGCTCAATCCGGACATCGTGGCCGGCACGGTGCGCAAGCCGTTCGACATCGAGCTGCTGCTCGACACCGTGCTGGCCTGCATGACCACGCTGCGCGCGCTGGAGCAGGCCGAGGATTGCCCGCCGGCGGACAGCGACGTGCCGGTGGTGAATGTGGATAAAACGAATTAGCGATCGGCGGGCAGCGGGCAGCAGAGCCGGTCGAGCTGATGGGGAGAACGCCCCTCGTCCTCCTGCCCGCTGTCCGCCGCTCGCTGCCCGCTGCCCGGTGGCACGCGTTTTGACTTTGTACAGATGCACCATGCGCAACACCACCAACGAGCCAAGAGTCCTGATTCTGGAAGACCACGACGCTTTGCGAGTGCTGTTATTCACCGTCCTGCGCCATCAGCCGCTCGGCGTCGATACCGCGGCCACCGCCGAAGAAGCGCTGGAGAAGGTGGCCAACTGTGACTACGCATTGATCCTCATCGACATGAACCTGCCGGACGACGCGAGCGCGGGATTCCTCCGCCGCTTCCACAAGCTGCGGCCGGAGGCCACGACGTTCATCCTCGCGGTGCGCGATCCGAAGCTGGAAGTGTTGATCGAGCCCGACGCGGCGGATGCGGTGCTCAACAAGCCGCTGGAGATCGACACGCTGGCCGAGGTGGTGCGGGAGTGCGCGCTGGTCGTGCCTCCGCCGGAGGAGCCGCTGACCTGTCCGCCCGCCGAGAGCGACGTGCGGGCGCAGATGGACCGCGGCTCGTCGTACCTGGCGAACTAGCCCATGGCGGAGGCGATCGGCTGGGCGAGCTCGGTGATCCTCGTCCTGACGATCGCCAAACAGATCTGGAAGCAGTGGCAGGCCGGCACGAGCGAAGGGGTCTCGCTGTGGCTGTTCATCGGGCAGCTCGCCGCATCGGGCGGCTTCACCGTCTACAGCTGGCTGGTGCACAACTGGGTGTTCGTGGTGACCAATGCGCTGATGGTGGTGAATGCCTTGCTGGGGATGGCGATCACCAGAAGGCAGCGAGCAGCGAGCGGCCGGCGGCGAGCAGGAGAACCGAGCCAGCTTTGATCGCTGATCGCTGATCGCTGATCGCTAAAATGCGCCGCATGACGCCGCGCCGCAAAGGCATCCTCTTCATCATCGCCGCGGCGCTGCTCTGGTCCAGCGGCGGCATCGGCATCAAGGGCGTCGGCGACTCGCCGCTGAAGGTCACGTTCTACCGCTCGCTCTTCGCCGTCGTCCCCCTCGTGCTCCTCTTCCGCGGGCGCGTGTTCCAGCGGCGCTGGAAATCGACGGCCGCGTTCCTGATCGCCATCCTCTGCTACGGCGCGTGCCTCACCACCTTCGTCATCGCCACGAAGTGGACCACCGCCGCGAACGCGATCTTCCTCCAGTACGCTGGCGCGATCTGGGTGCTGCTCCTCTCCCCCGTCGTTTTGCGCGAGCCGATGCGCGCCCGCGATGCGGTGGCCATCGCCGTGGCCATGGCCGGCATGGCCCTCTTCTTCATCGGCCGCTTCGAGGCCAAGGGGATGGCCGGCAACGCCATGGCCCTCCTCTCCAGCGTCTTCTTCGCGGGGCTGATCCTCGCCCTCCGCCGCGAGCACGGCTCGAGCGAGGCCGCCGTCACCTGGGGCAACGCCGTCCTGGCGCTGGCCCTCCTCCCCTTCGTGATCAACGACCTGGCCCTCGCGCCAAAGTCGTTCGCGGTGCTGGCCGGTCTGGGCGTGTTCCAGATCGGGCTCGCCTACGCGTTCTTCGTGAAGGGCCTCAAGTACGTCACGGCGACGCAGGCCTCGCTCACCGGCATGCTCGAGCCGATCGCGAACCCGCTCTGGGTCTTCCTCGCTTTGGGCGAGAAGCCGTCCGGCTTCGCCATCGCCGGCGCGGCGATCGTGCTCGCCGCGATCGGGTGGCATACCCTGGGGGGAGGGGAGGCGGCGGCGGAGATGTTGCCCCCGGACTGAACGCAAGCGTAGGGCCGGCTCTCCAGCCGGCCCAATCGCGGCATGACGAGCGGCGACGATTGGGGCCGACTGAGAGTCGGCCCTGCATTGGAGAACCGGCCCTCCGTTTGCAGCAGGGGTCATCCGGTGTCCACCTTCGACCTCATCGAGCCCGCCACGGGCGAGACGCTCGCCACCGTGCCGCAGCAGACCGCGGAAGACGTCGACCGCGCGGTGCGCGCGGCGGCGCGGGCGTTCGACGGCGGCCCGTGGAAGCGGATGAACACCCGCGAGCGGGGACGCATCCTGCTCCGCCTCTCCACCCTCATCCGCGACAACGCCGACGCGCTGGCGCGCGACGAAGCGCGGAACGTGGGCAAGCCGATCCGCGAGGCGCGGGACGAGGTCTCCCTCGCCGCCGACTGCTTCGAGTACTACGCCGGCGCCACGAACAAAGTGGGCGGCCAGACCATCCCCGGCGCGGCGCCCGGCGTGCTGCTCTCCTTCCGCGAGCCGGTCGGCGTCTGCGGCATCATCGTCCCCTGGAACTTTCCCATCGCCATCACCTCATGGAAGTCCTCGCCCGCGCTGGCCATGGGCAACACGGTCGTGCTCAAACCGGCCGAGCAGACGCCGCTCACCGCGCTGCGCCTCGCCGAGCTGGCGCTCGAAGCGGGGATGCCGGAAGGCGTCTTCACCGTGATCACCGGCAAAGGGTCGGTGGTCGGCGAGGCGCTGATCCGCCATCCGCTGGTGCGCAAGGTCGCGTTCACCGGCTCGACGGAAGTGGGGATGAACGTGATGCGCGCCGCGGCGGACGACATCAAGCGGGTCAGCCTGGAGCTGGGGGGCAAATCGGCGAACCTCATCTTCGACGACTGCGACTTCGACCGCGCCGTCGCCTCCGCCGCCTCCAGCGCCCTCGGAAACGCGGGCCAGGACTGCTGCGCGCGCAGCCGCGTCCTGGTGCAGCAATCGATCTACGACCGCTTCACCAGGGCGCTGGTCGACGCCTTCGAACGGATCAAGCTCGGCGATCCTCTGGCTGATGAAACGGAGATGGGGCCGCTCGTCACCGCGGCGCATCGCCAGCGGGTGATGCAGTACATCGACAGCGGCCGCTCCGAGGGGGCGACGCTCGCCACCGGCGGCATCGCGCCGGAGGGCAGGGGCACATACCTCCAGCCCGCCGTCTTCCTCGATGCGAAGCCGGGGATGGCGATCGTGCGGGAGGAGATCTTCGGCCCGGTCGTGGCGGTGATGCCGTTCCGCGACGAGGAGGAAGGGGTGAGGCTGACGAACGACTCGCCGTACGGCCTCTCCGGCTCGATCTGGACGCGCGACTCCGGCCGGGCGCTGCGCGTCGCGCGCGCGGTGCAGACCGGCAACCTCTCCATCAACTCCGGCAGCAGCGTGCATCTGGAGGCGCCGTTCGGCGGCGTCAAGCGCAGCGGCCTGGGGCGCGAGCTCGGGCTGCAGGCGCTGGATGCATACACCGAGTGGAAAACCGTGTATATCGACGTGACCTGATGCAGGGACGAATCACTCTCGAAGAGCTCCGCCGCCTCACCGCCGAGGGTGAGATCGAGACCGTCATTGCGGTGTTTCCGGACATGTACGGGCGCCTGGTCGGCAAGCGGATCACGGCGCGCTTCTTCATCGACGACGTGGTCGATCACGGCATGCACGCCTGCGACTACCTCCTCGCCTGCGACATGGACATGGACCCGGTGCCGGGCTACGCCTTCACCAGCTGGGCCAAGGGCTACGGCGACTTCCGCCCCGTGCCGGACTTCGAGACGCTGCGCATCGCGTCGTGGCAGGAGAAGTCGGCCCTGGTCATCTGCGACGTGATGCACGACTCCGAAGACGAGCTGGTGCCGCTCGCGCCGCGCAGCATCCTCCGCCGCCAGCTCGCCCTCGCCGCGGAGCGCGGCTTCACCGCGTTCGGCGCGTCGGAGCTGGAGCTGTACGTCTTCAAGGACTCGTACGACCGGATCGCCGAGAAGGGCTTCATCAACGCGGAGCCGATCGGACGCCTGATCGAGGACTACCACATCCTGCAGGGAACGAAAGAGGAGCACGTGATCGGCGCGATCCGCTCGCACCTGGAGCGCAGCGGCGTGCCGGTGGAGTCGTCGAAGGGCGAGTGGGGGCCGGGGCAGCAGGAGATCGGCCTGCGCTACGCGGAGTTGCTGGAGATGGCGGACCGCCATCACATCTACAAGCATGCCGCGAAGGAGATCGCCTGGAAGCTCGGCCACGCGGTGACGTTCATGGCCAAGTGGGACGAGCGCTACGCCGGCTCGAGCTGCCACATCCACATGAGCCTGTGGGGCGACCACGGCAAGACGCCGCTCTTCCCCGGCGACGAGTCCCTCGGTCCGATCCGCTGCTCTCCGACGTTCCGGCACTTCCTCGGCGGCTGGATGGCCCACATCCGCGAGCTCTTCGCCTTCTATGCGCCGTACCCGGCGTCCTACAAGCGCTACGTGGCCGGCTCGTTCGCGCCGACCGGCATCGCCTGGAGCTACGACAACCGCACGGCCGGCTTCCGCATCGTCGGCCACGGGCCGTCGCTGCGCATCGAGTGCCGCGCGGCCGGGGCCGACGCGAACGCGTACCTCGCCTTCGCCGCCACCCTCGCCGCGGGACTGGACGGCATCGAGAACGGGATCGAGCCGCCGGAGCGCTTCGAGGGCGATGTGTACGCCGCTCGCGAGCTGCCCCACGTGCCGCACTCGCTCATCGATTCCATCGCCGCCCTCGACGGCAGCGCCTGGGCGCGCAAGGTCCTGGGCGAAGACGTGGTGGAGCACTATCTGCACTTCTTCCGCACCGAACAGCGGAAGTTCGACGCGGCCGTGACCGACTGGGAGCGGCGGAGGTATTTCGAACAAGCGTAATCAAACGATGAAGGATGAACGATGAACGGGGTGTGCGACGGCTTTTGTTCATCGTTCATCCTTCATCGTTCATCGTTCATCGTTCCGGAGGAACCATGAGACTCGCGAACAAAGTAGCCCTGGTCACCGGCGGCGGCAGCGGCATCGGCAAGGCCTCCTGCCTGCTGTTCGCGCGCGAAGGGGCGAAGGTCGTGGTGGTCGACCTCAAGCAGGAGACCGCGGAGGCAACGGCCGCGGAGATCCGCGACGCGGGCGGCCAGGCTGCCGCCGTCGCGGCGGACATCTCGAAGGCCGCGGATGCGGAGGCGATGATCGCGTTCGCGGAGAAGACGTACGGCCGCGTCGATGTGGTCTTCAACAACGCGGGCGTCTTTCATCCGGACGACGACTCGGTCACCAATACGTCCGAGGCGATCTGGGACATGGTGATCAACGTCAACCTGAAGGGCGTGTTCCTGGGGTGCAAGTACGCCATCCCCGCGCTGCTGCGGGCGGGAGGCGGGTCGATCATCAATACCGCTTCGTTCGTGGCGGTGATGGGCGCCGCCGCGCCGCAGATCGCCTACACGGCGAGCAAGGGGGGCGTGCTCTCCATGACCCGGGAGATCGCCGTGGAGTTCGCGCGGAAGAACATCCGGGCCAATGCGCTCTGCCCCGGACCGGTGGAGACGCCGCTGCTGGCGGAGCTGCTGTCCGATCCGGCCCGGCGCAACCGGCGGCTGGTGCACATCCCGCCCGGCCGATTCGCCCGCCCGGAAGAGATGGCCAACGCCGCTTTGTTCCTGGCCAGCGACGAGTCGTCCTTCGTGAACGGCTCGACGTTCCTGGTGGACGGCGGCATCACCGCCGCGTACATTACCCCCGAGTGAGAGACCACGCCCGCGCCCTCGTCCTTGCCGGCTCGATGAGCATCGAGCCGGCGCCCGCCATCCTGGAGCTGCGCGTCCCCGCCATCCGCCGGACCATGCCGAACGTCACGCCGCCGCTGGATCTGACGGCGCTCGTGTTCCGCTACCGGGTGACGGCGGAGGGGATCGTGGCGGTGAACCCGGTGCATTCTCGCGCCTGCCTGCGGCACAAAAATGCAGGGCCGGCTCTCAGCCGGCCCAGTTGATCCGTTGATGCCGGGCCGGCTGAGAGCCGGCCCTACATTTTCGCCTACGTTCCCACCTTCGCGATCTTGATGCTCCCGTTCGTGGTCGACAGACGGATCGACGGGCCGCCGCCGTTCATCGTGCCGCGGAGGGAGTGCTTCTCGAAGCGGGTGGTCGTGATCGGCACATCGGTGGTGACCGAGCCGTTCGTGGTGCCGGCCTCGATGCTGGCGCCGAGGTTGGAGGGGATGGCCAGGGAGATGCCGCCGTTCGTCGTTTCCAGGTGCATGGAGGCGCCGGAGGCGACCTGCAGGAGCTCGGCGTGGATGGCGCCGTTCGTGGTACCGGCGTTGACCGAGCCGCTGCAGCGCGCGACCTCGATGCGGCCGTTCGTGGTCTCCAGGTCGAGGCGGCCGCTCAGCTCCGAGACGTGCACGGAGCCGTTGGTGTTCTCCACGTTCAGGTTCACCGAGCGAGGCACGGTCAGCTCGTAGCGGACGCCCATGTTGATGTTATCGCCGAAGAGCGCCTCGAGCAGGCCCCCCGCGCCGCGGTTCGGCTGGCGCGTCTCGATGCTGATGCCTTTCGCGGTGGCCTTCACCTCGATGCGCAGCTCCTGCATCGCCTTCTCCGCCGCCTCGTCATCCCGGCTCTCGACGTATTTCTCGGCCTGCAGCCGCACGCGCGGCTGATCCCACGAGGTGATGGTGATCTTGCCGTTGACGTTGACCAGGGAGATCTCGCCGCCGGGACGGAGGTCCATGGTGCGGTCCATCGGCTCCCGGAGCGTCCCTGCGCTCGCGGCGGCCGCCATGGTGAAGAGGGCGAAGGTCAGGAACAGCTTGCGCATTGATGCCTCCATACCCCTGCTGATACGGACAGAGCGGCGCGGAGTTGCGTTCGCCGCCCGCGCCGACGTCCGTGCCACAATGCCCGGCTGTGAAGCCGATCGTGCTGTGGCTGCTCCTTGCGATCCTCCTGACCACCCTCATCTTCCGCGAGACGCGCGGCCCGGAGCCGAAAGCCGCGGGCGCGCCGGGCCGGGAGTTCTCCGCCGGACGGGCCCAGCCGCTGCTGCAGGCGGTGATCGGCGACCTGCCGCATCCGGTGGGCAGCGCCGAGCACGAGCGGGTGCGGGACCGCATCGTGGCCCGCTTCCGCGAGCTCGGCTACGACGTCATCGTGCAGCGGCGCTTCGCCTGCAACCCGCATGCGGAGTGCGCCACGGTGCAGAACGTGATCGCGCGCTGGCCTGCCGACAACGTCGCGCGGAAGGCGGTCGTCCTCTCCGCGCATTACGACTCCGTTCCCTCCGGGCCGGGCGTTTCGGATGACGGGATGGGCGTGGCCGTGCTGCTGGAAGTGGCGCGGGCGATGCGCGGCGAGCGGACGCTCAACCCGGTCATCTTCCTCGCCGACGACGCGGAAGAGCTCGGGCTCATCGGCGCCGAGGCTTATGTGGCGGAGCCGGGGCTGGTGGGGCGGACGGGTGCGATCGTGAACGTGGAGAACCGCGGCACGAGCGGCACCAGCTACCTGTTCGAAACCAGCCGCAACAACCGCTGGCTGATCTCCACCGTGGCGCGCGCGCTGCGCCGGCCGGTGACGACGTCGCTCTTCGTCAGCATCTACGAGTTGCTGCCGAACGACACCGACCTCACCGTGTTCAAGCGCGTCGGGCTGGAGGGCGTCAACTTCGCGGCCATCGGCAACGTGCACGCGTATCACACGCCTCTGGACGACCAGCGGCACGCCGATCCGCGCCTGCTCCAGCATCACGGAGACAATGCGCTCGCCGCGGCGCGCGCGCTGGCGAATGCCGATCTCGCCCAGCGCAGCGGCGGGAACGCGGTGCATTTCGATGTGCTGGGGCTGTTCGTGATCGCGTGGCCGGAGGGGATCACGATGTGGATGGCGCTCCTCGGGCTGGTGATCTCGATCGTGGGCGCGGGACGGGCTGAAGCCCGTCCTGCGTTTGTCGGCCTCGCCTGGTTCGTGGTGGCCGTGATCGTGGCGGGAGGGGCGGGGCTTGCGGCGACGGTGCTGCTGCGGTTGCCGGTGTGGATCGCGCATCCGGATGGGGCGGTGGCGGCCATGTGGCTCCTCGGCATCGCCGCGGCGATCGCCGTCGCGCCACGGAGACTCGCCCTGCCGGCGACGGCCATCGCGTGGAACGCGCTGGCCATCATCCTCACCCTCGCATTGCGCGGCGGCAGCTATCTGTTCGTCGTGCCCGGCCTCGTGCTGGCCGCCGCGACGCTGATGAAGGACCAGGAGTGGGGAGCGATCGCGGCGACCGTCGTCGCGGCGGTGCTCTGGTTTCCGTTCGGCCTCGTCTTGTACGACGCCCTCGGCACGCCCGCGCTGGCCGGCATCGCGGTGATGCTGGCGCTGGTGTTCACGCCCGTCGCATCGCTGCACGACCGGCGCGTGGCCACCGCGCCGGCCATCCTGGCCGTCATCCTCCTGATCTGGACCGCGCTGCAGCCGGTCTACACGCCCGAGAAGCCGCGGCGCATCAACTACACCTACTTCGACTTCGGGGGCCAGACGTTCTGGGCCAGCGCTCTGCCGCTGCCCGGCGCCACGCAGCGCGTGGTGACGCCGTGGTACGCGGGCGCGCCGAAGCTGTGGGTGAAGCCGGCGCCGGCCGCATCCCTCCCACCGGTGGAGATCGTGGTCCTGAGCGACCAGCTGGAAGCCGGCAAGCGGAAGGTCACCGTGGAAGTGCTCAGCGTACGAGGCGCCGAGCGGGTGGCGCTGCTGTGGAAGACGCGCGCCACCGTCGATCGCATCACCGTCAACGGCGTCACCCCGCCCGAGCCGGGCGGCCGCTTC
>DASYMJ010000370.1:0-5437 GCA_036009105.1 Thermoanaerobaculia bacterium | reverse complement strand
GGTCAGCTGCCCTTCGCGCCGGAACGCGCGCACGTCGATCCGCCCGGCCGCCGCCGACTTGGCGATGCCGTGGCGGATGGCGTTCTCCGCGAGCGGCTGGAGGATGAGCGCCGGCACGGCGGCGCCGCGCGCGTCCGCCGCCACCTCGATCGTCACCGCCAGCCGGTCGGCAAAGCGGATGCGCTGGATGTCGAGGTACCGCCGCAGGATGGCCGCCTCTTCTTCCAGCGGCACCTGCTGCCGTCCCGCTCGATCGAGCGTGTAGCGGAGCAGATCGGAGAGGCCGGTGATCATCTCGATGGCGTCCCCATCGCGCCCGCCGCGCACCAGCGCCGCGATCGAATGCAGCGTGTTGAAGAGAAAGTGCGGCTGCAGCTGCAGCTCGAGCGCGTGCAGCCGCGCGGCGGCCAGCGACTGCTCCCGCTCGCGCAACCGGCGGTGATAGTCGCCCGCCAGGATCGCCACCAGCGTCGCGGTGTAGATCAAAACCTCGGACGGCAACCGCGCCGCGACGGAGTAGATGAATGGATCGCCGAACTCCTTGATGGTCATCGCGTCGAACGGCCGGATGTGAACGGTGAGCCAGATCCAGGCGGCGCAGTGTCCGATGCCGGCCAGGATTGCGGCCAGCACGTGCACGAGCACATTGCGGGTCGTGACCGGCGCCACCGGGAAACGCTCGGCAAGCCAGGCGATGGCCGGCGCGGCGAACGCCCACGGCCACCAGACGCTGACCGAGAAGACGACCAGCCTGGTGAAGGAATGGCCGTGCGTGATCATGGCCACGTACAGATTCGCGGCGGTGATGAGTGCGAAGCCGGTCCAGAAGAGGAGCGCGACGCCCAGAGGCTTGCGCATGGGGTCAGTGTGCGGCACGTTTGCCGCTTCGTGGCCGGGGACGCAGCGAAATGAGTGATTCGTGCAGCGAACGGGAAGTTGCTGGTTGCTGGTTGCTTGCCGCTCGGCGTTTCTACCAGCAACCAGCAACCAGCAGCTATCGCGCGAACGGAAACCCATGCGCCAGCGGCTTCCCGTCCATCCCATAAAACGTGATGGTCATCCGCGTTGCGGTCAGCTCGAGCACGGCGAAGCCGCCCACCCGTTTCGCATCGGCCGGATAAAGGGTGGACGGATGCAGCGCCATGGGCGGGATGGGGTCGGAGCCCGCGCCGCTGACGAGCATGCGCGGCCGGCCGGCGACGAGCTCCAGGTGGTGGTCGTGGCCGCAGATGTAGAGATCGACTCTGCTCCGGCGCAGCGCCGGCAGCAGGCGCGCCATCCGCCGGTGCTGCGAGCGCGGGAAGTAGCCGTGCCACCCGGAGGAGACGATGGTGTGGTGGCCGACCGCGATGCGCCAGGTGGCCACCGAGGTGGCGAAGGCGTCGCGCACGTCGCCGTCCGCATCGCGCGACTGGCCGGTGGCGTATGGCGTGGTGTCCAGCATGGCGAAATCGGCCAGCTCGTTGCGCACCACGTAGCTCCGCGCCGGCATCCGCCAGTGCGGCACGGTGCCGGTGGCCTGCACCTGCGCGTCGGGATTGCCGCAGTAGTCGTGGTTGCCCAGGACCGGATACAGCGGGACGCCGAGGGTGGTGAGCGGGGTGATGATCGCCCACCGTTTGTCGGCGACCGAGGTGACGCTGCAGGGGTAGAAATTGTCGCCCGGGATGATCACCGCATCGAGCGGTGTCGCGGCATGCACGCGTGCGATGCCTGCCGCAACGGTGGTAGCTCCGTCGCCTACATCACCCACCACGGCGACCCGCAGCGTGGCTCCGTGAAGCGGTAGGACTTCAGCGGGAGTGGCGGAAGCGGCCGTTGCGATTAGAATGACGCCCGCTAATAACCATCCCGCGGGAGCTTTCTTGTCGCCCATACGCCGTCTATCGATCGCCATCGTCCTGTTCTTTCTGGGGTGCAACCAGCGGCCTGGTGCCGTGGGCCGGCCCGTGGCCGTGAGCCAGGTGGCGTTGATCGTCCCGGCGCCGCTGGTGAAAGAGCCGGAGGCGACGTGTGCAGGACGGCCGAACATCCTCATCCTGATCCTCGACACCGTCCGCGCCGATGCCACCGAGCTCGACCCGAGGAGCACGAACCGCACGCCGGCCCTCAAGGCGCTCGCCGCGCGCGGCGTCAACTTCACCCGCGCCTACAGCACCTGGGACTCCACGCCGCCATCGCACTTTTCGATTCTGACCGGATATGTCGACGGGCACCAGACCGAGATCGACCAGCCCGAGGCCTCCATCGCCCATCAGCTGCAGCCCCTCGGCTACCGCACCTTCGGCGTCGTCGCGAACGGCAATCTCTCCGCGAAGTTCATGCGCTGCCTCATGCCGTTCCGCAGTTACGAGAACGTGCAGGAGGAGTGGGAGGCGATGGAGCCGGCGACGAAAGCGCCGCTCCTGCCGCGCATCGACGCGCTCATCGAGCGCTACGCCAGCCAGCCGAACGAGTGGTACCGCATGTTCGTCTACTCCTCCGCCGACGAGGTGCTCCGCCGTCTGGACAAGCAGCTGGATGGCAAGGGTCCGTTCCTCGGCTTCGTGAATCTCATCGACCCGCACGATCCGTACTTTCCGGAGGGCTACGACCTCTCGAACGAGCCGCGCCTGGAAGGGCTGCGCTACCGCACGCTGCCGCCGGAGCTCGCCCATCCGGAAGCGATCGCCGATCCGCAGCGCAAGGCGTACGTGCAGGCGATCATCGCCAAGGCGCAGGGGCGGGCCTGGAGCGTGGCGCTGGACGTGACGCCCGAGCAGCTGGCCGTGTACCGCAGGCGCTACGAGGCGGAGGTGCGGGAGACCGATGCGGCGGTGGGGCGGATCGTGGAGAGCCTGCGCCGGCGGAACCTGCTCCAGAACACGGTGCTCGTCATCACCTCCGATCACGGCGAGGCATTCGGCGAGGGCGGCCTGCTCACCCACAGCTTCAACAACGGCGGCGACCGGGAGGCGACGAACCGGGTCAACCTCCTGATGGTGCTCCCCCCCTGCTACGGCTATCGCGGCATCCGGGTCGATCAGGCTTGCACCATCGCGGACATCGCGCCGACGCTGTACCAGATGCTCGGCATCGATCCCTCGCCCATCGCGGAGAAGACCACGCCGGGCAACTTCGGCCGGTCCCTGCTGCCGCTGCACACGGCGCCGGCGCTGGCGAGGAGCTCGGCCGCCGCCGCGACCGTCTCCGAGCAGCAGCGCCGGGAGCAGGACAACGAGGCGCAGAAGCGCTTCCGCTCACTCGGCTATCTGCAATAGGCGCGCGGCGCGCCTACAATGCTGGCCATGCCGCTGGTGAAGATCTGGGCCCGCAAGCCGCGCAGCCTCGAGCAGCTGCGCACGATGGGCGACTGCGTCCACGAGGCGCTCGTCGCGACCGCGAACGTTCCGCCGAAGGACCGCTTCCAGATCTTGAATGCGCTTGACGCCGGGCAGCTCGTGGCCGACCCGACGTATGCCGAGTGCGAGCGCTCCGCCGATCAGGTGATCATCGAGGTCACCTTGAACGCGGGGCGGACGCTGGAGGTGAAGAAGGCGCTGTACGGGGACGTCGTGCGGCGGCTCGGCGAGGCGCTGGACGTCCGGCCGGACGACGTCCTGATCAACCTGGTCGAGGTGACGAAGGAGAACTGGTCCTTCGGTAAAGGAATGGCAACGTACGGGTAACCCGGCCGTTTATTGCTAGAATGCGCCGCGTTCCAACCGTGTTCATGCCCGCTGTGTGACCTCCTGACGGGCTCGCACGTCTCACACGACAATACCGGTGACACCGGATTTCTATGACGCGAATCCTCTACCTATCGCTCGTGGCGGCGCTGCTCGTGACGGCCGCTCAGGCGCAGGCTCCACCGTCCGAGCCCCCGCAGAAGCCGAAGGCCGGCCAGATCATCCAGTCCCCCAACTCGGGCCGGATCACCGACGCCCCTTCCGCTCCCACCACCGCCCCTCCCAACGCTCCCAACCCGACCCCGGGGGAGAAAGTGGAGCGTTTCGAGGCCGTCGGCAACACCTCCGTTGCCAGTGACACGATCCGCGTCTACCTCGGCATCCAGCCGGGCGAGGTCTACGACCCGGCCGCCCTGCAGCGCAACTTCCTCAACCTCTGGCAGACCGGTCTCTTCGACGACATCCGCCTGGAGACCGAGCGGGGAGCCGGCGGCGGCGTGGTGGTGCGGGCCATCGTCAAGGAGCGGCCGCGCATCGGCTCGGTGGAGTACCGCGGCAACAAAGAGCTCCAGACCAACAAGATCACCGAGGGGCTGGAGAAGGACAAGATCGACATCCACGTGGGGAACACCGTCGAGCAGACGCTGATCCGCCGCGCGGCGGAGTCGATCAAGCGGGCCTACACCGAGAGCGGCTTCGAAGGCGTCAGCGTCGAGGCCACCATGGAAGACCTGAACGAGCCGGGTGAGAAGAAGATCGTCTTCAACATCAACGAAGGGATCAAGGCCAAGGTCGCCGGCATCGACTTCACCGGCAACGAGCACTTCTCCGACCGCCGCCTCCGCTCGGTGATGAAAGAGGTCAAGGCGAACAACATCATCAGCTGGATCCGGAAGAAGAACCTCTACATCCCTTCCAAGCTGGATGAAGACCTCGAGCACCTCAAGAACTACTATCAGGACTACGGCTACTACGACATCGCGTTCGGCGATCCGCAGGTCATCACCGTCGGCAAGAACACCAGGAAGCCGCGCGTGAAGGTGATCATCCCGGTCAAGGAAGGCTCGGTGCACAAGTACGGGGACGTCTCCGTCTCCGGCAACACCGTCTTCACGAACGACCAGATCATCGGCGACTGGCCGCTCAAGAAGGGCGACATCATCCGCCGCAAGCCGATCCAGGCCCGGGCCGACGCGTTCGGCGACGCCTACCGCATGCGCGGCTACATCTACGCCTACGTCAACCCGGAGTACGTCACGAAGGACGACGGCACGATCGACGTCCACCTCCAGGTCTTCGAGGGCGAGCAGTTCCGCCTGGGGCGCCTGGAGTTCCAGGGCAACACCACCACCAAGGACAAGGTGCTCCGCCGTGAGATCTTCCTGGAGGAAGGTCAGATCATGGACATGGAGACCTTCAAGCAGAGCCTCTACAAGCTCGGCCAGCTGGGCTACTTCAAGGTCAGCGAGAACCCCGATTTCAAGGTGAACCCGGAGTCGAAGACGGTCGACATCCTGGTCAAGGGGAACGAGGAAGGGAAGAACGACATCCAGTTCGGCGGCGGCTACTCCGAGGGCGGCGGCTTCTTCGTGCAGTCGCAGTTCTCCACCCGCAACTTCCTGGGGGAGGGCGAGAACTTCGGGCTCAGCTTCCAGAAAGGCAACCGGACGAACTTCTTCAGCTTCTCCTACGCCGACCCGTGGTTCATGGACACCCCGAACAGCCTCGGCGTCTCGCTTTTCGACCGCAACACCCAGTATCCGGCCTCG
>DASYMJ010000369.1:0-2556 GCA_036009105.1 Thermoanaerobaculia bacterium | reverse complement strand
TGCTTCATCTCGGCCGACCGCACGCGGATCAAGCAGGTGCTGATCAACCTGCTCACCAACGCCGTCAAGTACAACCAGGTGGGAGGGTCGGTGGTCGTCGACTGCGCCCCGGCGAGCACCTGCGGCCACGTCCGGGTCACGGTGACCGATACCGGCCGCGGCCTGTCGGCGGAAAACCTGGCGCAGCTCTTCCAGCCGTTCAACCGCCTGGGGCAGGAGCACAACTCGGAGGAAGGAACCGGCATCGGCCTGGTGGTGAGCAAGCGCCTGGTCGAACTGATGGACGGCGTCATCGGCGTGGAGAGCGCCGTAGGGACGGGAAGCACTTTCTGGGTCGAGCTCCTCTCCACCGCACCGTTGCCGATTCCGCTCTCGGCCCATGCCGATGCGCCCGCGATGCCCCTGCCGGCGGAGCCGGTCGGCGCGCGGATGCGCACGCTCCTCTACGTGGAAGACAATCCGGCGAATCTGAGACTGATCGAAAAGCTCGTCGCCCGCCGTCACGATCTCCGCCTGCTCAGCGCCATCGATGGCATTCGCGGCGTCGAGCTCGCCCGGACCTGCCAGCCGGACGTGATCCTGATGGACATCAACCTGCCCGGCATCAGCGGCATCGAGGCCCTCGGAATCCTCAGCCAAGACCAGGCCACGGCGCACATCCCGGTCGTCGCGCTCAGCGCGAACGCGATCCCCCGCGACATCCAGAAGGGGCTGGAGGCGGGCTTCTTCCGCTATCTCACCAAACCGATCAAGGTCGCCGAGTTCATGGACACCCTGGACGTAGCCCTCGAATTCGCCGCAAAAGACCATGCCAGACTGCACTGACGTTCTCCGCGCCAAGATCCTGATCGTCGATGATCAGGAAAGTAATCTCCGTCTGCTCGGATACGTGTTCCGCCGGGGAGGCTACGTCGCCGTGGCTTCCACGGCCAACCCGCTGCAGGTGCGCGCGCTTCACCTGGAGAACCGCTATGACCTCATCATCCTCGACCTGCAGATGCCGCTCATGAACGGGTTCGAAGTGATGGAAAGCTTACAAAGCGTGGAAGCAGGGCCGAGGGTTCCCATTCTCATCCTCAGTGCCGATCCCGCGGAAATGGTGCGGGCGCTGGAAGCGGGCGCCAGCAGCTTCCTCAGCAAGCCGTTCGTGCTGGACGAGCTGCTGCGGCACGTCCACCTCATGCTGGTGAAGGCGCTGGCCGTGAACGAACCGATGGTCCTGGCCGCCGTCCCGCGCCCGCGAACGACGCACTCGCCGGTCAGCCATCGGCGAACGGCCGCCTGATGCGACAGGCGGAGCGGCTCGGCGCGAGCACGTTCGCGGCGAGATCGAGGTGATTGCCTTTTCCTCCGAGTCGGGATGAGAAGCCGCGGCGAAGGGGCGGAAGCAGCAAGTTCGCTGCGGCGCTGGAGAGGGCGCGAAGTCGGACCGGGCACGGCTCATCACCTCTTGACTTCCCCTCCTCACCCTCCTACACTCCGCCCATTCCAACAAACCGACCGGTCGGCCGGTAAACATCGGAGGCCATGACCATGATGCAGCGCCGGATTCTTGCCGTTCTCCTTCTTCTCCTCCTCAGCATTCCCGCACTCGCCCAGATCGACAAAGCCTCCATCGAGGCGGTCGCCCTGGACCAGGCCAAATCGCCTCTCCCCGGCGTCACCGTCACCGTCACCCGCCCTGAAACCGGGTTCGAGACGGTCGGCGTCACCGACACGGCTGGCCTGGCCCGCTTCCTCGCCTTGACGCCCGGCAACTACCAGGTCGCCTTCGCCCTGGAAGGCTTCGCGCCGGTGCGGGAGCACAAGCTGACCCTGCGCGTCGGGCAGAACGCGAAAGTCGCGGTCGAGATGCAGGCCTCCTCCAGCGAGACCATCACGGTCAGCGCGGCGGCGCCCATCGTCGATGTGAACAAGACCGACTCCTCCACGAACATCGTCCCCGAACAGATCGCCGCGCTGCCGGTCGCCGACCGCGACTTCCAGCGCCTCGCCTTCATCGCCCCCGGCGTGCAGCGCGAGCGCGGCGGCTTCCGCTTCATCAACGGCGGACCGGTCGTCGGCGCGGGCGGCAACGCCTCGCAGACCACCATCCTGGTCGACGGCGTCGACCTGACCGACCAGGTCAACGGCCTGGCCCGCGCCCGCTTCAGCCAGGACGCGGTGCGCGAGTTCCGCGTCATCAACAACCGCTTCGACACCGAGATCGGCGGCTCGGCGGGCGGCGCGCTCTCCATCGTCACCAAGTCCGGCACGAATGCGATGTCGGGCAGCGTCTTCGGCTTCTTCCGCGACAGCGCGCTGCGCGCCCAGGGTCCTCTCGACCTGAAGAAGAACGACGACTACTCGCGCCGCCAGCTCGGCTTCACCATCGGCGGCCCGGTCATGCGCGACAAGCTCTTCTACTTCGGCTCCGTCGAGCAGATCAACGAGAAGAACATCGTCCTCTTCCGTCCGGGCGGCGCGTACGCAGCCCAGGCGGCGGACGTGAAGCATCCCTTCGACCAGACCCTCCTCTTCGGCAGCCTCGACACGAACATCAACTCCCAGATGACG
>DASYMJ010000368.1:0-31043 GCA_036009105.1 Thermoanaerobaculia bacterium | reverse complement strand
TCTCGAAGCACTCCTTGATGGTCTGGTCGACGGTGCAGGTCTGAGCGCCGGCGCGCAGACCCGCCGCGAGCAGGATGAAGATGGCGAAGGTCCTGATTCCTGTGCGCATCGCCAACCTCCTCACGGAATCAGCATCCGCGTGATGTCGAATTCGGTCTTCGGCGTCGAGAACTGACACTGCGAGCTGTTTACGATCTTATCGTTTGCATCGAGCACCATGATGTCGAGGACGACGGTCGGCGCCTCGTCATCGATGAAAACGGTGGCGCCCACGCCGTAGCCCCTCTGCTCGAGTGGCACACATACCGGGCCGTTGAGAAGCGCGCTGGTTCCGAAGATCGCGACAGTGCCGTCAGAGTTTGCGATCCGGACACTCGCCAGAAAATCCATGTTGGTGGCGGTGACCTTCGCGCAGAAACGCGATCCGGCAGGAATAGGGGTCCACGTATCGAATGTGGCGCATGGCATGTTCGTTACCTCCACCGAGGTTGACGAACACGTACGCGGAATTCCGGCTGACGGGAGCCAGCCCTACCTCAAAACCCAAAACTCACCTTCGCCGCATAACTCCGCTCCTCCGCCTGCGTCGCCTCCACCGTGATCTTCGGCAGGAACAGGTTCAGGCGGACGCCGACCGTGTAGCGGTTGATGTCCGACTTGTCGGTCAGCGTGACGGGAATGGGGCCGGTGATCGTGCCGCGGGAGTCGGTGCGCTGGCGGCCGATGGCGCCGTACGGCGTCACGGGGCCGAAGCCTTTGCCGAGGAAGAGCTCCACGCCGTAGGTTTTGAGGTCGAAGTTCTCCACGCCGCTGATCTGCGAGTAGCCGCCGCGCAACGCGAGCGTCGGCGTGACGAAGCCGCCGTCGATGATGGGGACGTCCAGCGTGCCACCGTACATCTTGATGTCCGAGTCCTGGATCTTCGCGTACGTGCCGGAGATGCTGGCCTTGCTCAACCCCTTGGTCACGATGATGCGCGGCACGGCGAGGTAGCCGCTGGTGGTGAAGTCCGAGCCGGTGGCGTTCTGCCAGTAGGCGGCGGTCTCGTCGACGTCGACCAGCGTGGCGGCGACGCCGGCCTCGAAGCGGAGCAGGCCGCTGGCCCCGGCCGGAGCGACCGGCGTCGGGTAGATGCCCTGCCCCACCAGGTGCGAGAACTTGCGGAACTGCGCCTGGGTGATGGTCGGATCGAAGCTGACGTCGGGCGCCTGGGCGCGCATGGGAAGCGCGGCCAGCATCAGAAGAGCGAGGAGATGTGCTCGTTGCTCAACAAGAAGCCGGATGGAGTGAAGGCGACCCGCGCTCCCTCCCGCCGCAGCCAGCCGTCTCTCAGTCCCCGCTCGGTCCATTCCATGCCCTCCTGTCCGGTCAGCCGGACCAGATCAGCATAGCCGATGCCGCTCGCCTGCCGTAGTCGCAGAAAAATCGTTTCCCGCCGCTGCTCCGCCTCGCCGAGCTCCTCCTCGAAGTCGCGCGCGTCGACCGGGTCGGCGATGTAGCGGCGGATGTCCCGGGTGTTGGCGAAGCGCTGCTCGGCGAGGAAGGAATGCGCGCCCAGCCCCAGGCCGTGGTACGGCTCGCGCCGCCAGTAGCGGAGGTTGTGGCGCGACTCCTCGCCGGGCCGGGCGAAGTTGCTGATCTCGTACTGCTGCAGGCCTGCCTCTCCCAGCGTGCCTACCGCCTCCAGATACAGCGCGGCAACGTCGTCCTCCTCCGGCAACGTGGTCCGCCCCCGCTCCACCTGCACGGCGAGCGGCGTCCCTTCCTCTAGGTCGAGCATGTAGAGGCTGATGTGCCCCACGTTCAGCCCGATCGCGGTTCGCAGCGTTTCGCGAAAGGAAGCGACAGTCTGATTGGGCAGGCTGAGGATGAGATCGAGGCTGGTGCGCAGGCCTTTGCTCACCGCCAGCTTCACCGCGTCCAGAGCGCGCTGCGCGCCGTGTACGCGGCCGAGGGGGAGCAGTTCCGCGTCGTGGAAGGATTGGACGCCGATTGAAATGCGGTTCACGCCCAGCTCCTGCCAATCCGCGAGCGCCTCGTCATCGATGTCCTCCGGGTTCGCCTCGATGGTGACCTCGGCGCCGGGCGCAATCACGAACCGCGAGCGCACCCGGTCGATGATCAGCCGCAGATTGGAGCGCGCGAGGCGCGACGGCGTCCCGCCGCCCAGATAGAGGGTATCGACAATTGAAGAGCCTTCTCCCCGCGCCGCGGGAAGAGAGCTCTTCGCATCGATCTCCCGCAGCAGCGCCCCGGTGTAAGCATCCTGCAGCGAGAGGTCGGTCGAGATCGCGAAAGGGCAATACGAGCAATGCACGCGGCAGAAAGGGAGGTGCAGGTAGAGCCCGAGGGACATCCCACCTTCTTTTATAATCGTTTTCGAATGTCCGACGCTCCCCCTCCGGCCCCTCCCCCCAGAGCCCGCCTGCTCTGGACCCTGCTCGGCGCGATGGTGGCCGTCGGCCTCCTCCCCCTCGTCGTCTCCCACTACTTCCTGCAGGGCATCAACCGCGACTCGCTGGAAACGCTGGAGAAAAAGTACCTCACCCGCTCCGCGGTCGGCATCGCCACCGACGTGCAGACCCTGCTCGGCAGCAACATGCAGCAGCTGACCAAGATCGCCGGCTCGGTGCGCATCATGAAGCGGGCCCTGAACGGCGCCGACCCCTTCACCTACGCCGCCGAGACGAAATGGATCACCGACTACCTGACCCCGGACGGCGACCTCCTCGCCCTGCGCGTGTTGAACACCGCCGGCCTCGGCGCGGAGGCGAAGCCGGACGGCCTCGATCCCTCCATCCAGCAGGAGATGAACCTCGCCCTGGAGGTGGCCAAGAAAGGGCAGCCTTACACCGGGACATTCCAGTACGTGACGTCGATCAACCAGCCGGCCGTGGTCATCGCCGTGCCGGTCGTGGATGACAACCAGGTCATCGGCACGGTCGAGGGGCTGGTCAGCCTCAAGCGGATTTCGGATCACATCCGGGAGGAAGGCAAGGGCGACGTCACGGCGTTCCTGGTCGACCGCAACGGCCGCGTGCTGATGCACAGCGAGCCGGCCCTCGACGTCCAGCGCCCCGACTTTTCGAACCTGAAGATCGTGCAGGAGTTCTCCAAGCAGCCGCTCCGCCTCACCGAGTTCTACATCGACGACCGGGGCGGACGGCCGGTGAAGATGCTCGGCACGGTGGCGCCGATCACCCGGCCGGACTGGGGGGTGGTGGTGCAGAAGCCGGAGGAGAAGGCGTTCGTCTCGGTGGACAAGATGATCCGGGCCACCATCGAGTGGGGGAGCATCGCCGTGCTGCTGGCCGTCCTCGCCGCGCTCGGCTTCGCCACCGGGATCGCCCGCCCGATCCGGGAGCTGGCCCAGCGCACGCGGGAGATCGCGAACGGCAATTACGCGCAGCGGGTGGAGCTGAAGACGCGCAATGAGATCGGCGAGCTGGCCACGAACTTCAACGCCATGTCCGGCGCCATCGAGAAGGCCATCGAGCAGCTGCGCAAGGCGGCGAACGAGAATCACCTCCTCTTCATCAACTCCGTGCGCATGCTCGCCGCGGCCATCGACGCGAAGGATCCGTACACGCGCGGCCACTCGGAGCGCGTCGGCCGCTACGCCATCGCCATCGGCAAGAACCTCGGGCTGCCGGAGAAGGAGATGCGCAACCTGCGGGTGAGCGCGCTGCTGCACGACGTCGGCAAGATCGGCATCGACGACCGCATCCTGCGCAAGCCGGGGGCGCTGAGCGAGGACGAGTTCGAGGTGATGAAGCAGCATCCGGCCAAGGGCGCCGCCATCATGAGCGGCGTCGCGCAGCTCATCGACATCGTGCCGGGCATGAAGTACCACCACGAGAAGTGGAGCGGCGGCGGCTATCCGGAGTCGCTGGAGGGCGAGCAGATCCCGATGCAGGCGCGCATCGTGGCCATCGCCGACACGTTCGACGCGATGACGACGAACCGCCCGTATCAGAAGGCGATGGAGCTCAATTACGTGGTGGAGAAGATCAAGAGCTTCGCCGGCACGCGGTTCGATCCGCGCGTGGTCGAGGCGTTCGTGCAGGCGGTCAAGCGCGGCGACATCCAGATCGACGAGCAAGTGCGAGGCGCCGCCTGACCGCATTCGCGCTCGCCCTGCTGCTGGCCGCAGCGACTCCCAATCCCGGCTGCGACCGCGCGCTCTACGACATCCTCCACGGCCGCTACCAGCGCGCCCTGCAGCAGCTGGACGGCGTGCGCACGCCCGGCCGCTCGCCTGCCGAAACGGAAAACCTGCGCGGTCTGGCTTTGATGCTCGAAGGCTCGCTCCGGTCGGCCGTCGCCTCGTTCGATCTCGCCCTCGACCTCGATCCGAAGCTCGCCGCGGCTCGTTTCAATCGCGCGATCGCCTGGCTCAAGCTGGCCGAGCTCTCCCGCGCTTCGTCCGAATTCTCGCTGCTGTATGACGATCCCGCCTCTCCCCTGCGCGCCGCCGCCGCATATCACAACGCTTTGGCGCTGGACGGCCTCGGCCGCGCCGCCGATTCCGAAGCCTGGCTCCGCCGCGCACTGGCCATCGATCCTCGCCACGACTCGGCGACGCTCTACCTCGGCATCCTGCTGGAGCGCCGCGGCGACCTCCAGGGGGCGGGCCGGCAGTACAAGGAGTTCGTGACGCGCAATCCGTCTTCGCCGGTGGGACACCTCCGCTTCGGCGTGACGGCGCAGCGCGCCGGGTTCGACGAGGTGGCCCGGAAGTCGCTCCAGAAGGTCGTCGATCTCGCGCCCGGCTCGCCGGAGGCGGCCGAGGCGCGCAAGTTTCTGGTCATGTGGGAGTGAGATGCCGTTCCGCCGTATCCTGCAAGAGCTCGTCAATAACACGCACGGCGCCTTGGGCGCGATCTTCCTCGACCAGGAAGGCGAGACGGTGGAGGTCCTCACCGAGCGTCCCTTCGAGGCCGACGACAACGACCTGAAAGTGGTCGGCGCCTACAGCGGCATCTTCCTGACCCGGCTCCGCAACATGTGCGACGACACCGGCGCCGGCAAACTCGATCGCTACAAGCTCGAGTTCGCCTCGACCTCGGTCTTCTCCTGCGACCTGAAGGACGGCTACTACGTGGTCCTGCTCACCGACGCCACGGCGAACGAGGGGGTGGCGTGGCAACGGCTGTGCGAGTGCCGGGAGAGGTTGTTGGGGGAGATGTAGGGAAGGACTAACTCCAGTTTTCCACGCGGAGGCCGCGAACCCGCGCGAAGTGCCGGACGTTGTTCGTCACGAGTGTCAAATCCAGCGCGACGGCATGGGCCGCGATCAGCGCGTCGAACTCGCCGATGACTGCACCACGCTTTGCCAGTTCGGCTGCGATCACGCCGAAGAGGCCTGCGCATGCGTCGTCGAAAGCCATGACGGCGACGTCCGCAGTGAACGCGTCGATCACTTCATGCAGCTTGCGCGAGCTCCGCCGCGTTGCGCCGTAGCGCAGTTCGGCGAGCGTGATGGAGCTGATGCAGATCTGGGACGGCCTGTGCTGGAGGATGCGTTGCGCAACACGCCCCTGCCCGCGCAGAGCGAAGCTCACGCTGTCCGTGTCGAGCATGAAGGAGAGACTCACTCGAACGGATCTCGCTTCTTCGAGATCGGTGGCGATGGCGGCCGCTCGATTTCACCATCCCAGCCACCGAGCGTCTCCACGAACTCCGCGCTCCACTCGTCCGCCGGCTCGAGAATGATCTGCTTACCGACTCGGCGAACCGCGACTTCCTTCTGATCATCAGGAAATCTGCAGGACTTCGGAAGACGAACTGCCTGGCTCCCACCGTTGCTGAAGATCTTTGCTCTCTGCGCCATGTTGATCAGTATAGACGGTCGTCTATACGCTGCTATTTCCCCCACCGCCGCCGCCCTTCCCCCGCCCAGTACCGCGCGCCCTCCTCGTCGCCGAGGGTGGTCAGGGTCTGCACGATGGCGGCGTAGCCGGCGGGCGTAGGGGCGGCGGCGGCGAGGGCGCGGATGGTGGCGGTCGCCTCGTCGTAGCGGCCTTCGCTGGCCAGCAGGACGGTGAGCGACTGGTAGGCGGCCGGGTCGTGAGGGGTGAGGCGGATGGTGTCGCGGAAGGAGGCCTCGGCCTCGGGGCCGCGTCCGAGGCGGGCCAGGGCGTCGCCGCGGAGGAGGGGGAGGGCGGGCGGGAGGGCGGGGGCGGCGGCGCGGGCGGCCTCGTCGAGCGTGGTGAGCGCGGCGGCGGGGTCGGGGCGGCGGAGCTGGATGCGGGCGAGCGTCAGCAGCGGCTGCACGCGCTCGCCGTTCGCAGCGAGCGCGGAGCGGACTGCGCGCTCGGCGGCAGCGAGGTCGCCGCGGCGCAAGGCGATGCGGGCCAGGATCTCGTGGGCCCGGGCGGGATCGGAGCGCAACGCGAGCTCGGCGTGGCGGGCGGCGTCGTCCGGGTCGCGATCGAGGGAGAGGTTGGCGATGTCGATGGCGAGATGCATCGCGGTCGGCGCGACGCGCAAGCCGTCTTTCGCGGCGCGGATCGCCTCCTCGGTGTGCCCGAGTTGCGCGTAGGCGCGGGAGAGCATCTCCCACACGTCGACCATGCGCGGATTGGCATCGACGATGCGGCGGAGCGAGGCCACGGCCTGGTCGTAGCGCCCCTCGCGATAGAGCGCCGTCGCGCGCTTGATCTCGGCGAGGTCGCCGATCCGCGCCTTGGGATCGGGCAGCGATTCGCCCGGCGCGGTGGTCGCCGAGGCAGAGACGTAGCCGAGGGCGGCGAGCTTCGCGGCTTCCTCCGGGTCGATCGGCGCGGGCGCGGAGGAAGCGCGCACCAGCGGTTCCATGGCGGCGCTCAAGGCGTTGAACTCGCGGCGCGACGACGAGACGGCGTTCGTCCGCTCCGCGGGATCGTGCGCGAGGTCGTACAGCTCCGGCGACGGCGCGCGGATGGCGTGATGCGCGCCGTCGATCATCGAGTGCAGCTCGCTCCAGCCGAAGTGGAAGCGCGGATAGAGGCTCTCGCTGTAGACGGGACGCGTCGCAACGTCGAGCAGCGAATGCGAGGCCGTGGTAACGCCGCACTGCTGGAGCACCGTGCCGAAGACATCGGACAGCGCGGCAGTGGAAGCGACCGAACGGCCGGCGAAGCGCGAGGAAGGGAGCTTCATCAGCAGCGGCACCTGGATCGCCTCGCGGTAGAGGAAGACGCCATGCTCATCTTCGCCGTGGTCGCCCAAGCCTTCGCCGTGGTCCGAGACGATGAGGATCAGCGCCCGGTCGTAGAGGCCGCGGTCGCGGAGGAACTGCAGAAAGTCGCCCACGATGGCATCCGCGTGGGCGATCTCCGCGTCGTACGGCAGGCGGGTGCGGCTGCGGTAAGGCTCGGGCGCGTCGTACGGCGCGTGCGGCTCGTAGAGATGGAGGAAGACGAAGAACGGCTCGGAGGGGTGCGCCTCCACGAACGCGCGGGCCAGCGCGGCGGTGGAGGAGCCGGAGCGCTGCACGAGCGCCATCGGCTGCTCGCTGCCGGCCGAGGCGATGTGATCGTCGTACGTCTCGAACCCGCGCGCCAGGCCGGTCGAGCCGCGCAGCACGAACGCGGACACCGCCGCGCCGGTGCGATAGCCGGCGCCGCGCAGCAGCTCCGCCAGCGTCGGAACGTCCTTGTCGAGCGTGAAGCCGACGTTGTCGCGCAGGCCGGTGTCCGCGGGCAGGCGGCCGGTGAGCATCGTCGCGTGGGACGGCAAGGTCAGCGGGCAATGGGAGTAGGCGTGCTCGAACAGGACGGCATCGCGGCGGAAGCGATCCAGCGCGGGCGTCTCCACGCCGCGGTAGCCGTAAGCCGGGAGGTGATCGGAGCGGAGCGTGTCGATGGAGATGAGGATGACCGGCGGCCGCTCCACGGGCCGCTCGCTCGCGCGGCAGCCGATGAGAAACAAAAACGGGAGAACGAACGAGCGCCGCATCGAACGGCGCGATTGTATCGGCGACAATGCGCGGCGATGCAAACGTTCGCCCTGTTCCTGCTCATGCTCGCCCCGGCGGCGCACGCGGAGCTCGTGCGCTACACCACCGGCTCCCCTGACGACGTCCGCCCGCGCCTGCACGGCCCGGTGCTCGACCTGGCCGGCGGCGGCGCGGACGTCGTGCCGGCGCTGCAGGCGATGATCGACCAGGTGCGGGGCTGCTCGCGTTGCCCGACGAAGCTCGACCTCGTCGTCCTCCGCGCCTCGGGCGCCGACGGCTACAACGACTTCCTCATGGCCCTGGACGGAGTCGACTCCGTCGTCACCCTGGTCATCACCGACCGCGACTCGGCCAACCGCGAAGAGGTCGCGCGGCAGGTGCGCGATGCGGAGATCGTCTTCTTCGCCGGCGGGGACCAGTGCAACTACGTCCGCTGGCTCAAAGGGACGCGCACGGCCGAGGCGGTGAAGGCGGTCTACCGGCGGGGCGGCGGCGTGGGGGGAACGAGCGCCGGCCTGGCCATCCAGAGCGACGTGATCTACGACGCCTGCCCCAGCCAGAGCGCGCAGTCGAAGCACGTGCTGGCCGATCCGTTCTCGGTCGACGTCAGCCTCTCCCGCGGTTTCTTCACCTGGCCCATCCTGCGCGGCACGATCAGCGACACGCATTTCAAGCAGCGCGACCGGATGGGGCGCCTCCTCGTCTTCATCGCCCGAGCCATCCACGACGGCCAGGGCAAGTCGTTCCTCGGCATCGGCGTGAGTGAGCGGACCTCGCTCCTGGTCGGCCGCGACGGCACCGCACGGGTGATGGGCGAAGGCCCGGTCTACCTCGTGCTCGGCGACCACAAGCCGGAGGTCTGCCAGCGCGGCAAGCCGCTCACCTTCCGCGGCTTCAAGGAGTGGGTTCTGGCCAGCGGCGGGAAGGTGGATCTGGGCCGCCGACCTCGAACCGAATACAAGGTGATTGATGTGGTGGAAGGCGTGCTCAGCGCCGATCCGTACTGATCAATGTAGGGCCGGCTCTCAGCCGGCCCCATATCAACGAACGTTGGGCCGGCTGAGAGCCGGCCCTACAGTTTAGAACGTGAACCTTGCGCCGAGGCGCCACACGCGCGGGCTCTGCTGCTCCTGGATGTTGTTGTTGCCCGACGATACGTCGGGGCCGTTGGCGGTGTAGAGGCGGTTGTCGCGCCAGAGCACCGTGCTCGCGTTGGTGGCGTTGAACAGGTCCGCGGACACGGTCAGGCCGACGCTCTGGAACAGGTCGAACCGCTTGGCGATGCGCAGGTCGAGGTTGTAGAGATTGTCCAGCCGGTCGTTGCCGAAGCCGTTCACCAGCACGCGCTTGTTGCCGAAGCCGTCCCGCGCGTTGACCCGGCGGTAGTAGGGGATGACGAAGCCCTGCCGGCCGACGAAGGCGGTGCCGAAGGTGAAGCCGCGCGGCAGCTCGTACTCGCCCTGCACGCTGAACGCCCAGTGGGAGTTGATGTAGCCGTCCTCGCCGCCGCTCGACGCCACCACCGACCCGTTGCAACGGTTGCAGCTGTCGAAGCCGGTCGGGATCAGCGTGGTCGGGTCCTGGAAACCGTTGGCGCCGACGTGCTGCTTCCAGTCCATCAGCGTCACGTTGGCGCGGAGCATCCAGTGGTCCTGCATCCGCTTGGTGGCGGACAGCTCGACGCCGCTATACGTCTGGTAGTAGTCGGGACGATTGGTAGAGACGGTGTAGATCGGCGCCGGAACGCCACTCTTCAGCCTGTAGTAGCCGGTCGAGTACGTCTGTCCGTTCGGCAGCGTGCCGGTGAGGAGCGTCGGCACGCCGCCGCTGGTGACCGGCTCGAAATCGGCGGAGGTGTAGAGGTCGCCCACGCCCTGGTGCTTCTCCCACGCGTCCCACACGAAGTTGGTCAGCTTGCGATAGGTATAGCTGGCCGAGACGGCGAAGGCCGGCATGAGCTCCCGCTGGACGCCGATCGTGAGCTCGTCGGTGCGGGGCGGCTTCATGTTGTAGTCGAACCGTCCGGTGGAGAACCCGGAGCCGGGATGGTTCGGATCGATGTTCAACCAGTCGGCGATGCCGCTGTCGAAATCGATCTCGCTGCGCTGCACGTGGTTGTCTTTGTTCAGATCACTCCAGTAGTAGTAGAGGATCTGCACCCTGTAGAACGGATTGCTCGGCCCGACGTCGCTCGAGCCGAGCTGGTTCATGTACCGGCTGTAGCTGGCGCGGAGGAGCGTCTTGTTGTCCTGGCCGGGCGACCAGGTGACGCCGAGGCGGGGGGAGACCCCTTTCCAGACCAGGGCCTGGGAATCGCCCGCGAAATTGACGGCGGGGAGGATGTCCGGGAAGGCCGGGTTGGCCGGCACGGAGCTGGCCTTGTTCTTGGCCGACTGGCGGTCGTAGCGCAGGCCGCCGGTGAGCGTCCAGTTGCCGAGCAGGAGTGTGTCGCCGAGGTAGCCGTTGAAGTAGTTCGAGCCGTACTTGGGGATGGCGTCGCGGGTGATGCCGGCGTAGTCGAGGCTGAAGTCGCCCCACGTGCCGTCGCCCGGCCAGGCGGTGAGCGACTCGACCGGCGTGTTGCGGTAGCCGAAGCCGTACTTGAGCTCATTGTCGACCTTGCCGGTCTTGAAGAAGTTCGAGCCGTCGAGCTGCGCGTTGTCCTGCGGCACGTCTTGGGTGAAGAACTTGTAGGAGCCGTGCGGCACGCCGTCCAGGTCCCAGTAGACGCTGGTGTCCCGGCCGCCCACCGGAGTCAGGGTGTAGCCGTTCTTCACGTGGCTGAGCTTCCCGGTGAGGTACGCGCTGGGCGAGAGCTGCTGCGTGTCTTCCAGCTTGAGCACGTAGCCCGGGCCGCTCTGGTTGACCGACGTCTCGACCGGACGGGTGGGGCCGATGCTGCGGTTGTGCTCGATCTTGTTGCTGTACATCCAGTAGATGCTGCCGCTGTTGCTCGGCAGCAGCTGGGTGTTGAGCTTGAGGTTGCCGTTGTCGAGGACGGTCTTCTGATACTGGGTGCTGGTGTTGGAGACGACGTTGTTGATGCTGTTCTTCGAGTAGGCGCCCCACAGCCACAGCTTGTCCCGCATCAGCGGGCCGCCGAGCTCGACGCCCGCATCATCGATGTGCTTGATGGAGTTGACGACCGTCAGCGGCGGATCGTAGCTCGCCGCCTCGGAAGGGACGGAGGGATTGGTCTGGAAGCCTTTGTCGGTGACGAGCCAGCGGCCCGAGCCGAGCAGCTCGTTGGTGCCGCGCTTGGTGACCATGTTGATCTGCACGCCGGGCGTCTGCACGCTCGGGTCGGCCGTGCCGGTCTGGATGTTCAGCTCCTGGAACGAGTCGAAGTCGTAGTAGAAGGCGGAGCTGCCGGTGGTCTGCATGTCCGCGACGTTGACCCCGTCCAGGTTCCACGCCGTCTGGTGGCGCTCCACGCCCTTGCCGACGAAGTAGGACTGCTGGCCGCTCTTGTTGCCGCCGACGTTGACCCGGTCCACGAGCACGCCCGGCACCGACTGCAGCACGACCCAGGGGTCGCGCGCGGTGGGCACGTTCTCCAGCTCGCTCAGCTGCAGGTTCTGCCCGCTGCCGGTGTCGCGGCGGTCGATGATCGGCGTCGCCGCCGTCACGGTGATGGCCTCGGCCACGGTGGGGCTGAGGGAGAGGTTGATCTCCGCGTTGTTGCCGACCGTGACCTCGACGTTGCGGGTGGTCTTGCCCAGCCCTTCCAGTTCCGCCGAGAGGCTGTATTTGCCGGGGGCCAGGCGGAGGAAGCGGTAGTCGCCGTCGGAGGTAGTGACGAAGGTCTGCGGCGCGCCGATGCCGGTGAGGGTGACGGTGACGCCGGGGAGCGGCGCGCCCGATTTGTCCAGGATCTTGCCGACGACGTTGCCGCTGTCTGTCTGGGCGAAGGCCGGCAGCGCGATCAACAGAAGCCCGGCGGTGAACGTCATGATGAGGCGCACGTACTGCCGGGCAGTCTGATGAAGGTGCATGGGCTTTCTCCTTCTCTCGACGAATGTAGGGGACGGCGCTAGTAGAACTCAACCCACCGTTCCCGGCAACACCCTTCCGCAGCTGAGCTACACTCCTCACTGCATGACCATCGATCCGGTCATCCCCAAGCATCACTTGCTCGTGCGGCTCGCGCACTGGCTGAACATCCCGCTCCTGCTCGGGCTGATCCTGACCGGCTTCTCCATCTACTGGGCGTCGCCGGTATACAAGCCGCTCCCGAAGGGCTTCTACGACGCGTTCTCGGTCGGCACCTTCGACCTGGCCCGCGCGCTGCGCCTGCACTGGCTCTTCGCCTACCTCTTCATGCTCAACGGCGTGATCTACGCGATCGGGCTGGTGGCGGGCGGCGGCTGGCGCGACCTCGTGCCGCGCCGCCACGACCTGCGCGACGCGCTGGCCATGACGCGCTACTACCTGGGCGTGATCCCGATGAAGCTGCGGCGCAGACCGTGGCCCCATCCGCCGGTCACGCAGAAATACAACGCGCTGCAGCGGGCCGGCTATCTCTCCATGCCGCTGGCCGGCCTGGCCTCCATCGCCAGCGGCTGGGCGATGCACAAGCCGGTGCAGCTCGGCTGGCTGGAGCGGATCTTCTTCTCGTACGACGGCGCGCGCATGGTGCACCTCTGGATGCTCTTCTTCTTCGTCCTCTTCGTGGTCCCGCACGTGGTGCTGGTGATCGCGGACGGCTGGGACACCTTCCGCTCCATGGTCACCGGCTGGTCGGAGCGCACCCATGGCTAAGGGATCGATCAAGAAGCACACCCGGCGCGATTTCATCCTCTTCGGCGCCGGCACGGCCATCACCGCGGCGGGCTTCTGGTGGCTGATGCCGGACGGCTTCAAGCAGCGCCACTCCGGCCTGCACTGGCTCGACTCGCTGGAAGCGCGGGTCGGACTCACGCCCGACCGGCGCGAGCGCTTCCTCAACCGCGCGCTGACGTTCGACGACGATGTGGCCGAGGCGTTGTACTCGCCGGGCCGGCGGGTGCGGACGTACAAGCCCTCCGACGTCACGGCGCTGAAGAACAACTATCACGGGCCGACGCCGGGGCCGGGCTACCTCGCCGACTGGAAGCTGACCCTCACCGGCCTCGCCTCGGGCCGCGAGGAGGTGCTGCGCGTCGGCGACCTGTTGCGCTTCCCGCATCGCGACCAGGTCACGCGGCTCTGCTGCGTGGAAGGGTGGAGCGCCATCGCCTGGTGGGGCGGCTTGCGTTTCGCCGACCTGCTGCGCGCCCATCCGCCCAGGCCGGGCGCGCGCTACGCCGCGATGTCCTCCGAGGTGACGGACTACTACGTTTCCATCGACCTGCCGACGGCGGAGCATCCGCAGACGCTGCTGGCCACGCATCAGAACAACGCGCCGCTCACCCTCGCCCACGGCGCGCCGCTCCGCCTCGTGGTGCCGATGAAGCTCGGCCTGAAGAACATCAAGGCCATCACCCGCATCGCGTACGTGCAGGAGGAGCCGCGCGACTTCTGGGCCGAGCGGGGGTATTCGAGGTATGACGGGCTGTGAGGCGGAGTTGTTGGTTGTCGGTTATCGGTAGAACGGATCTACTGACAACCGACAACTGATCACTGATAACTACTCCTCCAACGCCTCCAGACTCCCCAATATCGCCTCGATCCGTTCGCGGATCTCGCTGCGCTCGCGGTTGAGGCGGTCGAGGTCCTCGTCGCGGGACTCCAGCTCGGTCACGCGGGCGCGCAGGGTGTCGCGCTCGCGGCGGAGCTCCTGGATGGTGGCCACGGCCTTCTCCACCCGGTCGCTGAGGCGGGCCAGGATCTCGGCCTCTTCGGCGCCGGAGAGGGCCAGTTGCGATTCGTCGTTGTCGTTCTCGTTCTTCTTCTTCACCTGGTCTCCTGTGAAAGCAGCTTGACCGGCAGCAGGGCGGCGAGCCGCTCGCCGAGCCGGTTGTGCGCGTCGCTCACCTCATCCTGCGTGAGCGAGCGGTCGAATGCCTGATACCACATGCCGAGCGTGGTCTTCACCCCGTCCTGGGTCGGGAAGCGGTCGCGCAGCCCGACCTCGTGCAGATACGGCACGTCGAGCGAGCGGACGGTCTCGATCACGCGCCGGTATTCGAGCTCCAGGCCATGCGTCATGGCCAGGATCATCGGCACGCCGGGGAAGCGCGCCACGGGCGCCATCTTCCACTCCCCTGTCGCCGCGAGCAGCGCCTCGATGTCGAGCTCCGCCGCGTACACCTCGCCTTTGGCCAACCCGGAGGCGAGCAAGCCGAGGGTGGCGATGCGCGCATCGCCATGACGCGCGACGGCACGCTTCCCCTTGCGCAGCCACGGCTCATCGCCCGCCGCGAACTCGAGCTCCACGTGCAGCTTGGCCGCGATCTGCTCGACGACGCCTTTGATGTCGAAAAAGTCGACGGCCCGCTTCGCATCGCCCCAATGGGTGCCGACCGAGCCGTACATCACGATGCCGGCGCGATGCCGCTCGCGCACCTTGTCGCCGTCTCGGTGATACGTGCGGCCGACCTCGAAGAAGGCGCCGTCGCGCGTGCCGTACGAGCGGTTGAAGACGACGGTGTCGAGCAGGCCGGGCATCAGCGAGAGCCGCATCGCGCCGATCGTCTCCGAGAGCGCGTTCGTGATCGTCACCGGCTGCTCGTCGGAGAAGAGCGGGTTGTGCTCCGGCGGGATGAACGAGTAGTTGATCGCTTCCGCCAGACCACAGCCGACCAGGATGTCCCGGATCGTATCCTCGGCCGTGATGACCGGATTCTCGTGCGCGTCGCCGATGGTCACACGCGGCAGCGAGGCCGGCACGTGGTTGAGGCCGAAGAAGCGCAGCACCTCCTCGACCAGGTCCATCTCTTCATGGATGTCGCCGCGCCAGGTCGGCACGGTCACTTCGATGCCGCCGGTCGCGATGCGCGCCTCGAAGCCGAGGCGGCGGAAGAGCTCCAGCGCGTAGGCCGCGCCGACCACGCCGGCGGAGGCCTCGTGCAGCTTCGCATCGCGCAGCGTCAGCACCTTCGGCGCGACCGTCATCGGCAGGACGTCGATGAGCTCCTCGCGCGTGCCGCCCGCGTATTGGGTGATGAGGCTGGCCGCGAGGTCGAGGACATGGGGCCCATCGTTCGGATCGACCCGCCGCTCGAAGCGATAGGAGGCGTCCGTCTTGATGCCGAGGCGTTTGGCGGTGCGGCGGATCACCGAGGGGTTGAACCAGGCGCATTCGAGAACGAGGTCGCGCGTGGAGTCGCTGATCTCGCTGTCCGCCCCTCCGATCACCCCGCCCAGGCCGATGGGTCCCTTCGCGTCGGCGATGACGACCGTCTCCGCATCGAGCTTGCGCTCCTCGCCGTCGAGACTGCGCATCTGCTCGCCCGCCTTGCCGGCCCGTACGATGATCTTCGCGTCGGCAATCCTGGCCAGGTCGTAGGCGTGCATCGGATGGCCGAGAGCCATCATCACGTAGTTCGTGACGTCCACGACGTTGTTGATGGGGCGCAGGCCGACCGCTTCCAGGCGGCGGCGGATGATCTCCGGAGAGGGCTTGATGGTGACGCCGCGGACGACGAGCGCGGAGAAGCGGCCGCACATCTCGGGGGCTTCGATGGAGATTGACACCGACCGGCTCCGCGGCCGGCCGGGGGCCGGCTGGAGAGCCGGCCCTACGTTCAGCATCTCTCGACCGAGCGCCGCGCCCAGCTCGCGCGCCATGCCGAGGTGCGACATCGCATCGACGCGGTTGGTGGTGATCTCCAGGTCGAAGACCGTGTCGTCGCCATGCCGCTCCACCGAGTCGACCGCGTGGCCGATCTCCGTGAAGCGCGTCGAGAGCTCGTCGGTCGAGAGATCGAGGAGGTCGACGTAGTCGGAGAGCCAGTCGCGGGAGAGTTTCATGGGACGCGGATTGTAGCAATCGAGGGGGCATCCTGAGCCGCGGCGCGAGATCGGTACGGATTCTTCGCCGTCCGCGGGGCTTCAGAATGACACTTTGGCCAAAACCCCTTCCGCGGCGTCGTGCGGGTTGTTGCGCTTGCGCAGCACGTCCTCCAGCAGCGACTCGTACGCCTCGCGGGTCATCGTGCCGCCGATGAGGCGATCCATGAACTTCTCCTTGAGGTGGGTCTCGATGCGGATGCGCACCCGCTCCCGGTTGCGGCGATCGAGCTCGCCGGAGGAGGCCAGGTAGTGGTAATGCTTGACGATCGCCGCATCGAGATCGGTGATCCCTTCCGCCTTCGAGGCCACCGTCTTCACGATGGGCGGGATCCAGTCGCCGTGCTCCTCCACCAGCGCCATCATCATCGTCACCTCGGTCACGGTCTTGTCCGCGCCGGGGCGGTCGGCCTTGTTCACCGCGAAGATGTCGCCGATCTCCATGATGCCGGCCTTGATGGCCTGGATGTCGTCCCCCATGCCCGGCACGAGCACCACGACGTTGGTCTGCACCGTGCGCACGATCTCCACTTCATCCTGCCCCACCCCGACCGTCTCCACCAGGATCACGTCGAAGCCGGAGGCGTCGAGGAGGTCGACCACGTCGTTCGTCGCCTTGGCCACCCCGCCCAGGAAGCCGCGCGTGGCCATGGAGCGGATGAAGACGCCGCGGTCGGTGTAGAGGTCGGCCATGCGGATGCGGTCGCCCAGGATGGCGCCGCCGGTGAAGGGCGAGGTCGGATCGACGGCCACGATGCCGACGCGCTTGTCCTCTTTGCGATAGTGCTTCGCCATCGAGGCGACGAGCGTCGACTTGCCGGCGCCGGGCGAGCCGGTGATGCCGATGATGCGCGCCCGGCCGGTCGACGGATAGATGGCCGCCAGCAGGCGGTCGGCCTCCGGATCGTCGCGCTCGACGAGGGAGATCGCCTTGCCCAGCGCGCGGAACCGGCCGGCGAGGAGGCCGTCCTTCAGCTGCTCGAGATTGCTCATGACGCGATCAGGCGCCCTGGGTCTCCGCCAGCAGGTTGCGCGC
Organism: Thermoanaerobaculia bacterium; assembly: GCA_036009105.1. Taxonomy (GTDB): domain Bacteria; phylum Acidobacteriota; class Thermoanaerobaculia; order Gp7-AA8; family Gp7-AA8; genus JAFAVZ01. The sequence continues at coordinate 14,133 of DASYMJ010000368.1, read as the reverse complement.
GATGACCATCCGCTGGATCTCGCTCGTCCCCTCGCCGATGGTGCAGAGCTTCACGTCGCGGTAGAACTTCTCGGCCGGGAACTCCTTGACGAAGCCGTAGCCGCCGAAGATCTGCACGCCTTTCTCCGTCGCCCGCACCGCCACTTCCGAGGCGTACAGCTTGGCCATGGCGGAGAACTGCGTCACCTTCTCGCCCGCGTCCTTGATGGTGGCCGCGCGCCAGCAAAGCAGGCGCGCCGCGTCGATCTCGGTGGCCATGTCGGCCAGCATGAACTGGATGGCCTGGAAGTCGGAGATCGGCTTGCCGAACGCGGTGCGCTGTTTTGCGTAGTCGCGCGCCGCCTCGTACGCGCCGCGGGCGATGCCCACCGCCAGCGCGCCGATGGAGATGCGGCCGCCGTCGAGCACGCGCATGGCGTCGACGAAGCCGTCGCCGATCTGGCCCAGGACGTTCTCGGAGGGGACGCGGCAGTCCTCCAGCACGAGCTCCGCCGTGTCGCTCACGCGCATGCCGAGCTTGTTCTCTTTCTTCCCGGCGCGGATGCCGGGGCGGTCCATCTCGATGGCGAAGGCGGTGACGCCGCGCTTCGCATTGCGGTCGTTCACGGCCAGGACGACGGAGATGTTCGCGTAGGTGGCGTTGGTGATGAAGTTCTTGGTGCCGTTGAGCACCCAGTCGTCGCCATCCCTGACGGCGGTGGTGCGCAGGCCGCCGGCGTCGCTGCCGGAGCCCGGCTCGGTGAGGCCCCAGGCGCCGATCCATTCGCCGGAGGTCAGCTTCGGCAGCCACTTTTTCTTCTGCTCGGCATTGCCGGCTAGGTAGATGTGGCCGGTGCCGAGGGAGTTGTGCGCGGCGACGGAGAGGCCGAAGCCGCTGTCGACCACGCCCAGCTCTTCGATGACGTTGACGTAGTCGATGTAGGAGAGTCCGGCGCCGCCGTATTCTTCCGGAAAGGTGACGCCGAGGAGGCCGAGCTCGCCGGCGCGCTTGAAGGTGTCGACCGGGAAGTGCTGCGCTTCATCCCATTCGGCCAGGTGCGGCCTGATCTCGCTCTCGCCGAATTCGCGCACCATCGTCTTGATCTGCAGCTGCTCGTCATTGAGACGAAAATCCATGGGAGTTGCTCCTCGAATCGTCGGATTGGCTCGGGATGTGGGACGCACGCGCCGCTGCGGCGCGGCCTTTCGACGACGAGTCCCACGCGTCAGGCCAGGTGGCGCATTCTAGCGCATTCGCGCGGAGGAAAAATGTAGGGCCGGCGCTCAGCCGGTCCCGCTATCCGCTGATGATCGGCCGGCTGAGAGCCGGCCCCACATGATGCCCAGCCAGTACGTTGCGTGATGGGCGGCAAACGCGAGGGGGATGAGCGGCCACTTCGTTCTTGGCAAACGCGTCGCTCTCGCGCCGAGGATCAGCGTGGCGAGCAGGTAGGGTGGCAGGAGGAGCGGCCACAGCACGATGAACACCGCGCCGGCGAGGATGAACGCCCGCACCTTCGGATCTTTGCGTTGTGCCTGCAGCCGGCCCGTCTTCACCCGGTAGCGCCAGCGCTGGCGCAAGTACGGTCCGGGAAAGGCCCGCCGGCGGTGGAAGACGCGGACGCCATCGTGGTAGATGACCGGACCGCGCTCCATCAGCGACGACACGAGCGCCGTGTCCTCGCCGATGTAGCCGATGGCCTCATCGAAGCCGGTGAACGCGGACCGGCGCACGAACAGGTTGACCAGGGCGATGTCCGAGGCGCGGCGGATGGGGAACACGCCGCGGCGGTTCTCGTGGCAGGCCACCCCGCTCCCGATCCAGGGCGTGGCGAGCAGCGTCTCGGAGAGCAGCTCGGCCTCCGGGGAGTCGGCCGGCGCGGGGTCGGGGCCGCCCAGGGCGAGCACCTCCGGATGGTTGTCCAGCCAGGCCGCCGCGGTCGACAGCCAGCCCGGATCGGCCATCGCATCGTCGTCGATGAAGGCCAGGAGCTCCCCCCTCGACGCGGAAACTGCTCGATTTCTACGAGTTGCGGGATTACGATTCGGCTCGACCACGTTACGCACGCGGGTTTGGGCCGGCAGTACGAGCGGCTCGGCCGAGACCACAATCAACTCGAACGGAAACGTCGCGTCCTGACCCAGGACCGACTCGATCGCACGCTCGGCGTCTCCGCCGATCCGCTCGACCGGCATGATGACTGAGACTTTCACTACATGAAGCTTATCGTTCAAATCCCTGCCTTCAACGAAGAAGCCACGATCGCCCAGACCCTCCGCGACATCCCGAAGAAGATCGACGGCATCACCTCCATCGAGACGCTGCTCGTCGACGACGGCAGCACGGACAACACGGTCGAGGCCGCCCGCAAGGCCGGTGCGACGCACGTGGTGCAGCTCCGCTCGCACCGCGGCCTCTCCGCCGCCTTCGTCTCCGGCATCGATGCCGCCCTCCGCCTCGGCGCGGACATCATCGTCAATACCGACGCCGACAATCAGTACAGCGGCGCCGACATCGCGAAGCTGGCCAGCCCCATCGTGCGCGGCACGGCGGAGGTGGTGATCGGCGACCGCGAGGTGGCCAACTCGCCGCACATGTCCGGCCTCAAGCGGCTGCTCCAGCGCCTCGGCAGCTGGACGGTCGGCCGCGCGTCGGGCCTCACCGTGGGCGACGTCACCAGCGGCTTCCGCGCCTTCTCCCGCGACGCGGCGATGCAGATCAATGTTTTCAACCCCTTCACCTACACCCTGGAAACGGTGATCCAGGCCGGCAACCGCAACCTCGGCGTACAGTCGGTGCCCGTCCGCACGAACGCGCCGACCCGCCCCTCCCGCCTCTACAGCGGCATCGGCACCTACCTGCGCAAGTCGGTGGCCACGATCTTCCGCATCTACACCGTCTACCGTCCCCTCAAGACGTTCTTCGCCATCGGCTCGCTCCTGATGCTGGCAGGCATCGTCCTCGGCGCGCGCTTCCTCTGGTTCTTCGCCCAGGGCGAGCGCGGCGGTCACATCCAGTCGCTCATCCTCGCCGCGGTGTTCCTCATCACCGGCTTCCACACCTGGCTCATCGCGCTGCTCGCCGACCTGATCGCGGTCAACCGCCGCATCAGCGAGGACGTGTTGATCCGCATCAAACGCCTGGAGTCGCCGCAGAGCGCGCAGCGCGCGAAGCCCCCCCGTGCCGAGCGCCGCCCGGAGCGGGAGCGCCGCGAGCCCCGCCCGGCCGTGGCCGCTCCCGCGGTTGCCGCCGCCGCTGCTGCCGCTGCTGCCCCTGTTCCGGCCGAGAAGCCGGCCACGCAGTGGGTGTGGCTGCTCGATGAAGACAAAATGCAGGACCGGGCCGAGCCGGATGAAGAGGATGACGACGACACGCCGCCGGAAGCCGACGCGCCGGACCAGCAGCAGCGCGCCAACGGCCGCCGCCGTCGCCGCCGCCGCGGCGGCGTGCGCAATCACAACGACCTCCCCGGCAACCGCGGCAAGCACCTCGCGGGCAACAACGAGGGCGGCGAGTAACCGCTAGGCGCTGTCGCGCGCCGCGTCGCACTCGGCGCAGCCCTCATCGCGGGAGCAGAGGAAAAGCAACGGGTCCGCTCGCAGCTGGCCGACGGCGACGGCCACGATACGAAAGGGCGGCCGCGGCCGCCCTCTTCCTCACTACGAGCCGGGGGGCTCGTTGTTGACGTCGGGATCGTCCTTGATCTTCGTGCCGTCGGAGAGCGTCACCTCGATCTTGTACTTGTTCTTCCCCTTGTGATTCTTCGGGTTGTACGAGGTGGTCTGCCAGACGGTGTCCGACACCTTCACCGCACTCATCGAGCTGCTGCCGGTGAACTTGATGTCGGTGAGCGCCGCGCCGGGCGAGTTGATGAGCGTGAAGGTGACCTGCACGTCATTGTCGTTGGTCACGCGCAACGAATCGGGGGCCCAGCCGAGCTGGCCGCTGGTGACCTGGATGCTCACGTTGAGGGCTCCCGGCGGATTGGGGGGATGGCTGTTGGGCATGGAATCTCCTCTCTGTTCTCTCTGCGGTTCTAGTACCCCTCGGTCCTGGAGAGGGACGCGAACTCCTGATTCTCATAGCCGATGGCGCGCAGGCGCGCCACCACCGGAGCCGCCTCCGCGCGGTCGCCCAAGGCGATCAGCACGCGCGCCCAGACGGCGATCTGCCGCGGCTCGCGCCACTGGCTGCCCGGCGTCAGCACCTCGCGGGCGCGCTGCCAGCTGGCGCGCGCGGCGGCCTGCTGCCCTTCCGCCGCGTCGATCGAGCCTTTGACCAGCAGGGCGTAGGCGAGCCGCTGCTTTGAGCCGCGATCGGCCGGCGTGCCGAGGAGGCGGATGGCTTCCTCGACCTTGGCCCGCGCGCGGCGGCGCTCGCCGTTCATGCGGAGCAGCTCCGCGTAAGTCGCCTGAAGGGAGGCGAGATCGCCGCGCCAGGTGCGGCGCGACGTTTCGGCGGCCACGATCGGCGCCAGCAACTGCTCCGATTGCGCGACCTCGGCAAGGCCTTCCCGCAGGCTGCCGCTGTCCGCCAGCAGCTTGCCCAGGCGATGGCGATCCACCGCCTGGTTGCGTCGCCACTGCGCGTTGGCGGGGTCGAAGGCGCAGAGCTCCGCGTACGTCTGAACGTCCGCCCGGCGATGCTCCAGCGCGGCCTGCGGCTGGCCCATGTCCTCCAGCACGCCGGCCAGGAAGCTGTGGCTGGCCGCCAGCTCGTCGCGCCAGAGCATCTGCTTCGGAGTGCGCACCAGCAGCTCCTGCCGAATGGCCACCTCCGACTCGAACTGCTGCCGCGCCGCCGCGAGCTCGCCCGTCTTCTGCAGGACGAACCCCAGCTTGTTGACCGTGCGCGCGACGTCTTCCTTCGCCTCGTCATCATTCGGATGGCGCGCCGCCTGCCGGCGCTTGATGGCCAGCGTCGTCTCGTACTCGCCGCGCGCCGCGCGCGGATCGCCCTGCGCCTCGTAGAGCAGGCCGAGGAGGCTGTGCGCGTACGACTCTTCCAGCTCGTACTTGTCCTCGCCCCGATGGCGCAAGGCGAGCTCCCTGGTGATGGCGAGGTACTGGCGGATGTGAGGCATCGCGCGCGGCACATCGATGCGCAGGCGGTAGTCGTTTCCGACCCAGAAGTGACTCAAAGCGAGCGCAAACTTCGCGTTGTCGTTGCGCGGGTCCTGGCGGACGGCGGACGAGCTGAGGTCGAGCGACTGCTCGAAGAGCTTCATCGCCGCATCGAGATTCCCCTGATCGATGCGCACCTGGCCCAGCTGGTTGAAGGCCATCGAGTAGTTGATGCGCTCCTGGGTGGAGAGGTTCTCCTTCCTGGTCGCCCCGATGTACTGCAGCGCCTTCGCCGCCACGTCATTGAGCACGTCGAGGCGCCCCACCGGCTCGAGCTTGCCGCGCAGGTCGCCGAGCATGAACTGGATGAGGTCCTCGGCCTGCGCCTTGCGCTGCACCGCCTCCTTCTTGGCCAGCACCGCCGCGGCGCGCTCGCGGCGGAGGTCGACCGTGTACTTCCACGCCGCCAGCACGACGAGCACGATGGCCGCGGCCAAGGCCAGGCGGCGGGCCATCCGCTTCGGCTTCTCCGCCATGAGGCGCAGCTTCGACGCGGCTTCCACGGCCGTGGGCCGATCGGTGGGAGCGAGCGCCTTGAGGCCGCTGATCAGCGCCGCGACGTCGCGGTTGACGCCGGTCACCGGCAGCGACTCGCCGCGCGCCGCCTTGAGCATCACCTCGTGCCCGGTCGACTCGGCCGGATACGGATCCGCGCTCGTGAACAGCGACTGCAGCACGAGGCCGAAGGAGTACATGTCGCTGGCCGGGGTGAGCGGCTCGCCGCGGGCCTGCTCCGGGCTCATGAACATCGGCGTGCCGACCGCCACGCCGACCGCGGTCGCTCCCGCCGTGTCCTCCTTCGCCCGGCCGCTGCCGCCGCGATGGTTCGCGTGCATCACCTGGGTGTGCGCGAGATCGAACGCGTACCACTTCTCGTCATTCGATGAAGGGAGGGCCGACGCCACCGGCATCGGCACCGGCACCGGCACCGGCATCGGCGCCGGCTGGACCGGGAGCGCCCGCAACTTGCCGCTCGACTGCTGCCGCTCCACCCAGCGGGCCAGCCCGAAGTCGAGCACCTTCACCTGCCCGGAGCGGGTGAGCATGATGTTCTCCGGCTTGAGGTCGCGGTGCACGATGCCCGCGCGGTGGGCCACCACCAGCACCTCGGCAACCGCTTGCGCGATGCGCAATTTCTCGGCCCGGCTCAGGCGGTCCTCGATGGCCCGCTGCAGCGTCTTCCCTTCGATCAGCTCCAGGACCAGGACGTCCGCATCGGCGCCTTCGATGTAGTCGTGGATGCGGCAGATGTTGGGGTGATCGAGCTGGGAGAGCGTCCGCGCCTCTCGGATCAGACGGGTGCGCGCCTCGTCGTCAAGGCGCTGATCGCGATGGAGCGTCTTCAAAGCCACGCGGCGCATGAGCTTCTCGTCGAAGCCCTCGTAGACGTCGCCCATGCCACCCTGCCCAAGGATGCGCTCGACGCGGATATGGCCGAGGCGTCTGCCGCTCAGATCCATGCGATTCCGGAAACGAGCGGTATGGTACTACCGGTTGGCGGTGGCTGGCTGGATGGGGCCACGATGAGGATTTCCCCTTTCGGGATGCACGGCCGGCTGCCGGCTGGCGGTGGAATGGCACCGACGGTCCGGCAACCGGCATGGAGCGACGGCTACGGGTGCGGCTGGTTGGAGATGTCGGGATCGACCGGGATGGTCGGACCGGCACCCGGCGGAAGCTGCTTCGTCACGCGAATGGGCTCGCTCGTCGTGTCGCCGATCCGCCTGACGTACATGTCGTAAACGTAGACCTGGAGCTCGTCCGCCGGTCCCGGTCCCATCGCTGCATAGACGCGGCGGTCCGGCTGGTCGAGATCGCGCGCGCCGATCGGCTGGGGCAGGGTGCCCCCGTCGGTGAACCAGGCCGCGCTGTCCATCAGCACGGCCTTGTCCACGCCGCCCGGGCCTTCGTTGCTCCACTCGAACTGCTCCGTGACCAGCTCCCACATCAGGAGGCGGTCATCCCTCCAGAGATTGACGTCGAACGGATAGGCGACCGGCTTTTCCTTCACCTCATCGTAAACAACCAACACATGCTGCATGACCCTCTCCTTTCACCGCTTGCGCGGCCTCTATTGCCGAAGGGATATGGTGAGATCGCGGTGGGCGTAATCCATCGCGGCGAGCCGCGCCAGGACCGGCTCCGAGGCGTGATCGCCGAGACGGACCAGCGCGCGGGCGTAGATGTCGAGCAGCGGCGGCTCGGCCGTCGCGGCGCGGGCGCCGGGCTCGACGATGGTCCGTGCGCGCGTCCAGGCCGAGCGCGCCGCGGCCGGCTGCCCCCGCGCCAGCAGCGCATCGCCGCGCACGAGCTGCGCCTCGGCCGCGAAGCGAAGCCAGTACGGGGCCGCATCGGTCAGCAGGCGGTCGACGTCGTTCAATACGGAGAGCGCCGCGGCCGGCTGCTTCGCCGCGAGCAGCGCATGCGCGCGGGAGAGGCGCACGATGCCGAGCGTCCGCTGCCACGCCACGCGCGTCGGATCCGCGAGCAGGAGCTGCCGCAGCAGCCGCTCGGAGCGGTCCAGCGAAGCGAGCGCGCCCGCCGTGTCGCCGCGCCGGCGTAGCAGGTCGCCGATGCCCATCTCGGTGATGGCCAGGTTGCGCGCCCAGTCCGCGTTGGCCGGATCGAGCTGATGGAGCTCCTGCTCGATGGTGCGCTCCGCCTGGCGCTGGGTCAGGCTTTCCTCGTCATCGCCCATCGACTCGGCCAGCGAGCCGATGTAGTTGTGGTTCGTGGCCAGATGCTGCTTCCACTGGCGCTGCTTCGGGTCGCGCTCGCATAGCGCGGTGAGGATGGCCGTCTCGCCGAGGTAGTAGTTGCGGGCCAGGTGCAGGTCGCCCAGGCGCTCGCGCACGTAGCCGATGTGATTGAGGGTGATGCTGACGTCGTAGCGCCGCTCCGGATCGTCCGGCGCCGCCTCGGCGTGGGCCTGCTTGAGCTCCAGCGTCTTCACGTAGTGCCCCAGCGCCTCGCGCAACTGCCCCTTCGCCTCCAGGATGGCCGCCACGGTGCTGTGCCCGTAGCCGCGCTCGAGCTGGTACTGCTCGCGGTCCGGGTACATCGCCGCCAGCCGCTCGCCCGCATTCATGTAGAGGAGCATGTGCTGCAGGGCGTGATCGTTGTCGCCGCGCAGGCGAAAGGCGTTGCCGATCCAGAAATGGCTCGTGCCGGCGGCGAGCAGCGAGGCCGGGTCGCCCGGCTGCCGCCGCACCGCGGCATCCGACAGTTTCAGGGAGCGCTCGAAGACGCCCATCGCATCGTCCAGCCGCCCCTGGGCGATGCGCACATCGCCCAGCTGATTGAGCGCCTCGGAGGTGCGCAGCAGATCGTTCTGGGACAGCTCTTCCGGCTGCAGCGCGGCGGTGTAGTCGAGCGCCTTGGTCGCGGCGGCGTCGAGCACGTCGAGCCGCCCCACCGCTTCCAGCTTCCGGCGCAGGTCGCCGACCATGAAGCCGACCAGCTCCTCCGCCTGACCGCGGCGGCGCACCGCCTCCCCTTCCGCGTGCACCGCGCGCTGCTGCGCGGCGAGCGCGAGGCCCCGTTCGTGGCGGAGATCGACGGTGTACTTCGCGGCGCCGAGGGCGATGACGGCGACGCCGAGGCCGACGGCGGCGCGGCGCGCGCGGCGCTTGGGCCGCTCCATGATCGCGCGCAGCCGCGCGGCCGCGTCGACCGCCGTCGGCCGGTCGGTCGGCGCGAGCGACTTGAGGCTGGTGATGAGCGCCGTCACTTCGCGCTCCAGGCCGTCCAGCGGCAGCGACTGCCCCTGCGCCGCCTTGATCATGATCTCCCGGCCGGTCGCGGTGTCCGGATACGGGTCGCGCGCGGTGAACATCGCCTGCAGGAGCAGGCCGAAGGAGTACATGTCGCTGGCCGCGGTGAGCACCTCGCCCCGGGCCTGCTCCGGACTCATGAACATCGGCGTGCCGACGGTGAGCCCCGCCGCGGTCGCCGCCGCCGGCCCGTCGAAGTCGATCGGCAACCCGGTCAGGTCGTCCAGTTCCAGCGTTTCGTCGATGGCGAATGCGTTCCACTGCTCCTCGCGCGGACCTTCCACCCGCAGGCGGACCGAGGCCAGCCGCACCGGCGCCCGCTTCGGCCCGGAGGCGCGCTCGATCCAGCGGGCCAGGCCGAAGTCGAGCACCTTCACCTGGCCGGTGCCGGTCAGCATCACGTTCTCCGGCTTGAGGTCGCGGTGGATGATGCCGGCGCGGTGCGCCGCCACGAGCACCTGGGCGATGTCGCGCGCGATGCGCAGCCGGTCGGCCCGGGTCAGCCCCGCCTCGATGGCGTGCTGCAGGGTGTGGCCTTCGATCAGCTCCAGCACGAGCACGTCGCCGTCCGGGCCTTCGATGTAGTCGTAGATGCGGCAGATGTTCGGATGGTCGAGCTGGGACAGCGTGCGCGCCTCGCGGATCAGCCGCGTGCGCGCCTCCTCGTCGAGCCGCTCCCCGCGATGGAGGGCCTTGAGCGCCACGCGCCGGGTGAGCTTCTCGTCGAAGCCCTCGTACACGTCGCCCATCCCTCCGCCGCCGAGCAGACGCTCGACCCGGATGTGTCCCAGACGTTTCCCGCTGAGATCCATGAATCCCTCTTTATTGAAATTGGACCGGCGCGATGTTACTACGAGGGGGGCCTTTCACGCCTCAGGCGTAGGCGCCGATGAAGCGCACCGCGATCTCCGCCGCCAGGGAGAGCTCGAACGGCACGTGGATCAGCGGATGGATGGCGTTGTAGGTGTGGCTCGCGGCGCCGATCACCACCAGCGAGACATCCCGCCCCTGCGCCGCGATCTGCTGCCCCTCGCCTGCCGGCACGCTCTCGTCGCGCCCGCCATGGATGACGAGCAGCGGCACTTCGAGGCCGCGCGCCGCGGCGAGGACGTCCAGCCGCTCGCGATGCATCTCGACGTCTTCCAGGATCGCGGTCGACATCCGCATCACCTGCCTGGTCCGCGAGTTGACCTCTTCGCGGGAGCCGTCCTCCCGCCACTTGCGCTTCGCCGCCTCGTCCCACCGGTCGGTGCGCGCGATCGCGCTCCAGGTGATGACGCCGGCCAGCCGCGGCACGTCGCGCGCGCCGAGGAGCGCCACGCCGCCGCCGCGCGAATGCCCGAGGAGGAAAGTGGGAAGCTCGGGGAACTCGCTTTGCGCGTAGGAGACCACGTCGCGCAGGTCGGCCAGCTGCCCGGAGTACGTATCCTCGGCGAAGAGGTCGAGGCGCTCGAACGTCTCGGCGTTCTCACCGATGCCCGAGCGCGACATGTTGAAGCGGCAGACGGCGTAGCCTTCGTCGCACAGCCGCTCGGCCAGCCAGGGGAAGAAGCCCCAGTCCTTGAAGCCCTTGAAGCCGTGCACGAGCACGATGAGCGCGCGCGGACTGAGCGGCGCGTCGACGTCGCCGCGGATTGCCAGGCCTTCGCGCGAGCGGATGGTGAAGTGCATCAGACGTTGAAACGGAAAAGAATCACATCTCCATCCTGCACTTCGTATTCCTTTCCTTCACTGCGCATCCGTCCCGCCGCTTTCGCCCCCTGCTCGCCGCCGTGGGTGATGTAGTCGTCGTACGCGATCGTCTCCGCGCGGATGAAGCCGCGCTCGAAGTCGCTGTGGATCTTCCCCGCCGCCTGGGGCGCCTTCGAGCCGCGCTCGATGGTCCAGGCGCGGGCCTCTTTCGGACCCGCGGTGAAGAATGTCTCCAGGTTGAGCAGCTTGTAGCCGGAACGGATGAGGGCGTTGAGGCCCGGCTCCTCCAGCCCCATCTCCTTGAGGAAGTCGTTCCGCTCCTCGGGCGGCAGCTGCGCGATCTGCGCCTCCAGCTCGCCGCAGATGACGACGGTCTCGCCGCGCTTGTCCTGCGCCACCTTCCGCACTTTCTGCAGCAGCGGCGTCTCCTCACCGAGGTCGCCTTCCGCCACGTTCGCCACATAGAGGACCGGCTTGAGGGTGATGAGGTTGAGCTCGCGCAAGGAGTCGCGCTCCTCGGAGCTGAAGTCCAGGGCGCGCAGCGGCGTCCCTTTCTCCACGGCATCGATCGCTTTCTTCAGCGCCTCGGCCTGGATCGCCGCGTCCTTCTGCCCGACGCGGGCCAGGCGGCCGACGCGGTCCATCTTCCTGGTCAGCGCGTCGAGGTCGGCCAGCAGCAGCTCGGTCTCGATGACTTCGATGTCCCGCTCCGGATCGACGCTGCCTTCCACGTGCACGACGTTCGGATCATCGAAGCAGCGGACCACGTGCAGGATGGCGTCCGTCTCCCGGATGTTGGCCAGGAACTGGTTGCCCAGCCCTTCGCCCTTGCTCGCGCCGCGCACGAGGCCGGCGATGTCGACCACCTTGAGGTCGGTGAAGACGATCTGCTTGCTCTGCGCGAGCGCGGCCAGCTTCTGCAGGCGCGCGTCGACCACCGGCACGATGCCGACGTTCGGCTCGATGGTGCAGAAAGGATAGTTCGCGCTCTGCGCGCCGGCGGCGGTGAGCGCATTGAAGATCGTCGACTTGCCCACGTTCGGCAGCCCGACGATACCGACTGAAAGACCCATGTGTGTGTTTGCCCCTCCCGGAAATGCATGGGGCCTGAACGGAATGCCGCGCCGCGGGATTCCGGCAAACGATGAAGGATGAACGATGAACGGGCCACCCGCCGCCTTTGTTCATCGTTCATCCTTCCTCGTTCATCGTTTGTCTTTCATCCTTCATCGTTCAACGTTCTCACCGCCATCTCCACCGCCCCGATCAAACCAACCTTCGGGTTCGTGATCAGGTCCACCGGGATCTTCTCCATGAGCGGGGAGAAGCGTCCCTTGCGCCGGAAGGCCTCGATGAACTTGCCGTCGGTGAAGCGCGGAATGTTCTTCGCCGCGATGCCGCCCGCCAGGAACACGCCGCCTCGCGCGAGCACATGCAGCGCCAGGTTGCCGGCCTCCGCACCATAGGCATCCACGAAGATGGCCATCGTCTGGAGCGCCTTTTCGTCGCCCCCCTCGGCGAGGTCGACGATGGTCGCGGGCAGCCGGTCGTCATACGGCCGGTCGAGGCCGCGCACGAAGTTGTCGATGTTGACCAGCCCCATGCCGGAGAGCACGCGCTCCCAGCTGACGTGGCCATGCCGCTCCCGCAGGTGCAGGAAGAGCTTCGCCTGCTCCTCATCCTGCGGCGCAAAGTCGGCGTGGCCGCCTTCGGTGGGGATGACGTTCCAGACCTCGCCGTTGAAGGTCACGACCGCCTCGCCGAGGCCCGTCCCCGCGCCGAGGATGCCGATCGGCGCCCCTTTCACCCGCTCTCCCGCCTGGAGAGAACGGAGGTCGTCCCTGGCCAACAATGGAACGCCGAGAGCGACCGCGTAGAAGTCGTTGATGAGCGCCACGCGGCGGATGCCGAACGCGCGCGACAACGCCGCGGCCTCCATCTTCCACCCCAGATTCGTGACCTCCGCCCGGCCGTCGAACACCGGACCGGCCACCGCAAAGCATGCCGCATCGAGCGGCCCCGGCCCGAACTCGCGCAGCAGGTCGTCGAAGGTGCGGTACCTGCCGCTCTCGAACCGCGCCTCGTGCACGACGCGCCGCTCGGTGTCAGCCACTTCGACGAGCTGCAGCAAGGTCTTGGTGCCGCCGACGTCGCCCGCAACGAGTTTCATGGAGGGGATTGTAGTGGTGGTCGGTCATCGGTTATCAGTTGTCGCCAGCCGGTCTCCTACTGACAACTGACAACCGACAACTATTCAACCGCCGCCTTCAACCTCCCCAACGCCTCCCCCCAGAACGCCTTCTTCTCCGCCACCGCGGCGGCGTCCTTCAGCTTGGAGTGCTGCACGGTGACCTGCGCCTTTTCGTCGCCTTTCGGATAGAAGTTCACCTCCACGATCGAGGCGCCGTCGGACCAGGTGATGCGCAGCGATTTGTGCCGCGTCGCCTTGCGCACGGTCAGCCTCGGCTCCTGCAGCCATTTCGTGCGGCGGCGGCCGTCTTCCCACGCCTCGTAGATTTCCTTGACCGGGGCGGCGATGGTTCTGCTGATGCTGGCCGAGTAGCCGTCCATCTTCTGGTGCACCGCGCGCAGGCCGCGCTCCTGTTCGTAGCGCACGGTCACCATCTGTCCCCACCAGGGCGGCGCGCCGTGCTCGCCGGCGATGGCCGTGATGCCTCTGTGATCGAGCTTCGCCGCGCCGGCCTTGTCGAAAATGCGGAACCATTCCGCCCAGTCGCGGCCGGTCGCCTTCTTCACCGTTTCATCGCTGATCTGCGCCATCGCGTCCTCCTCAATGTGCCGGCGCGAAGAGCGCCATGGCCCGCCGGGTCACTTCCGCCGGCGTCAACATTTCCTTCACCGTGGCCAGCGCCCAGACGTGGCCGAACGGATCGGCCAGGATGCCGTAGCGGTCGCCGTAGAACATGTCCGCCGGCTCGAGCACGAGCTTTGCGCCCGCTTCCAGCGCGCGCGGGAAGGCGGTGTCGACGTCATCGACGTACAGCTCCAGCATGGTGGTCGTGCCGCCGAGGGTGCCGGGCGATTTGAGCTTGACCTGGAAGCGCTCCTCGGAGGAGGCCTGCCCCGCTTCCTGAAGATGCTCTTCCGTGACCATGATCACCGAGTCGCCGATGCGCACGTGCGCGTGCACGATGCGGCCGGTGCCGGGAATCTCGGACGCGAACAGCAGCTCGCCGCCGAACGCGCGGACGTAAAAGTCCACCGCCTCCCGCCCCCGCGGCACCATCAGGTGCGCCACCACGCGCCGCTCATCGGGTCTGCCACCCTGGATCGCCATACTCGCTCCTTTCCTTCGTCACGACCCAGGCGTGTCCCGCCGGGTCGCTGATCATCCGCTCGATCTTCGGCAGCACCTCGGCCGCCGCATCGGCATCCATCTGCACGCAGACGCGCGTCGCATCGTCCTCCGCGTCGAGGGTGACGACCGCCTCGTCGCCCGCCACGCGATAGACCACCCGCCGCGGCTCGTCGCGATCCACCACGGTCGCGCCGGCGCCGAGCCACTGCTCCACGAGCGCCCCATCGGTGAGCGCGCGCCAGACGC
>DASYMJ010000367.1:0-7388 GCA_036009105.1 Thermoanaerobaculia bacterium | reverse complement strand
TAGCGTTCATAAGTAGTAGAAAACGATGAACGATGAAAGATGAACGATGAACAAAAGCAGAGACCGTTCAGCGTTCATCTTTCCTCGTTCATCGTTCTGTCAGTGCGTTCCGATCGTTCCGACGTTCTTGAGGGTGACGGCGATGCCGATGCTCGAGAGCGCGTGCTGGAGCGGATCGTAAACGAGGTAGCGGCGGTACTCGAATGCCACCCCGTAGCACGAGCCGTTCGCGCCGATGAGGTAGCGCTGCTCGAGGAACGTCCCCTTCTTCGCATCGAAGTTGAGCTGGACGTCGGCGCGCATTCTATCTCTCCACAGCTGCGAGCCGGTGTTGATCCGGAACTGGCTCGCCTGGGTGTCGAACGTCGTATCCGGCGCCTGCAGCGTGGAGAACCAGGTGAAGCTGAGGTACTTGTCCGACTGCCGGCCCGTCCCCACCAGGTTCGCCGAGAGGCTGGTCTGGTCCAGCTGATGCGACTTGCTGCCGAACGTGGCGTTCGCGTCGAGAGTGAGCGACTGGTACGGGTTCACGTGCAGGTTGGCCAGCAGAGGCGTGAACTTGTTCTGGTCGCCGAGGAACGACGTCCCCGTGCCGCCGCCCGTGGCGTTGGTGAACGGCTTGGAGAGCGACGCGGTCTGGCGCAGTGAGAAGGAGAGGATGTCGCGCGCGTTGCCGTTCGGCCCGGCCTCCTTGGCGATGATGCGCTGCGTCAGCGAGTACTCCACCGAGTCGCGCACGATGGGGAGGAACGGCGAGTCGACGGTGTCGAAGCGGATCACCCGGTTCTGATCGTCGACGTTCGTCGTGTACAGATAGCGGAAGCGCGGCTCGATGACGTGCTTGAACTTGGAGAAGCCGCCCACCGAGTGGTTGTAGACCTTGGAGAAGGACGGCCCGACCAGCTCCACCTGCCCCTGCGCGTAGAAGCGCTTGAGCGTCTCGTTCACCGCGGTCTGCGGCAAACCGGGGTTCTCGGACGAGGCCTCGCTCAGCGACGAGGAGTAGATCGTCTCCCGCACGGAGATCTGCGGCTTGATGGAGAACCACGGCGGCGTCCGCAGCTGCAAGGAGATGGTCGGGAAGATGTCGGTGCGGTAGTAGTCGGCGGTGGGGCCGTTGATCAAGCCGCTGGTCCGGAGGTGCGCGGTCGACGACTCGAGCGAGAAGTAGAACGGCGAGCCGAGCACGTGCTGCGGATACATGCGGAACTGCAGCGACGGCAGCTGCTCGAAGCGCTGTTTGAGGATGGGAGAGGCCGGATCGCCGAAGACGGCCCGGCCGAGGATGATGTCGCGCCGGTCGGCCAGGATGTTCAGCGAGTAGGTCGGCCGGTTCTTGGTCAGGTAGGCCGACGAATAGATGTTGGACAGGGTGAAGATGCGCGGGTCGCGGTCGTACTTGCGGAAGAAGTCGAGGTCGGAGAAGTCCTGCACGTCGACCACGCCCCGGAAGCCGCCGGGCAGGTTCTCCTGCGCGTGCTTGTAGGAGTACTTCCACTGCTGCTTCGCCTCCTCGCCGCTGACGTCGCGCACCGTGTAGGCGTTCAGCTCGCCCAGCTTCACGTTCTCGCTCGGCAGATAGCGCACCGTCGTCCCCAGGCCGTGATAGCCCTGCGCGCTGACGTCCGCGTACAGCGTGGCATCGGCGGAGTCGCCGAAGGGGATGAAGTAGCCCACCTCCAGCCGCTCCCCGTACTCGCTGGAACGGAGGATGCGCGGGATGAGCACGCCCTGCGAGCGCTCGCTCTTGGTGGGCCAGATCAGGCGGGGCATCCAGAAGATCGGCAGGTCGTGCGCGCGGAAGGTGAGGTCCTTCATGTGCGCGTAGTCATCCGCCCGGACCGTGGCCTCGCCGACGTGGAACGACCAGGCCGGATGATCGATGTCGCAGGAGGTGAACGTCCCCTCCGTCATGCGGTAGGTGTCGACGTTCAGCTTCTCGATCTTGTCGCCGCTGAAGTAGAGCGAGGGCTCCATCGTCGCCGTCGCCTTGAACAGCGTGCCGGTCTTGGAGTCGAGGTTGTAGACCGCGTGGTCCGCCGTCAAACGCGAAGGCCCCTGGTCGATGATGACGTGCCCCTCGGCCACCACGTCCTTGGTCTTCAGGTTGACCGTGACCTTGTCCGCCTGCAGCTTGATGTCCTGGTAGTCGACGTGGACGTCGTTCTCCAGCAGGGCGTATTCGTCCTTCTCCACTTCGACTTTGCCCTTGGCCGTCCACTTGATCTCGCCGCCGTTCTGCTTCGGGCCGGGCACGAAGTGGAACCTGCTGTTCGTTTTGTAGAAATCCGACTGCGGCCCGAGATCCTTGATCTGGGCGGCGAGGGGAAGTGTGGCTGTCAGGAGCGCGCAGAGCGCGAGCGAGCGGAGGCGAGTCATTCGCGGCGAGAAACCTCGGCGGGAATTGTATCCGAGGCCCGCTGCGCGGCGCGGCGCGTGTCGCGGTCGATCTTGCTCATCTCCTGGATCTGCATGCGCAGCTTGATGATCTCCAGCTGATAGAGGCGGGCCGTGTCGTCCGGACGCCCGCGCTGATGGCGCTTGCGCAGGGCGATCTCGTTGGCCAGGCGGACGAATTTGCGGTGCGCGCGCGGGTCGGCCCAGCCGGCGCGGCCGAGGCGCAACAGGGGGTGGGCGGTGGGGCGGACGTCGCCATCGTCGATGAAGCCGAGGGACGCTTCGTGGCGCAGCTCGGCGCGGATGTCCGGCCATTGCTTGAACACGACGGCCAGGCCGATGACCGGGATGAGACCGGCCACGATGAGCGCCGTCTCGCGGTCGTCGCGGCCGAGGCGGGGGAGCCAGGCGGCGCCGACGGCGGCCGCGGCGGTGACCGCGTCGAGGAGCAGCTGGCGGGTGCGGTCCTGCCCGTGCAGCGCGGCGAAGGTGATGCCGTAGCCGGCCACGGCGCCGGCGAGGAGGCACTCGGCCAGGGCCATGATGGCGATGTCGCCGTCGATGAGCACCATCGGCAGCGCCGCCGCGGCGCCGAGCAGCGAGCCGAGAATCATGCCGTCCGACGGCTCGCTCTCATCGCCGGTCAGGCGGACGTAAAGCGCGGCCAGGGTGATGAGCACCCCTTCCACGATGAAGCGCGGCAGGGGGAGGAAGGCGATCAGCACGCCGGCGAGGAGACCGGCGAGGAGCGGCGTCTTCGCGGCGCGGGCGAACCCGGCGTCGAGGGTCTTGAAGAAACGGACCGCGGCCATGACGGCGAGGAACGCGGCGATGAGGACGAAGGTCAGGACGTCGTCGGTCACAGGTCGGAATCGCTCTCTCTCCGGGGCTCGTCCATTCGGATGGGATGCCGCAGGAAGTACCGCCGCGACCGTTCGATGTCCTGCCGGATCTGGTTCGTCAGCTCCAGCGCCGAGCGGAACTGCTGCTCCCGGCGCAGCAGCCGGTGGAAGTAGAGCCGCACCGTGTCGCCGTAGACGTTGGAGTCGAAGTCGAGGATGTGGCTCTCGATGGTGGTGGCGTAGTTCTCGTACAGGGTGGGCCGCACGCCGATGTTGGTCACGCTCTCGAAGGAGCGGTCGAAGCTCTCGAAGCGGCAGGTGGTGACGAAGACGCCGCCGTTCGGAAAGAGCTCGTTGAACGGATCGACGTTCACGGTGGGGAAGCCCATCTTCCTGCCCAGCTTTCTTCCCGTGGCCACTCTTCCTTCCAGAAAGTACGTGCGGCCGAGGGCGAGGGCGACGGTGTGCATGGCGCCCTTGGCGATCGCCTCGCGCACCAGGGAGCTGGAGACGCGGATGCCGCGCACGCGCACTTCGCCGATGCCTTCCACCCGGAAGCCGTGTTTCCGGCCGGCCGCTTCGAGCATCTGCAGGTTGCCTTCCCGCCCCGCGCCGAACGCGAAGTCGCGCCCGATGCGCACCTCGGTCACGTTCAGTGCATGGACCAGCAGGTCCTCCACGAACCGGTCGGCCGTCCAGCGCGAGAACTCGTGGGTGAAGGGGATGATGAGCAGGGCATCGACGCCCATCCCGCGCAGGATCTCTTCCTTCTGGGCGAGGGTGAGGATCTGCTTCGGCACCCGGTCCGGCGCGACGATGGACAAAGGATGGGGATGAAAGGTGATGACGGTGGACGGCTTGTTCGTCTCCCGGGCCCGGGCCACGACGCCGCGAATGATCTCCTGATGCCCCACGTGCATGCCGTCGAAGTTGCCGATCGTGGCGACGGCGCCGCGGGGAAGGTCGGTGGAGCGGAGAGGGTCGTGGAAGACGAGCAAGGCGCGCAGTTTATCGGAAACAAACGCAGGGCCGGCTCTCCAGCCGGCCCCCAACGGCGGCAGTGTAGGGCCGGCTCTCCAGCCGGCCGCCAACGGCGGCAGTACGGATCGGCCGGCATTGGGCCGGCTGGAGAGCCGGCCCTACATTCGCTTCTACGCCAGCCGCAGCGATGGCACCGGCTGCGCGATCCGTTCCCATTCCGGGCCGCTGTCCCCCAGCAGCTGGATGAACTGCTCCACCATCTGCGGGTCCCACTTGCCGCCGCTCGCTTCGCGGCGCAGCGTCCCCATCGCCGCCGCGTGGGTGAGCGGCGCGGGGCGGTAGGAGCGGTGCGAGGTCAGCGCGTCGTACGCGTCGACGATGGAGAGCAGGCGCACCTCGTAGGGGATGCCTTCTCCACGCAGGCCGTCGGGGTAGCCGCGGCCGTCGTAGCGCTCGTGGTGATGGCGGATCAGGCGCAGCACCGAGTGCAGCGTCAGCAGCGGGCGCACCATCTCCTCGCCGATCACCGGATGGTCGATCACGCGCAGGAACTCGTCGCGGGTGAGCGGCCCCTGCTTGTTCAGCAGCGACTCGGGGACGGCGATCTTGCCGATGTCGTGCAGCAGGCCGGCGACGCGGATCCGCTCCGCGTCCTTGGCCGGCAGGCCGACGTGCAGCGCGAACGTCCGGGCCAGGTCGGCCACGCGCTGGGAGTGCCCCTTCGTGTAGCGGTCCTTCGCCTCCAGGGCCAGCGCCAGGGCGCAGATCACGTTCTGGGTCTGCTCCAGATCGGCGTGGTAATCCTTCAGGCGGAGCAGCGACTGGATGCGCGTGATCAGCTCCAGGCGGTTGAGCGGATAGCTGATGAAGTCGTCCGCGCCGGCGACGATGGCCTGCTGCCGCAGCGCGTTGTTGCGGTGCGAGGTCAGGACGATGACCGGCAGGAACTCGTAGCGCGGATCGGCGCGCAGGAGGCGCAGCGTCTCGGCGCCGTCCTGCTCCGGCATGATCAGGTCGAGCAGCACCACGTCGATCGGCTCGCCCGCCAGCACGTCCATGGCCCGCACGCCGTTCTCCGCGATCATGACGTGGAAGCCGGCCTCGCCGAGGGTGGCTTTCACCAGGTCGCGATTCAGCTTGTTGTCGTCGACGCAGAGGACGCGCGCCCTGGAGGGGGCGGTGGGGCGTAGATGCTTGCCGGCCGGCCCGGTTGCCTCCGTTCCGTCGTCGAGCGTGGTGAGGAAGGTGCGGACCAGCTCGCGATCGAGCGCGCCGCCTTCCGCCTCGCTCTGCAGCCGCGCGGCGGCCGCGTCGGGCGCGAACCCCTCCTCGTGCACCAGCTCGTCGTAGCGGTTCGCCACGCCGACCACCTGCGCCTCCAGGGGGATGGCCTCGCCGGTCAGGCCGTCCGGGTAGCCGCCGCCGTCCAGGCGCTCGTGATGCCAGCGCACGATCGGCACGAACGGCGCGAAGGTCTTCATCGGCTCCAGGATCGAGGCGCCCATGCGGGTGTGCTCGCCGATCTGCTGCCGCTCGTCATCCGTCAGAGGGCTCTTGGTCAGCAGCTGGTCGGGCACGCCGATCATGCCCACGTCGTGCAGCATGGCCCCCTTCTCGATGGTATCGATCTCGTCCCGCCGCATCCCCAGCGCCTCGGCCAGGCGGCGGGCGTGCCGGGCCACGCGCTGCACGTGGCCGCCGCTGCGCGCGTCCTTGTTCTCCAGCGCGGTGGTGAGGGTGAGGATGATGTTCTCGCTGGAGTCGAGCTCCTTGCGCAGGTTGCGGATCTTGATGAGGGAGCGGATGCGGGTGCGCAGCTCCTCCCGGTTGATCGGCTTGTTCAGGAAATCGTCCGCGCCGCATTCGAGCGCCTTGATCTTGTCCTCCGTGCCGGTCAGCGCGGTGAGCATGAGGATGGGGATGGTCCGGCCGCCCGGCTGGCCCTTGATGCGGCCGCAGGCCTCGTAGCCGTCCATGTTCGGCATCATCACGTCCAGCACGATGATGGCCGGGTCGTGGCGCGGATACAGCTGCACCGCCTCGGCGCCGTCGCGCGCCGTGACCACGTCGTAGCCCCACGACCAGAGGTATTCCTGCAGCAGCTGCAGGTTCTGCTCGTTGTCATCCACGGCGAGCACGAGATCGCGTTCGGCCGCGGCGGTCGAGGGCTGGGCGATGGACATGTGGAAGGGTCGCTGAGCCCGAAATTATAAGCTCAGCTGCTGCGCGTCCGGGTAAACGATGCGGTCATTTTCGATGCGGGCCAGCGTGCTGAGGGCGTGCTGCCTGCTTTGGCCCTGGCCGAGGATGTGGATGACCTGGACGCCGCGCCTGGTCAATTCGTCCGCGAGGAGGTTGCGATGACACCTCCACGGCACTGCCTCGGCGCACATCACGGCGGTGCGCTTCTCGCTCCCCAGCAGCGTCTCCATCGCCGTTCTGGCCGCGGCCGCCGGCAGGTAGTCGGCGTAGGCGCGGAACTGCTCATTTCTCAGCGCCGTATTGCGCGAGTCGGGCAGCGCCTTCCGCCGGCCGCCCAGGTCGACCAGGTGGATGTATTCGAGCGGCAGCTCCCGCTCCAGCGACTCGCGCGCAAAGTGCGGATGGCGGCGGGAGCCGGGATGGCGGCGGATGTCGGCCAGCCGTTCGATATCATGCTCGTGCAGGAGCGCGATGAGCTCCTGCAGGGAGCGGGTGGAGTGGCCGATGGTCCAGATGGTCACCTCCGAATAATCACACGCCGCCCAGCGTTCGATCACACGGTAAATGGCCTACTACGCTGACCACGCCCAGGAGCTCAAGCGCGACCTCGCCCGCGAGGTTCCGACCGAGGCGCTTCGCGAGCTGCATCAGAAGCGGCCTCTGCTGCATGCACTGGTCGCGTCCGCCAACGTGGCGGCGCTCATCCTCTCCGCCGTCGCCATCCTCCACTTCGACCACTGGTATTTCTGGCTGCCCTTCGCGGTCGTGGCCGGTTTCGCCGTCTTCGACTTCACGGTCCTGCTGCACGAGGTCGTGCACCGCGCCGTCCTTCCCGAGTCGAGCGAGCGCGCTTACCGCATCCTCGGCCTGATGTACGCCATGCCCAGCGGCATCTCGGCGTCGCAGTTCACCAAGTGGCATCTCGATCATCACCTCGGCCTCGGCTCGTTCGAAGAGGACCCGAAG
>DASYMJ010000366.1:0-7348 GCA_036009105.1 Thermoanaerobaculia bacterium | reverse complement strand
GCCGGGCGAGGGGTTCGAGTACACCAGCTTCTGCCCCCTCCGCACCTCCGTCGGTGCCATGCACGGCACCTATACGATGCGCACCGAACGCGGCGAGAGCTTCCAGGCGCGCATCGATCCCTTCACGCTCGCGGTCCCCGGCGTCCTCAACTGAGCTCATCGTGAACAAACCCCTCCGCCTCGGATTCCTCCCCATTTTCTTCATCTGCCTCGGCACCGCATTCGCGGCCGCGGTCTTCGTCCGCATCCATAACTACTCGGCCGATGATGCCCGGCTGAACGACGGCACCACACGCACCGCTTCGGCGCCGGTGGACGGCACGTCGTCCCAGGCGCAGGCCAATACGGGCACCATCACCGAGCTCGACCCCGGTGCGCTCGGCACCTTGCCGCCGCCGGAGCTGGAGTCGACGCCGGAGGCGATGGTCGCCGCCCGCGCGTTGCGCGAGCAGCGCTACCAGCAGTTGCTCAACGCGAGCGCGCAGCCGGCGGCGAAGACCGTCAGCGGCCTGGGGCGTCCCGGCGTGGAGCGTCCGACCATCGGCCCGCAGGAGGATGAGAACCTCGCCACGACCAAGACGGCCAGCAAGGAGTCGGCCGTCTCGCGCCTCATCCGGCCCATCACGAACCTGCTCGGCGGCAACGGATCGTCGCCCTCTTCTTCGTCATCGACACCGCCCAAGACCACCACCGGCGCCTCGCACGACGACACGAAGTCGAACACCCAGGACCCGCAGAAGGAGAAGGATCTCTCCTCCGACACCACGCCGCCGCAGGTGCTCTCCATCCAGTTCACGCCCGCCCAGGTGCGCGACGGCGAGGAGACGCTGCTCGCCGTGAACGCGATGGACGACCTCTCCGGGGTGCGGACCATCTCCGGCTCCATCGTCAGCCCCAGCGGCGGCCTGCAAGGCTTCGCGCTGCAGCGGGAGGGGGAGACGGCGCGCTACGTCTCGCGCGTGGTGATCCCGAAGGACTCGCCGGAAGGCATCTGGCGCATCAACTATCTCAACCTCGCGGACAACGCCAGCAACACGCTCGCGCTCACGTTTCACGGCACGGGGGCGCCGGCGCTGGCGAACGCCATGTTCCGCGTCGTCTCCTCGCAGCCCGACGCCACGGGACCGACGCTGCGCACCATCTGGCTGGACAAGCCGGCCATGCGCGCGGGGGAGAAGAACACGATCTCGGTGCAGGCCCAGGACGACAAGTCGGGCGTGAACATGGTCAGCGGCGTGTTCCAGAGCCCCTCGCACTTCGCGCGCATCGGCTTCGGCTGCCGTCTCACCGCGGGCGATGCGCTGAACGGCACGTGGCAGTGCGAGATCTCGACGCCGGCCTGCGTCGACTGCGGCGACTGGCAGCTCGAGCAGGTCCAGATGCAGGACAAGGCCAACAACATGACCACCGTGCGCATCGACAACCCGGCCGTTGCCGGCGTGCGGCTGAGCATCGGCGGCGACTCCTGCGACTCGCAGCCGCCCGCGCTGCAGACCGCGGCGCTCGACCGCGACAACGTCAGCAACGTCGAGGTCAGCACGATCACCATGACCGTGACGGTGGCCGATGATGCCTGCGGCGTGGCCAGCGTCAGCGGCCAGGCGGCCGGCCCCCCGACGGAAGGCGGCCAGCCGCCGCGCATCTACTTCTCGTTCACCGCGTCCGGCGACCCGACGACCTGGGTAGCCAAGATCACCGTGCCCAAGCTCGCCGCCAAGGGCCTCTGGAACGTGGCCTGGATGCAGATCCTGGACAAGGGGAACAACCTCAAGACGTACTCGCACGCCGACCCGCAGCTGGCGAATGCGGTGTTCCGGGTGCAGTAGCTGGCGCAACCAGCAACTATCCGCTCACGGCGCAAAGTACCCGTCGATCTCGAACGGCCGCTCGTTGTAGCTCCGCTTCCAGTCCGGGCTCGTCTCGTCGAGCAGCATCGCGATCGCCGCGCCGAGCGCGTAGAAGGCGACCCGTTTCTCCGTGAGTAGGTTCGGCTTGTCGAGCGAGGCCAGGAGCGCGTTGCGAGCGGCGAGCTGGGCGGGGGCGGTGGCGGCGGCGCAAGACGGACTCGCGGAGAGCGTCACCTCGGTGTAGCGCGCGACGCCCTCCTGCCAGACCTGGAAGCGGAAGTAGGCGTAGTCGTCCGGCTTCAGCGCGAGGCGGAAGGTGCGCCAGGCGTGCTTGGCTTCGCGCAGCTGCTCGGCGAAGGCGGGAGTGTTGCGGGCGCGGAGGGCGGCGGCGACGGCGCGGGAGAAAGCGGAGTAGGCGTCGACGACCGCCCGGTCGGTGTAGGGGAACGCGTAGTCGAGCATCCACATCCCGGTCTGGTCGCCGTGCGAGAGGCCGAGCTTTTCGGTGCGCTCGTAGTAGCCCGGCTGCGAATACTGGAACTGATGGAAGTGCTCGTGGACGAGCGTCAGCAGCCAGGCGGTCTCCGTCTTGCCCGTGGCGGCCGGCGTCCCCACCACGACCGTCGGCTCGCTGGAGAGGGCGGGGAAGGTGGCGAGCAGCTTCGGATCGAACTTGCGCGGGCGGACCACCATCTCCGCGCTCGGCGCGGCCACGAAGTACTCCGCCTCCTCGGTCACGAGCAGCAGTGAGCGGGAGGCGTGCGACCAGCCGGGCCAGAGCTTCTCGCCATCGGCCGCGACGATCTGCGCCGAGCAGTCGGCCAGCGCGAGCTCACGGGTGGGAACGGCCAGCAGGAGCGCAAGCAGCAAGTGCATGCAAACGTAGACGTCGGAAGAGCACGGCAGGTTGGAGCCGGCCCGGCCGGCAGCGCTGACGGGCCAAGCCTCGGCGGCCTTTCGCGCTGGAAAGGAGGTCAGCCGCAGCCGTTTCTATCCGCCCCAGACCTTCGACAGCCGGCCTTGGGGGATCTCCGGCATCCGGTCGTAGTGCGAGGTGTCGTTGAAGAGGGTCAGCCGGGGATGCGCCGCGTCCTTGAAGTCGAGGATGTTGAGGGCGGCCGGCGATTGATCGAGGCGGTCGCGATACTTGCGCGGGTCGAAGCCGAGGAGGGAGCTGAGCAGGAGGCGGATGGTCGCCTTGTGGGAGACGATGAGGAAGTGCTTGCCTGCGTTCTGGTCCACCAGGCGTAGCAGCGCCGGCAGCGCGCGGGCGGTCACCTGCAGGCCGGTCTCGCCGCCCAGCGGCGCAAAGGAGTAGGGATCGGTGTCATAGCGGGCGTACTCCTCGGGGAACTCGGCCTCCACTTCCTTGCGCGTCTTCCCCTCCCACCGCCCGTGAGAGATCTCGCGCAGGTCATCGACCGGCTCGACGGCGAGCGCCTGCGGCGCAGCGATGAGCTCGGCGGTGGCGATGGTGCGCTTCAGCGGCGAGGCGTACACCGAGCACAATTTTTCGATGGAGAGCCGTTCGCCGAGGAGGCGGGCCTGCTCGCGGCCGGCAGCGGAGAGGAGGACGTCGATGGCGCCGGCGAAACGGTCCTCGGAGGACAGTTCCGTAGCGCCGTGGCGGACCAGAAAGACGCGCGTGGCTGCCATCAAAAAAGAGAGGCTCGCGGTCCTTGGTCCCGCGAGCCCGTTCTCGGTCCGTTGACAGCCACCAAAGGGCATTCGAACCGAACCGTCCCGCCGATCCTTTGCCTCTCGGGACGAGTGCAACTCGTTGACAGCTGCAAGGAGCATCCGAGTCGCCGCTTCGCGATTCATCGCTTCCCGAAGCGCACCTTCCGTCCGTTGGCAGCCGCGTGAAGCATCCGGACTGAAGGTGACGACCAATGTAGGTTCGGCATCCGCGGTCGGCAATAACCCGGCGAAAAAAATTTGAGGGGGTCGAGCCGCGACCCACGCCGTCGTCGCAGAATCGGAACAAAGCTTGCGACCCTCATGTTGCTCCGGGTCCAACTCCGCGAGTAACATACGCGGCCCAACCCAGTCTCGGTTACCGAGATTCAATCAAGCGAAAAGGAACACACCACCCCATGAGCCAGTCGAGAGATCACGCCGACGCGAGTTTCGCCGAGGCGTTGGAAGCGAGCCTGAATTTCAAAACCCCCGAGCAGGGTGATCTGCTCCGCGGCGAGATCGTTTCGATCGCCGGCGAAGACGCCTACGTGTCGTACGGAGGACCCTCCGAGGCCGTCATTGCCGCCGCTGAGCTGGAAGGGCTCGACGTCGGCGACCAGATCGAAGGGACGGTCATCAAGACCGGCCAGGAAGTCCGGATCTCCCGGAAGATGCTCAAGGGAAAAGCATCACTCGACCAGCTGCGGTCGATGTACGAGAACCGCCTTCCGGTGGAAGGCAAGGTCTCCAGCCGGAACAAGGGCGGCTTCGAGGTCAGCGTCAGCGGCCTGCGCGCCTTCTGCCCCCTCTCCCAGATCGCCCTGGGCAAGATCGAGAACCCCGATTCGTTCGTCGGCCAGACCTACGAGTTCCGGGTCACCGAGATGTCCGATGACGGCCGCCGCATCGTGGTCTCCCGCGCCGCGCTGCTGAAGGAAGCGGCCGCCGCGCGAGCCGAAGAGACGCGCACCCGCATCGTGCCGGGCGCCGAGCTCACCGGCCGGGTCAAGACGCTGACGCCGTTCGGCGCCTTCGTCGACCTGGGCGGCGTGGACGGCCTCCTCCACGTCTCGGAGATGAGCCGCCGCCGGGTGACCGATCCGAAGGAAGTGGTCTCCATCGGTCAGGAAGTGCACGTCAAGGTCATCAAGGTCGACAATGACGGCAAGCGCATCTCCCTCTCCATGAAAGACCAGGAGCCGGATCCCTGGTCGGACGTGGCCGACCGCTACCCGGCCGGGTCGCAGTTCAACGGCCGCATCGTCCGCTCCACCGACTTCGGCTACTTCGTCGAAGTGGAGCCCGGCCTGGACGGCCTGGTCCACCTCTCCCAGCTCCCCCTCGGCGTCAAGCCGGGCGACGAGTCGGTGCAGATCGGCAGCAACGTCACCGGCTGGATCCGCGAAGTCGATCCCTCCAAGAAGCGCCTCTCCCTCTCCCTCCGCGAAGTGGCCATCAACGATCCGTGGGAGACGGCCGCGCAGAAGTACGGGGTGGGCAAGGTGGTGGAAGGCACCGTCGATCACGTGGCGGCGCCGGGCGTCTTCGTCCAGCTCGAAGCCGGCCTCACGGGCCTGGTGCCGGGCTCCGAGCTCAGCCTCGCGCCGGGCCAGGACGCGGCGAGCACGTATCACGCCGGCGACAAGCTGATGGTGCGCGTGATGAGCGTGGACCCGCAGCGCAAGCGCATCTCCCTCAGCCACGAGGCAGCCAAGGCCGCCGCGGAGCGCGACGAGTACATGAAGTTCATGGAAGAGCGCGAGAGCGGCGAAGGAAAGAGCGCCATGGCGCTGGCTCTGGAGCGCGCGCTGGGCGGACGCAAGAACCAGTAGGGAAAATGTAGGGCCGGCTCTCAGCCGGCCCAGCATCGATATTGGGCCGGCTGGAGAGCCGGCCCTACATTTTTCTACGCGAAAAATCGCACCAGCAGCCGGCTTACCTTCTCCGCCGCGTCCGTCTGCACGAAGTGGCCCGCCTCGGCGATCC
The DNA here is from genome assembly GCA_036009105.1 of Thermoanaerobaculia bacterium. GTDB lineage: Bacteria > Acidobacteriota > Thermoanaerobaculia > Gp7-AA8 > Gp7-AA8 > JAFAVZ01. The sequence continues at coordinate 1,835 of DASYMJ010000366.1, read as the reverse complement.
GTTCCACGCGCAGGTTGGGGACGTAGTCGCTGAAGCTCTCCGTGGTGCCGCGGGTGAAGACCGGGTCGCGCTCGCCCCAGATGAGCAGGGTCGGGATGTCGATGGGGCGGACCAGCGGCGCGAGGTCTTTGCGGTTGCGCAGCATGGCCCGGTAGTAGCCGAGCATCGCCCGCACCGCGCCGGGCCAGCGCCACGACTTGACGTACTCGCGGATCTCCTCATCGGTGAAGCGCCCCGCGCGGCGCATGAGCATGCGCAGGCCGCCGAGCTTGAGCAGCGTGTCGGGCAGCCAGGGGATGTTGAAGAAGAGCTGATACGACATGCGCAGGCGCTGCTCGCGCGAGCGGCGCAGCTCGCGGCGGAAGGGCACCGGATGGGGCGAGTTGAGGACGGCCAGGCGGCGCACCTGGTCGGGATGCATCATGGCGTGGAACCACGCCGCCACGCCGCCCCAGTCATGCCCCACCACGTCGCACGGCACGTCGCCGCTGCGCGCGATGAGGGCGGCGATGTCCTGCACCACCGTCTGCATCTTGTACGCGGCGATCCCCGCCGGCTTGGACGACTCGTTGTAGCCGCGCAGGTCGGGCGCGATCACGCGATGCCCGGCCCGCACCAGGGCCGGGATCTGCTTGCGCCACGAGTACCAGAACTCCGGAAACCCGTGCAGCAGGACCACCAGCGGCCCTTCGCCCGCCTCCACCCAGTGCAGCTCCACGTCGTTGATGTCGGCGCGCTGGTGGAGCAGGGGGATGCCATCTAATTCGTACATTTGCGCCATTGTGAGGCAGTTGTCGGTTGTCAGTTGTCAGTTGTCGGTGCGTCGTCCTACTGACAACCGACAACTGACAACTATCACAACGCATCCTTGAACTGCTCTTTATCGATCGCCTTGTCGTAGGCGGCGCGGCCGGAGATCTTGCCGTCCTGGAAGAGGCGGCGGATCGAGGTGTCCATGTCCACCATCCCTTCCTTCACGCCGGTCTGGATGGCGCTGGTGATCTGCGGGGTCTTGCCTTCCCGGATCATGTTGCCGATGGCGGGCGAGGCGAAGAGGATCTCCAGCGCCGCGGCGCGGCCGCCGCCGATCTTCGGCAACAACTGCTGCGCGACCACCGCGCGGATCGTTTCGCCCAGGACGTTGCGGATCCCTTCCTGCTCGCCGGCCGGGAAGACGCTGATGATGCGGTCCATCGTCTTGGCCGCGTTGTTCGTGTGCAGCGTGCCGAAGACCAGCGTGCCGCGCTCCGCCGCCGACAAGGCCATGGAGATGGTCTCCAGGTCGCGCATCTCGCCGACCAGGATGAGATCCGGATCTTCCCGCCCCGCCGCCTTCAAAGCCTCGGCGAACGACTTGGCATGGCTGCCGATCTCGCGCTGATGGATGAGGCACTTCTTGTTCGGATGGACGAACTCGATCGGGTCTTCGATGGTGATGATGTGCAGCGAGCGGGTGTCGTTGATCAGGTCGATGATCGCAGCCAGCGTGGTCGACTTGCCGGAGCCGGTCGGCCCGGTGACGAGCACCAGGCCGCTGCGCAGCTGCGCGATGCGCCGCAATTGGTCGGGCAGGCCGAGCTGCTCGAGGGTCATGATCTTGGAGGGGATGACCCGGAAGACCGCGCCCGCGCCGCGCTGCTGGCGGAAGAGGTTGACCCGGAAGCGCGCCACGTCCGGGATCTCGTACGAATAGTCGGCATCGCCGCCGCGCTTGAAGTCTTCCCACACCCGGGTCGGCGTCACCGGCTCCAGCATGTCGACGAAATCGGCCTCGGTCACCAGCCGGTAGCGGATGGTCTCCATCGTGCCGGCCGCGCGGAGCATGGGCGGCCGGC
>DASYMJ010000365.1:0-7705 GCA_036009105.1 Thermoanaerobaculia bacterium | reverse complement strand
CGGGTTCCTCAACGGCCTCTCGCAGGTCGTGCTCAAGCTCGCCTCGCCCGGCGTGCCGGACTTTTATCAGGGGACAGAGCTGTGGGACTTCAGCCTGGTCGATCCGGACAACCGGCGGCCGGTCGACTACGAGCGGCGCGCCTCTCTGCTGCGCAAGGTGAAGACCGCCGAGGCTCGCGGTGCGCTGGACATGAAGACGATGCTCCGCCGCTGGTTCGACGGCCGGGTCAAGCTCTTCACCACCTGGCGCGCCCTCGAGGTCCGGGCCCGCCACGCGGAGACGTTCCGCCGCGGCTCGTATCACGCCGTGTCCTCGAGCTCACCGCACCTCGTATCGTTCCTCCGCGGCGACGACGTCCTCATCGCCGCCCCCCGCTTCCCCACCCGCCTCACCGAGGTTGGCAAACCGCCCATTGGCGAGGTGTGGGGCGACGAGACGCTGGACGTCGGCGGACGCTGGCGCAACGCGTTCACGGGGGAGGTGGTGGAGGGGGAGAAGCTGCGTCTGGCCGAGATTTTTGCGACCTTTCCGGTGGCAATGCTGGAGCTAAAATGAGGTTGCCATGACCGTCGCGCCTTCTCCTTCGAAGAAATGGACCTACCAGGACTACCTCCTCCTTCCGGATGACGAGGGCCAGCGGTACGAGATCGTCGAGGGGGAGCTGTTCTTGAACGCTGCGCCACTGCTGCGGCACCAGAGGATCTCCGGTAACCTTTTTCTCATCATCGCTCCTTACGTACGCGCGCGGCGTTGCGGCGAGCTTTTCTACGCTCCGGTCGACGTCGTGCTCTCGAACATCGACGTCGTCCAGCCGGACCTCCTTTACATCACGGAGGAGCATGCCGCGGTCATGACGAACAAGAACGTGCAGGGGACGCCCGACTTCGTGATCGAGGTGCTTTCGCAGGAGACGGGCCGCAGGGACGAGGTGCTCAAGCTGCGGCGCTATCAGGAATTCGGCGTCGCCGAGTACTGGATTGTCGATCCGCCGCGCAACCGCGTCCGCGTCTATCTGCGCAAGAACGACCGGCTCGAGCTCGTCAACGACGCCGGCTTGGGCGACACCCTCACCTCAGCCTTCTTCCCGAACCTTCCCATCCCGGTGAACGACGTCTTTGCCGAGTGGTAGCAACGCGGCGGCGGGGTGGGTGAGGATGGTCGGCATCAGAGGCGGCCGCTGATCGAGGCCAGGCGGTGCAGCAGCGCGCCGTGTTCGGCGGTCAGCGCGCCGTGGCGCATGCGCCAGGACCAGTTGTCGTGCTCGGCGCCGGGGCGGTTCATGCGCGCCTCGCTGCCCAGGCCGAGGATGTCCTGCACCGGGACGATGGCGATCTCGGCGACCGAGGTGTACGCCGCGCGGATCATGGCGGAGGGGATCGCCTCTTCGGCGTCGGTGCCGAGGTAGGTGGCGGCGAAGCGGCGCTCCTCCTCGTCCGCGGCGGCGAACCAGCCGCGCGCGGTGTCATTGTCGTGCGTGCCGGTGTAGACCACCGTGGCCGGCTCGTAGCGATGGGGCAGATGCGGGCTGTCCGCCTGGCCGAAGCCGAACTGCAGGATCTTCATCCCCGGCAGGCCCACCGCGCGCCGCAACTCGTGCACCTCCGGCGTGATGAACCCCAGGTCTTCCGCGACCAGCGGCAGGTCGCCCAGGGCGGAGCGCAGCGCATCGAAGAGGGCGAGGCCGGGGCCGGGCATCCAGCGGCCGTGGATGGCGGTCGGCTCGGAGGCGGGGATCTCCCAATAGGCGGCGAAGCCGCGGAAGTGATCGAGGCGGATGAAGTCCGCCAGCTGCAGGTTGGCCTTCACCCGGGCGATCCACCAGTCGTAGTTGCGCTCGCGCAGCACGTCCCAGCGGTAGAGCGGATTGCCCCAGCGCTGGCCGGTGGCGCTGAAGTAGTCGGGCGGCACGCCGGCCACCACGGTCGGCTCGCCGCGCCCGTCCAGCTGGAAAAGGTCGCGGTTGGCCCAGACGTCCGCGCTGTCGTGTGCGACGTAAATCGGCACGTCGCCGAGGATGCGGATGCCGCGCGCCGCGGCCGCCTCCCGCACCGCGCGCCACTGCCGGCAGAAGAGGAACTGCACGAACCGGTGGAACGCCACCGCGTCCGCGAGCTCGGCGCGCGCCTTCTCCAGGGCGCGCGGCTCGCGCTGGGCGAGCTTGCGCTCCCACTTCCACCACGGCGCGCCGTCCGCGCGCTGCTTCAGGGCCATGAAGAGCGCGAAGTCCTCCAGCCAGTGCCGCTGCTCCTCCGCGAACGCCGCGATCGCCTCGGCATCGGCGAAGTTCTCGAAGGCGATGCGCAGCAGGCGCGCCTTGTACTCCGCCACCCGATCGAACTCCACGCGATCATTCGCGAACGGCGGCACGGCCTCGATCGGCTCCTCCGGCAACAGCCCTTCCTGCAGCAGCCGCTGGGGCGAGATGAGCAGAGGATTGCCGGCGAAGGACGAGAGGCAGCCGTAAGGCGAGCTGCCGTAGCCGGGCGGATTGAGTGGGAGGGTCTGCCAGATGTGCATGCCGGCGCCGGCCGCCCAGTCGAGGAACGCGATCAGCTCGTCGCCCAGGTCGCCCACGCCGTAGCGCCCGGGCAGCGAGGTCGGATGGAGCAGCACGCCGGCGGCGCGCGGCCGGTCATACGCCACGGCTTCGGAGGTATGCGGCACGCTCAGCCTCCCGCCTCGGGGCTGATGGACAGCTGCTCGCCGAGCGAGTCGAAGAGCTGCAGCCAGCGGTTGGCGTCGGAGGAGCCGTTGCCGGCGTGCGAGGCGACGGCCGGGCGGATGGTAGTCATCATGCGGTAGTAGTCGTTTTGCGGCTTGCGCAGGTTCACCGGCAGCAGCATGGAGCGGACGAGGCCGACCAGGCTGCGGTGACCCTCCAGCAGGTCGACGTTCGCCGGATCGTCGGCGAAGCGGGAGGCGTAGCGCTCGATGGCCGTGGTGATGGCCATCAGCGTCGTCTCATCGAGCGGGATGCGCTCCTCCTGCGCCTCGCGCAGCCGCGCCTCGAGCTCGGCGAGGGGGATGGTCTCCTCGCCCGCGAGGCGGCGCACCTGCAGATTGACGTCGAACTCGGCGGCGGTCTGCAGCACCTTCGGCAGCGGGATGCCGAGGCGGGTGTGGAAGCGCATGAGCGGGTCGTAGCGCTCGTGCAGCGAGCGGAGGGCCGACTCCGCTTCCTGGAGCGTGGCGTCGCAGATGATGTTCAGGATGCGGCGCTGCTCGTCGCGGAAGAGGGCGCGGATGGAGATGGGCGTCTCGGCGAAGAAGCGGTCGAGCAGGCGGATCACGGAGGGGAGGCCGCCCGGCTGCAGGGCATCATCGAGCGCCTTCTTGGCCGTCTCGTAATCGGAGACGGCATTCGTGGCGCGGACGCCGCCGGTCAGCTCCGTTTCGCCGAGGTGGAGGACGGCGAACTCGAACGAGGCGGATTCGCGCGTCACGAGCGAGGTCACCGTGATGGAGGCCACGGCCATGCGCGCGCGGCCGGCGCGCTGCAGCTCGAAGTCATGGCGCTTGATGCGGTAACAGTAGACGTCCGCCTCCTCTTCGAAGTGGTCGAAGAGCGAGGCGACCGCGTAGTGCGCGGCGACGCGGCGGAGGTCGAGGCGCATGGGGACGACCTCCCGGTCGTAGATCTGCCGGCCGTCGCCGCGATCGGGCAGGTTGCTCTGCGCCTCGGCGATGCGGTCGCGGAACTGCGCCTCCAGGGCGCGGCCGGAGAGGCTCTCCGCCAGCTGCAGCACCCGGCAGGCGTACTGCAGCACCTGCACCGTCTCGATGCCGGAGAGGTCGTTGAAGAACCAGCCGCACGAGGTGTACATCAGCATCGCGTTGCGCTGCATCTCCAGCAGGTCGAGGGCGGTGCTCGCCTCGCCGGCGTGCTGATGCTCCTGCAGGAACCAGCGCACGCGATCCTCGGAGCGGTCGAGGAGCACGTCGATGTACTCGTCCCGCGCGGCCCATGGATCGCGGAGCACGGCGGCCCCTTTCGTCTCGAAGATCGTCGCCACCTCGTCCCGCAGCCAGTCCAGCGCGCGGCGGAGCGGATCGCGCCAGCGCTGGTTCCAGTCCGGGCCCGCGCCGGTGTTGCAGCCGCAGTCGCTGCGCCAGCGCTCCAGGCCGTGCGCGCAGCTCCACGCCGTCTCCTCCACGATCTCCACCTCCTCGGCGGGCGGATGGAGCTCCAGGAACCGGCCGTAGTTCGTGATCGTGGCCAGCTCGTTGTCTTCGATGTAGCGCAGCGCGTAGGCGAGGGCCATGTCGCCGTAGCGGTGGTGATGGCCGTACGTCTCGCCGTCCGTGGCGATGTTCACCAGTTGGGGATGCTTGCGCCCGTCGGAGAAGGCGCCGATGACCCGATGGGCGAGGTTCTCGCCGCGGGCGAGGAGATTCTCGAACGCGACGGCGCGCGAGATCGGCCCGTCGTAGAAGAAGATGGCGATGGAGCGTCCGGACGGCAGCGCGCAGCGGTAGGCCATGGTCGGATCGATCGGATCGCCGGAGACCGTGCGCGCCTGATGCGGCTCGAGGATGGTGAACGCGATTCCCTCCCCGGCGAGCGCCTCCAGCGACGGCGTGTCCACCGCCGTCTCCGGCAGCCACATCCCCTCCGGCTTGCGGCCGAAGCGGGACTGGAAATCGCGGCTGCCCCAGCGGACCTGGGTCCGCTGGTCGCGCGCGTTGGCCAGGGGCAGGATCATGTGGTTGTACGCCTGAGCGATGGCCGACCCGTGGCCGCCGAAGCGGCGCCGGCTGGCGTGATCGGCCTCGATCACCGCCTGGTAGGTGTCGGGCGAGCGGGAGGCGAGCCAGCTGAGGAGGGTCGGCCCGAAGTTGAAGCTGATGGAGGTGTAATTGTTGACGATGCGCAGGATGCGGTCCCGCGCGTCGAGGATGCGCGCGGAGGCGTTGGGGGCATAGCATTCCGCGGTGATGCGCTCGTTCCAGTCGTGGAACGGGTGCGCCGAGTCCTGCGTCTCGACCGCTTCCAGCCACGCGTTTTCGCGCGGCGGCTGGTAGAAGTGCCCATGGATGGTGATGTAGCGGGGCTGAGGCATGGGTGGGGGATGGTACCGCAGGCAGCTTCGACATGATGGCCTGTGCCTTGCTCTAATGACGTGATCTTCGGTCTCACTCTTTCGAAGGAGCGATTTGATGGCTGACACGATGAACGACATCCTCGCGGGAGTGGTCCGCGAATCGGGGCAGGAGGTGCTCGGCGAGTGGCTGCGCCTGCAGCAGCAGGACCTCGCGATCCGCAAGGACCTGCTGAAGAGCGGAGAGCTGGAGGAGCAGTCGCGCGAGTTCCTGCGCGCCCTTTCCAAGGCGCTGGCGGCGGGCTCGGTGTCCGACGTGCTGACCTCCGACGCGTGGGCTCCTGTCCGCGAGTTCCTCAACGGCGTCTCGCGGTCGCGGGCGCGCCAGGGATTCACCCCGACCGAGACGGCGACCTTCGTCTTCTCCCTCAAGCAGCCGCTCTTCCAGCAGCTCCGCTCGCGTCTGGAGAGCGATTCGGCGCAGTTGTCCGATGCGACCTGGGGCACCAGCGAGCTGCTCGACAGGCTGGGGCTCCTCACCACGGAGATCTATCAGAAGGGGCGGGAAGAGATCATCGCCCGGCAGCAGCAGGAGCTGCTCGAGCTCTCCACGCCGGTCGTGCAGCTGTGGCACGGCGTCCTGGCCCTGCCGCTCATCGGGACCCTGGACAGCGCGCGCACGCAGGTGGTGATGGAGAGCCTGCTCCAGGCCATCGTCGACACCGGCTCCTCCATCGCCATCATCGACATCACCGGCGTGCCGGTGGTCGACACCCTCGTGGCGCAGCACCTCCTCAAGACCGTGGCCGCGGCGCGCCTGATGGGCGCCGACTGCATCATCAGCGGCATCCGTCCCCAGATCGCCCAGACCATCGTCCACCTCGGCGTGGAGATCAACGACGTCATCACCAAGGCCACCGTCGCGGATGCCTTCGCCATCGCCCTGCAGCGGATCGGCCTCATGGTGACCCGCCGCCCCGCGGCGGCGCAGCAGCAGAAGAGCGAGTGACCATGGAACGCATTCCGATTCTCAAGATGGGGCGGTTCCTCCTCGTGTCGATCCAGGTCGACATGGACGACCGCACCGCGCTCGGCCTGCAGGACGACCTCACCACGCAGATCGTCAAGCACAACGCGAAAGGCGTGCTGATCGACATCTCCTCCCTCGACGTGGTCGATTCGTTCATCGGGCGGATGCTGGCCAACACCGCGGCCATGGCCCGCATCCTCGATGCGGAGACGGTGGTGGTGGGCATGCAGCCGGCCGTGGCCATCACCCTGGTCGAGCTCGGGCTGTCGTTGAAAGGGGTGCGCTCGGCGCTGAACATCGAGCGGGGCATGGAGCTGCTGCGCAGCGAGGCGGCGGAAGCGGAAGGGACGGCGGGTGGAGAATTCGAATTCTGAAACGATCCCTGTCCGCAAGTCGTCCGAGGTGGTCGGGGTGCGGCATGCGGTGCGGAAGTGGGCGGTCGATCTCGGGTTCACCCTCATCGAACAGACGAAGATCGTCACCGCGGCCAGCGAGCTGGCGCGCAACATGGTGGACTACGGCGGCGGCGGCGTGATGCGCCTCCAGATCGTGACGCACGAGAACGGCCGCAAAGGGCTGCGCCTCGTCTTCGAGGACCAGGGGCCGGGCATCGCCGACATCCAGCAGGCGCTGCGAGACGGCTTCACGTCCGGGAACGGCATGGGCCTCGGGCTGGGCGGTGCGCGGCGGCTCTCCAACGAGTTCGACATCGCGTCGAAGCCGGGGGAAGGCACGCGGGTGACCATCACCCGCTGGAAAGGATCGGCGTGATCCGCTCCTCGGCGCTGGTCGCCGTGAACGACGCGAGCGGCGTCGCCGACGCGCGCCGCCACGCGCAGTCCTGCGCCGAGGCGCTGCGCATGAGCGAGACCGCGGTCGGCAAGGCGGGCCTCGTCGCCACCGAACTGGCCACCAACCTGATCAAGCACGCCGGCGGCGGCTCCATCGCCTTCGCCTCGGACGAAGAGCAGCCGCACATGCTCTCCGTCATCTCCATGGACAAAGGGCCGGGCATCGCGAACGTAACCGGTGCCATGCGCGACGGCTTCTCCACCGCCGGCAGCCACGGCAACGGCCTGGGCGCCATCCAGCGCGCGGCCTGCATGTTCGACATCTGGACCGTTCAAGGCAAAGGCACCGTCCTGACGTGCCGCATCGAGGACGAGGCGCGCCGGCCGCGCTCCACCGTTCCCGAGCGGGCGCCGCGCGTCGAGGTGGCCGGCCTCTGCGTGGCCATGCCGGGGGAGGAAGAGCCGGGCGACGCCTGGACCGCAATGCGCGGCGGCGACGATCAGCTGACCATCGTGGTGGCGGACGGTCTGGGGCACGGTCCGATGGCGGCGGCGGCCGCGCGCGAGGCGATCCGTTCCGTGCGCACGCGCCCCGGCCGCGAAGTGAGCGAGATGATGCTCGATGCGCACGGCGCGTTGCGCGCCACGCGCGGCGCGGCGATGGCCGTGGCCCGCATCCATCCCTCGCGCGGCGTGGTCGAGTTCGTCGGCGCGGGCAACATCGTCGGCGTGGTGATGGGGGACGCGGTCCGCCGCACCGTTTCCTACGGCGGGATCGTCGGCCACGAGATGCGCAAGACGCAGACGTTCAGCTATCCCTGGCTGCCGACCTCGATCCTGATCA
>DASYMJ010000364.1:0-9552 GCA_036009105.1 Thermoanaerobaculia bacterium | reverse complement strand
CAGCGCCTGCACGTCGGCGGCGATCACGGTGTCGAAGATGCCCATGGCGGGAACGATATCAAGTTGTCGGTTGTCAGTTGTCGGTTGTCAGTAGAACGAAAGGCACAGACAACCGACCAGTGACAACTGACAACTACGTCCGCGGCACGCGGACGACCAACGACTGCGGCACCGTCGTGATCACCAGCGGCGTCTGCATGGTCAGCACCTCGCCGTCGATGCCGAGGTGGAGGTGATCGCGGGGGGTCTGCACTTTCATGCGGGCGGTGCGGAAGGAGCGGAAACCGGGCGCCTCGCGCACCCGGCCGGCCAGGTATTGCGCGGCGAAGCGCATCAGCGCCAGGCGGCGCAGGTGGGGCAGCCAGTAGACGGAGAGCCGCCCTTCGCTCAGCGTCGCGCGCGGCGCCTCGATGCCGACGCGGGAGAGGTCGTACGAGTTGTTCGACACCATGAAGACGTGCGTGCGCAGGACGTCGTGGTGATGCTCGGTCTCCACCGTCACCGTCACGTGCGGGTACTTGCGGAAGATGTGGTACGCAGCCCAGAAGCGCGCTTTCCAGCGCGGATAGTCGCGGCCGCGCTCCTCGCGCTTTGCCACCAGCTCGGGGTAGAGGCCCAGTGAGACGTTGTTGACGAAGAAGCGGTCGTTGATGCGGCCGGTATCGATCTGCTGCAGCGCGCCGGTGAGGGCGACCTCGAGCGCCTGCCGCCAGTCGAGGGGAATGCCCAGGTCGCGGGCGAAGTGGTTGTAGGTGCCGGCCGGGATGACGCCGAGGACGGCTTCGGTGTGGACGAGCGGCTGCATCACGTGGTTGATCGTGCCGTCGCCGCCGGCCGCGATGAACAGCCGCTGGCCGCGTTCCATCCGTTCGCGGATGGTCTCGGCGCAGTTCACCTCGCGCGTGAGGCGGATCACATCCAGGCCGGCCTCGCGCGCCGCTTCCTGGAAGGCGAGCAGCTCGGCGGCCGGGACCTTGACGCCCGACGACGGATTGAAGAAGAGCGTCCCCTTCGAACTCGGCAATTTTCGGCTCCGCGCGCCGCGTTTCATGCGGCGTCTGAATCGGATCTCCTCCTCTCCGGAGTCACCATGCGAAAACTCGCGGTTGCCGCCCTCCTTCTGCAATTTCTCGTCCTCCCCCTCTTCGCCGCCGACGGGGCGAAAAAAGAGTGCGCGCTCTGCGTGGGCGCGGCCTCCGATCTGGCCGCCGTTCCGCCCACGCCCGTACCGCTCCTGGTGCGCGTGGCGCAGAACGAGCTGGCCGCCCGCGGCGCGGCCTTCGACGCGCTGACGCCGGAACAGCGGCGGAAGGTGACGCTGATCGTGGAGTACGGCGTCGACCCGGACAAGGATCCGCTGCTGGAGGTCGAGGCGCACACGAGCTCCATCGTGGAGTGGGCGCGCCTGCACGGCCCGTTCGATGCGCTGGGCGTCGCCGCTCGCACGCCGGACGCGCAGACCGCGGCCTACGCCATCAAGCGCATTTCGGTCGCCGCGCAGGGGCAGAACGCCGCGGCGCGCATCGCGCTCGCACCGACCTCGCTGGACGACCTGAGGAAGCTCTACCAGACCGGCGTGCAGACGTACTTTGACGTCCTGCTGGTGGAGGGTGATGTGAAGCCGGCCGTCGCCTGGCTCCTCGAGAACGATCCGGCGAAGAAGGTGTACGCCATCGTTCCTCCCCAGTCCCCGAACACGCTCTACGACCTCGGGCAGGCAATCGCCGACGGCGCCACGCGCGCCTACCTGGCCGGCACCAGCGACGCGGCGACGCTCGCCGCGCTGGCCAGCTTCGACGCCGCGCTGGCCGGCGACTGGGCCTACGACGCCACTTCGCAAACCACCGTGCTCGATGCGAAAGGCAACGCCGTCGCCATGCCGGTGCTGACCTTCGTCCGCGGCGAAGACCTGCGCACCATGGTCATCCCGCGCGGCGACGCCGCCGCGCCCACCATCGTCTCCCTCCCCGGCGACCGCTTCATCGATCCGAAGCGCATCGACGCCGCGGGCGAGCGCGCCGTGACGGACGTCGGCAGCAAGGGCGGCCGCTTCCTCATCGGCGCACAGGCCGCGCGCCAGCCGTTCGCGTTTGCTCTCAATCACTCCGAGAAGATCGACGCGAACGTGACGAAAGAATCGATCGACATCGCGACCAAGCGCGGCATCACCGTGGAAGAGATCATCCGCAATCACCAGGCGTACAAGTCGTTCCAGGAGTCGGTCGAGCCGCGCTACATCGCCCGCAACACCACGAAGCTGCGCTTCAACCTGCAGGGCGGCGAAGGGATCGAGGCGGCCATCGCCGGCGACTACTTCTCCGACCGCCACGGCCGGGCCGACTGGGTGTGGCAGGACTTCTTCCTCAACGGCGTGCGCTGGAAGTACGGGCGCATCCCCGAGCTGCCGCTCATCCAGCCGGAGAAGGTGACGCAGCTGCCGCTCGACATCCACCTCACCAACGAATACCGCTACCAGCTCGTCCGGGAGACGGAGCTCGGCGGCTACAAGGTCTACGAAGTGCGCTTCGAGCCGCCGCCGAACGCGCCGGCCGAGCTGCCGCTCTATCGCGGCACGGTGTGGATCGATGCGCGCACCTTCGCCCGCATCCGCATCAACCTGGTGCAGCTCAACCTCACCGGCGAGGTACTCTCCAACGAGGAGCGGGTCGACTTTCAGCCGTTCGCGCGCGACGGCTTCGCGCCGCTCAGCGTGGCCGATGTAGGCAGGACCGACCCGCGCTCCATCATCTGGCTGCCGCTCGACGTGAACGCCCAGCAGGTGATCTCCGCCGCCGGCCGGGCCAGCGTGGTGCTGCGCTCGACGGAGCTGTCGAACTTCCGCATCAACCCGGAGGATTACGACCGCAGATTGACCGAGGCGCGGGCTTCGGATGCGCGCATGGTCCGGGAGACCGAGGCGGGGCTGCGGTACCTGGAGAAGCGCGGCAGCGGCGAGCGGGTGGTGAAGGAAGGCTACGACACCTCGCAGGTCTTCATGCTCGGCGGCGTGCATCACGACAACGGGCTCGATTACCCGGTCGTGCCGCTGGGCGGCATCGACTACTTCAACTTCAATCTGGCGAACCGCGGCATCCAGACGAACGTCTTCTTCGCCGGCGTGATCCTCGCCGCCAACGCGACGCATCCGAACGTGGCGAACACGCGCACGAACGTCGGCGTCGACTTTTTCGGCATCGCCATCCCCACCACGAACAGCATCTTCCGCGGCGGCGAGGAGCAGAAGGGGGAGGCGGTAAAGTCGGTGCCGCTCGGGCTCTACCTCCGCGCCGGCCATCCTGTCTTCGGCTTCGGCAAGATCGACTTCGCCCTCGGCGCAAGACACAACACCTATCAGCGCGCGGAGGACACGGCGGCGAACTTCGTGATCCCCGCCGATACGTTCGAGCTCTCGCCTTCCGTCGACGCGCAGTACTCGCGCTGGGGCTATACGGTGACGGCGTTCTACGACTACACGCGCCGGACGACGTGGCAGCCGTGGGGCAACCTCGCCGAGTACAGCGAGGACCAGCGCTCCTTCACCCACTTCGGCGGCTCGTTCGGCAAGAGCTTCTATCTGCCCAAGTTCCAGCGCCTCTCCTTCGGCGTGAACTATCTCGACGGCCAGCGCCTCGACCGCTTCTCCAAGTACGAGCTCGGCTTCTTCGGCGCGCAGCGCATCCATGGCATCGAGTCCGGCTCGGTGCGCGCGGAGCGGGCCATCCTGGCCCACGTCTCGTATGGCTTCGTGCTCTCCGACCAGTTGCGCCTGGAGGCTTTCTACGATCACGGCCTGCTCGACGACAAGACGGCCGGCTACGCCCGGGAGCCGTTCCAGGGCATCGGCATCGCCGGCCAGACGGTCGGCCCCTACGGGACGCTGCTGCGGCTGGACATCGGCAAGACGGTGGGCCGGAACGCGCAGGACGGGTTCGTGGCGAACGTGGTGTTTTTGAAGCTGTTCTGAGATGTAGGGCCGGCTCTCAGCCGGCCCCGGCGATTCGTTGATGATTGGGCCGGCTGAGAGCCGGCCCTACATTACATGGGTCAGAAACGTCCGCCTTCGTGGGTCGATTATTTTTCGGCCATCCACCCACGGCGCTAATTTTGACCCACGATTTTCGTAGACCGCCATTGGAATCAACAACTTAGCGCTTGCTGGCGCGTGGCAGTCGCATTGCTCCTGGGTCGGTCACACGCAGTTCAGACAACCGACAGGAGAATGTGAATGCATCGTAGAGTCTCGACCCTCGCCTTCGCGGCCCTTTCCCTTCTGGCCACCAGCGCCTTCGCGCAGCATGACTTCGGCGACGGCGCCGACCTGAACACCATCCGCCAGGGCGGCGGCAACGGCATCTGGGCCCGGATGTGCGGCACGCGCAACCTGGACCAGGCCGAGATCCAGGCCATCGAAGAGCACACCGCCGCGATGCGGGCCCGGCAGGATCCGTCCGCGGCGCTCCGCTTCGGCGACCTCACCCCCATGGAAGACGTCCGCGCCGGCGGCTCGGTCACGGTGCGCGTCTACGTCCACGTCATCCGCAACTCGGCCGGCACGGCGGGCAACCTCACCGCCACCCAGATCGCCAACCAGATCAAGGTGATGAACGACAGCTTCGGCGGCGTGACCGGCGGCTACAACACCCCGTTCCGTTTCACGCTCGTCTCCACCGACTACACGAACAACAGCACCTATTACACCGCCACGCCCGGCACCACGGCCGAGCGCAGCATGAAGAACGCGCTGCACCGCGGCACGGCGAAGGACCTGAACCTCTACTTCAACAACATGGGCGGCGGCCTGCTCGGCTGGGCCACCTTCCCCTCCGACTACTCCTCCGCTCCGCTGATGGACGGCGTGGTCTGCCTCAACGCCTCGATCCCGGGCGGCTCCGCCTCGCCGTACAACCTCGGCGACACGGCGACGCATGAAGTCGGCCACTGGGTCGGCCTCTACCACACGTTCCAGGGCGGCTGCAGCACCTCGAACGACCAGGTCGCCGACACCCCGGCCGAGAAGAACCCGGCCTCCGGCTGTCCGGTCATCGACACCTGCCCCTCCACGGGCCGCGACCCTGTCGAGAACTTCATGGACTACTCGACCGACTCCTGCATGTACAAGTTCACGGCCGGCCAGGCGCAGCGCGCCGACACCCAGTCCGCGACCTACCGCGGCCTGTAATCGCCATCCCACGCTTCACGGTTCGGGCGCCGGCAGAAATGCCGGCGCCCTCGCGTTTGGGGAGAAACCATGTACTTCCTCGTCGCCCTCTTGCTCGCCGCCTCCACCGCCGTTCCCAATCCGGAAGACGCCGTCGCACGGGTGACGGTCGAGGAGACGCGCTCCCTGCTGGCCCGGAACGACGCCGTGCTGGTGGACGTCCGCGGCCAGGTGCCCTTCGAGCTGCAGCGCATCGCCGGCGCGGTCTCCATCCCCCTCGGCACGATCGCCGCGCGGGCCTCGGAGCTGCCGAAGGACAAGCTGATCGTGACCTACTGCACCTGTTCGCACGATGAGCTGAGCGTCTCCGCGGTCGTCGCCCTGCAGAAGGCGGGCATCGAGCGCGCCGCCGCTCTGCAGGGCGGCATGAACGCCTGGACCGCCGCCGGGCTGCCGACCGAGAGCGACAACCACGAGCCGCCCGTGGTGAACGAGGATCCTCCCGGCGCCGCCCGCGGCGGCCGCCTTCGCCCGCCGGCCGGCGTCACCTGCGACCGCAACCAGCTGACGCTCTACAGCGGCCGCGTCACTCGCTTCACGCGCACCAGGTCGAAGACGACCATCACCATCGCCACCGACTGGGACACCACCGAGACCGCCGTCTCCCCCGCCCCCCGCTATCTCCTCGACGGCGAGCCGATGCGCTCCTCCGACTGGAAACGCGTCGGCAAGGGCAAGCGGGCGAACGTGTGGGTGTGCGGCGAGAAAGGCGTGGCCACCGTGATCGACTGGCATCCGGACGAGACGCGCGGGACGTAGAGACTAGCGGCCCTGCAGCCGCCGCACCGCGGCCTGCTTGAGCGCCATGTTCGTTCCGGCCCGGGCGATGGCGCGCACCTCCGCCTCGGGAAGCGTGGGCAGGATGCGCAGCGCGAAGGCGGGAGGGGTCTTCGGGTTGTGGATCAGCGCCAGGCGCACGTCGAGGCTGGACATCCACTGGGCCGCCTTCATGATCACCTCCGCGACCTGGTAGGTGAGGAACGCCGACTTGGCCATGCGCGCCACCTCGTCCACGGTGAGCCGCGGGTTGCGCAGCAGAGACAGCAGCACGCGCGGGTCGTTGTCCTGCAGGAGCAGCGCGCGTTCCGACCGCTCGGCCTTGACCGCCAGCAGGAGCTTTTCCATCTGGGAGAGCGCGCGCATGCGATCCCAGGCGGTCTGATTCTTTGATTCCCGGGCCAGCAGCCGCTGCAGGAGCTCGTCCCCGTTCCCCTCGATGGCCAGCGCGATTCCGTCCGGCAGCGCCGCAACCACCGTGGCCCGGATCTGCGCTTCTCCTCCCCCGGGGCCGCGCAGCGTGATGAGGAGCGTCGCGTGGAGCGGGACGGTCTCGCCGGTCGGAAGCAGCAGCGCGCCCTGCGACAGATTGACGCGATGCTCCTGGCGAACCTCCTGCTCGCTCTCGAACTGAGCGGCGAAGGCGGCGGAACCAGTGCGCTCGACTCTCACATCAAAAAAAACTGGTTGCCGATATCTCTACCAGCAACCAGCAACCAGTAACCGGTAACTGCCCTTTACGGCGCGGTCGGCCCCGTGGGGTTCTGCACGTAAAAGTCGACCGAGCCGATCTCCGAGCGGTTGCCCTGCTGGTCGAGCACGCGCACGGTAAGGCGGTGGCGGGCGTTGCTCAGCAGGCGGGTGTTCATGGTGAAGCGCCAGCCGGAGTTGGCCGCCTGGAAGTTGAACAGCTGCGGGTTCGACTCGAGCACGTCGGGGCGGGGGAAGCCGACCTGCGCGGCGCCGACGTAGTTGCCGTCCACGATCATCTCCACCGCCGAAATGCCGCCGTTCTCGTCCACGGCCCAGCCCTGGAAGACCACGTCGCCCTTCACGTAGTCGAACGTCGTCGGGATGTCGATGAAGCCGACGGCGGCGAAGTCGTGGTCGATGTCCGCGCAGGTGAAGAAGACCGGGATGCCCTGCGGGCCGGGGATGTCGGCGAAGGTCTGCTGCTGGTCGCCCACCCGCACCTTCAGCACATGGTTGCCCGGCCGGACGCCGAGGGCGAAGAGCGCGCCGACGTCGAGGGTGAACATGAAGCCGGCGCGCGGCGAGTCCGGATAGTTCGGATAGAAGCGCTCCACGTCGAAGCGCGGCAGGCCGTAGCAGTTCGTGTAATTGCCGAAGATCGGGTTGAATCCGCAGTCGTCGGTGGAGATCCAGCGCACGCCGTCGATCATCAGCTCGACGTACGAGACGCGGCCGAGATCGATGCGCGTGCCGAGGTCGAGAGCCCAGCCGCGGATCGGCGTGATGTGCGACTGCGGGTTGACCGGCGGCGAGATGATCACCGGCACCGCGCCGCAGCGGGTGCCGTAGAGCACCGTGTCGCGCTTCGGCTCGTCGAGGTAGCCGAAGGGCTTGAGGTTGTTCTCGGAATTGAGGATCTGCACCGTGCGGCGGCCGATCATGCGCGAGACGCCGAGGCGGTCGGTGGCGCGGACGGTGAGCACGTGCACGCCGTCCTGCACGCGCGTGGTATCGACGTTGGCGATGAAGCCGGAGAAGAGGGCGGCCGGGAAATCGGGGAAGGTGTTGCCGACGTCCGGCCGGGCGTCGCCATAGAGAGCGGACTGCAGGTTGCCGTCATCGATCTGCACGTCCACCCGCTGGATGCCGTCCGTATCGGTGGCCCAGCCGACCACCGGGAACGAGCCGGCGAAGTTCGTGATGCCGGCCGCATCCGGCTGGTCGATCTGACCGAACGGCGACTGGTTCTGGGTGTTGTCGATGTTGACCGTGCGCCGCCCGACCGGGATCACTCGGCCGTCGCTCGTGTAGACGCGGACTTCCACCGTGTGCGGGCCGTTGGAGAAGCGGCTGGCCAGGAAGCCGGTGAGGAAGCCGGGCGCGCTGTTCTGGATGCCGGGCCAGTTCGGGTACGCCTCCACGACGTCGATGCGAGGCAGCGACATGTTGGCGCGATGCTGGAACTGATCGTCCACGAAGAGCTCGATCTTCGTGATCTGCTGCTGATCCAGCGCGAAGCCCTTGACCAGGACGACGCCCGTCTGGGTGACGTTCGGATCCGGCGCGTCGAGCGCACCGATGAACTCTGTCTGCGCGAGGAGCGCCGGCGTGACGAGCACAGCGCAAAAGGTGAGAACCAGGCCGCGGGTAACCCTTCTCCACATAACCCCAACCTCCACCAACCCGAAGATGACCTTAGCCGCAAAAAACCCTCGCCGCTCGCGGCGAACTACTAAGTTTTTCGGCAGTTTATACTAACCCTCGTGATTTCTTCAAATAGCAGTACGGCGGTGACGCGGGACGACGTCCAGGCGGCCGCTGCCCGCATCGAGCCATACATCCACCGCACTCCCCTCCTCGCCAGCCGCTCGCTTTCCGAAATCATAGGGGTGGAGGTCCGCCTCAAGTGCGAGAACCTCCAGCGCGCCGGCTCCTTCAAGATCCGCGGCGCGATGAATGCCCTCCTCCAGATCCCCGAGGCGGATCGCCATCGCGGCGTCGTCGCCTTTTCCTCCGGCAACCACGCCCAGGGCGTCGCCCTCGCCGCCCGCCTCCTCGGCATGCCGGCCACCATCGTGATGCCGGAGAACTCGGTGCAGTCGAAAGTCGACGCCACCCGCGCCTACGGTGCGGAGGTGGTCACGGCCGGCGTGACATCCGCCACCCGCGATACCGTGGCCCGCGAGGTGGCGGAGCGGACCGGCGCAGCGGTGGTGCCGCCGTTCGACGACTGGCGGATCATCGCCGGGGCGGGCACGGTGGGGCTGGAGATCGCCGAGGAGTGGCCGGAGGTGGCCAGCGTGGTGACGCCGCTGGGCGGGGGCGGGCTGCTCTCCGGCACCTCGATCGGCGTCGGCGACGGGAAAGACGTCTATGGAGTCGAGCCAGCCGCCGGCAACGACGGCGAGCGCTCCTTCCACAGCGGCCGGATCGTGACCATCGACCCGCCGAACACCATCGCCGACGGCGCGCGCACCCTGCGCATCGGCGACCGCAACTTCGCCATGATCCGGGAGCGGGTCAAGGACGTGGTCTCGGTGGACGATGACGTGCTGCTGGAGGCTCTGAAGTTCGCCATGTACCGCACGAAGCTGGTCATCGAGCCGACCGGCGCCCTCGGCATTGCCGCACTGATGACAGGGAGGATCAAGCCGCGGGGGCCGGTGGCGGTGGTGGTGAGTGGGGGGAATCTGGATTTTGCATTGCTTCGCTAGTTATTAGTTGTTGGTTGTTAGTTGTTCGTAGAATGACAACCCCGTTCTACTAACAACCAACAACTAACAACCAAAAACCATATGTCCGGCTCCCTCTTCGACGACGCCTCCTTCCAGCCCGTGCTGCCGCGCGATGCGCCGCTGCCGGAG
>DASYMJ010000363.1:0-16002 GCA_036009105.1 Thermoanaerobaculia bacterium | reverse complement strand
ACCAGACCATCAAGGAGTGCTTCGAGACGCTCACCGGTCACGCTGCCTCAACGCAGGTCGGCGACGAGGTGAAAGCAATGGTCGCCACCACAAACACCGGCAAGCCCGATCTCAGTACCATCAGCAACTCGACACTGCGCGATTTTCTGAGTCTCTTCACCGCGGAGTTCGGGACGTCGGCGGTCTCGCAAAAGAACGGCGCGTTCACCGTCGACTACAACGTTCCGGTGAACGTGCTCCACGCCGGCGACGTCGTCAAGCTGCAAGGCATCTTCGCGAAGCCTGAGCTCGATAGTGGGCTGAAGACAGCTCTCGGTACGAACGCCGCCGCCATCTCGACCCTTGACTCGTTCGACGAAGGCGATGACATCACGGCGAGCGCGACGTATAGCCCGCAGACAGCGCGGTTTGGACGTCAACTGGCGATGAACAGTAACGTTTTCGATGCCCTTGCTTGGGGCCGCATCGCTCCCTTCCCTCAACGCGATGCTCCTCACGAGGATGGTCTCGTTCTCCTCGCCAGAGCAGCCGATAAATTGGCCGGCGCGCCGGAGGATGTGAAAAAGAGTCACGCGAAGTTCTCCAGCATGGGGGATAAGGCTCCGGAGGCGCTGGCGGCGTTCGAGGCGGCGATTCTCGCGATGATGGCTGACCGCCAAGCCGAAAAGGCATTGCTCACCTCGTTTGCGGAACTCGTGAACAATCAGGAGCAGATCTACTTTTCGGCGACGTATCACGATCGCAACTCCCTGGCTGGAGCGAACGCATTCTCGATCAAGGGAACCTGGGAAATGGGCGGGAAGAACCTGTCGAAGTTCCTCGCGCAGAATCGTGCAGACTGCGATCTCCGTGACCTGGACAACGAGGTGCACGCGCTGGAGAAGCCGGCGCCGAAGAGCCAGGCGTGCTTCACGCGGTTCGAGGAATACGTGAAGAGCGCAGATCGCGGTCTTCGCTTCGCCTTCGCGCTCGACGTTCAGCGCACGGAGGCCAATGCCATCGTCCTGCCGCAATACTCGGTGAATCTGAGCACGGAGCGAGCGGACACGCAGATCATCTCAGCGAGCGTCGGCAAGCGTCTCGACCCTCCGACGAGCTCCCACGAGCGCCGCATCGACTTCACTGGAAGCTACGAGAACGTCGACAAAGACCCGAACCGGGACGATCGGCTGGTTGCATCAGTGACGTACACCCAGGAGCTCACGAATACGTTCTCGCTGCCGATCACGCTCACCTTTGCGAACAAGGAAAAGTTCCTGACCGCCAAAGACGGTAATCGCGTCAGCGCTCATTTCGCGATCTCGTACAAGTTGCCGAAGATGTAAGAAGAAGGAACTGCAACGGCTGGCGAAACTGCCGGCCGTTGCAGTTGGGCGGAACAACTACTTTTTCCCCGCCCCCTCGATCGCCTTCCTGATCGCCTCATACGTGAACGTCCCATCCGGGCCGAAGCCCATCACCTGGCCGTTCACGATGTAGGTGGGCGTGGAGTTGATGCCGTTGTCGAAGGCGCGGCTGACCTGGTCGAGGATGGCGGCGCGCTCGCTGGGGAGGTTGTACAGGGTCGCCACCTTCTTCCAGTCGATGTCGTGGTCCTCGACCCAGTTCTGGAAGAACTTGTCGAAGGAGGGCATCTTGCCGATCTCTTCCTGATTGGCGAACACGTAGTCGACGTACGTCCAGTACTTGTCCGGCGCCACGCGCTGGATGGCGCGCGCGCCGAGGGCGGCCTGCACGGCCCACTCGTGATGCTCGAAGAGAGGGAGATCGAGGCGGGTGTAGTCGACCCGGGAGAGGTTCTTCGCGATGAGCGGCTCGATCTTCTTGTGGGCGCGGGAGCAGGTGGGGCACTGAAAGTCGGACAGCTCGATGATCTGCACCTTGGCCGTCTTGTTGCCGCGGCGGATGCCGTTGGTGATGGCGAGGCTTTCCGTCAGCGTCTTGCCCGGATCGATGCGCAGGTTGCCGCGCGAGCCGACCATCACGAAGCGCTCCGAGGCGTCCACGAAGGCGTGGTAGACGAACGGGCCGTAGTTCGTGTTCTTGCTGATGGTCACCGCCTTCATGCCGTCCGGCAGCGGAAACGGCGAGACGGTGGCCTGCATCGGCGTCTTCATCATCTCGGAGGTCTGCTCCGCGACCCGGACGCTGGCCGGCCGCGGGTCGTTCGGCAGGGCGATGATCGTTCCGATGATCACCTGCTGCGTCGTCGGCGAGTACAGCACGTACTTGCGCGTGTTGCAGTTCTCATCGGAGGAGCGGAGGTTCGCCTCGTAGATGAGGAAGTTCTGCGGACCGGTCTGATTGACCGGCTCGATGGTCAGGATGGGGTCGGGGCAGCGCGTCATCGCCTTGGTGACATAGGCGCGGAGCGCGGTCATGTCGACGGGAGGCGCGGCGTGGGCGGAGAGGGGGAGGGCGAGAGCGGCGGCCAGGAGGAGTCGCTTCATGTCACTGCGCATTAACCGTGCGGTATCCCTTTTCAATCCACGCCTTGATGCCGCCGTCGATGGTCACCACGTTGCGGAACCCGGCCACGCTGAGCAGCTTTGCCGCGAGCGGGCCGTCCGTGTCGTTCTCGCCGTACACCAGGACCGTGTTGCCCTGATAGGGGAGCAGCTCGGGGAGCTGCCGCTCGATGGTGTCGAAGGGCGCGCTGATCGCGCCGGCGATGTGCCCCTCCGGCCCGCGGTAGAGGTCCGCCGAGCGGATGTCCAGCACGACCACCTGGTTCGTATCGATGATCATCTCGTTCGCCACCGTCGGCGCGATCGCGGCGTAGCCGCCTTCGCCGCGGGAGATGCCGATGGTCTGACAACCCACGAACACGAGTAAGGCCAGGGGAAACAGTCGTCTCATAGTCACCTCAAGAACGATGAACCCCGCCCCCCCGGCTTTGTTCATCGTTCATCCTTCATGGTTCATCGTTACAAATACTCGAGCTCGAATTCGGCGCGTACTTCGCCGACCAGGTTTCCCGCCACGTTGCGCAGGGGCCATTCACGATAGCGTTGCAGGGCGGGGGGAGTGCCGACGTCGAGGCCGAGCAGCTCGAGGGTGCGGAGCACGACCGGGTTGCGTCCGCGGGTCATCGAGCCGTCGGCGATCTTGAGGGCGATCCCGATCGGTGCATCATCGGCGAGCCGCAGCCGGTCGGTCAACTCGCCGAGAAGGCCCGGCGCGATGGCCATGGCGTAGAAGCCCTCCGCCCCTTCCTTGGCCAGCAGCTCGCCCCCGAAGGCCTGCATCAGCGGCGTGGTCATGCTCCACGTCCCGGCGACGTACTGCGGATGGGTGGTCATCGCTTCTACGACGCGGCTGGCGCTCTCCGCGTATCGCTCGTCCGGCGCCATCAGGCGCGCGTAGGCGTACGCGGCGCGGTAGAGCGACATGAAAAAAGCCGGCACGCCGCAGCCGTCCACGGCGATGGGGATCTCCTCCGGCTCCAGGCCGGCAAAGTCGGCCAGGGTGGAGCGCATCACTTCCTGCAGCGGATGATCCGGCTCGATGTAGCCCGCCGACGGGGCGTCCATCACCCGGGTGGCGAGGAGCATCCCGGCGTGCTTGCCGGAGCAGTTGTTGTGCAGCGCCGAGGGCGGCTCGCCGGAGGCGCGCAGCTCGGCCGCCGCCTTCTCGTCATAGGGCAGATGGGCGCCGCAGAGGAGGTCGCTCTCGTCGAGCTCCCCTTTGCGCAGCAGCGCGGCGGCGGTGGAGACGTGGATCGGCTCGCCGCCGTGCGAGGCGCAGGTGAGCGCGATCTCTTCCGGCGTCAGGTCGAACTCCTGCACGCCGCCGTATTCGAGCAGGGGAATGCCCTGGAACGGCTTGGCCGCGGAGCGGAGGCAGGTCTGGAAGGAGGGGTCGCCGGCGCAGGCCAGCAAACGGCCGCGCGCGTCGACCACGGCGATCGAGCCGCTGTGAAACGATTCGAGCTGCCCGCCGCGGTAGACGTTGGCGAGCGGCTTCACGCACGCGCGGCACTGCTGCTGCCGCTCTCCGCCGTGATGGCCTCATCCTCGGAGTTGTAGATCTTGAAGACGGCGTCGAGCTTGGCCAGCTTGAGCAGCTTCTGGATCCGCTCCGACGGGTTGACCAGGATGAGCTTGCGGCCCTGGGTGGTGAACTTGCCGAGGTAGCCGACCAGCTCGCCGATGCCGGTCGAGTCGATGTAGTCGATCTTGGTGAAGTCGATGATCACGCTCGTGCTCTCGTTCTTGAGCACGTTCTCCAGCGCGGAAGAGAAGAATTCGGCGCTCTCGCCGAGCTTGATGAGGCCCTCGACATACAGAATCGTGAAGTTCTCCAGATGTTTCTTCTCGACGATCACTCGCGCCTCCAGTGGCCGGAAATCATAAGCGATGAAGCAAATCGGTTGCCATGGCGGACCGGACAGCGAGCACGCCATTCATCCCTCCGAATCCGAAGGAGTTGGAGAGGAACGCTCCCACCTGCGCTTCCCGTGCCTCATTGGCGACGTAGTCCAGGTCGCACTCCGGATCGGGCGCGGTCAGGTTGATGGTGGGAGGGATGATGCCCGCGTTGAGGGCGACCAGCGAGGCCGCCACTTCGATCGCGCCGCTGGCTCCCATGGCGTGGCCGTGCATCGACTTGGTGGAGCTGACCGGGATGCGGTAAGCCTCGTCGCCCAAAGCCTGCTTGATGGCCGCCGTCTCGGTGACGTCGTTCGCCCGCGTGGCCGTGCCGTGAGCATTGATGTAGCCGATGTCTTTCCCCTCCAGGCCGGCGTCGCGGATGGCCATGCGCATGGCCCGCGCGGCGCCGTCGGCCGAGGGGTCGGTGACGTGGCCGGCATCGCTCGTGGCGCCGAAGCCGGCGATCTCGCCCAGGATCTTCGCGCCGCGCTTGATGGCATGTTCGAACGACTCCAGGAACAGCACCGCGGCCCCCTCGGCGAGCACCAGGCCCTTGCGGTCCGCGCTGAACGGCCGGCAGGCCGCCGCGGGGTGCTCGTTGTCCACGGCGAGCACGCGCATCGACTCCCAGGCCCGGATGATGCCGTAGGAGAGGGGGGCGTCGGCGCCGCCGGCGAAGACGGCGTCCGCGCTGCCGGCCCGGATGGCCTGCACGGCCAGCCCCAGGGCGTGCGCGCTGGAGGCGCAGGCGGAGACGACGCCGTAGGCGAGGCCCTTCGCCTGATGTCTCGTCGCCACGGCGCTGGTCGCGGCGTTGTACATCGACCAGGCGATCATCGTCGGCGGCAGCCGGCTCTGCGCATCCTTGTAAATGCGCTTATAGCCGGCGTCGAGCGTCTCGCAGCCCCCCAACCCCGTACCGATCAACGCCCCCACGCGCTCCGGATCGAATCCGCCGGTCGCGTAGCCCGCTTCCTCCGCCGCCTCGTCCGCGGCGATCAGCGCGAAGCGGGTGAAGCGATCCGCCTTCTCATGCAGCCCCGCGTGCGCCTCGCGCGGCACCTCGCCCGCGATGCGGCAGTTGAGCGCGGAGGCATCGATCGATTCGATGAGCCTGATGCCGGAGCGGGCGCCGCGCAGCGCTTCGAGGGCGGCCTGCTTGCCGCGGCCGAAGGGCGTGATCAAGCCAATGCCAGTGATGGCTACACGACGGGCGGGAGAAATTGAAAAGTGAGAATTGAAAATTGAAAATTGGGGCTCGGGCTCGCTCACGGTTTTTTTTTCAATTTTCAATTTTCAATTCCGCTACCGCGTCAATCATGTCCCCAAACGTTTTCATCGAACGCGCCTTCTCGTCCGCGATGCTGATGCCGAACTGTTCTTCGATGGCGAAGAGGATGGTGAGGGCGTCGAGGGAGTCGATGCCGGCCTCGGCCAGGACGGTCTCGGGGGTGAGCGCATCGTCCGGGATCTGCTTCTCGTTGCGGACGATCTCGATCAGCTTCCGCTCGATCTCGGCGCGTTCCATGGGACGCGTATGATATCAGCCGTGCTCCGCCGCTGGCTGTTCGTCTACACCGGGTGGACCGTAATTTGCGCCGCGCTCTTCGTCGCGCTGCGCCACGCCCCCGACCCCTCGCGGCGTTCCGACCGCATCCAGAGCAACGACGCCGGCCGCCTCGCCCTCCGGCACCTCGGCAACCGCTACCGCGGCTACGAAGCGGTGCACGTCGCCTACGCGGGGGCAGGGGAGGGGGCGGCGGAGAAGCGCTGGGTCGTTCTCTGCGACGCCGTGCCTCACACCGGGCGGGGGGTGGTGGTGGAGCTGGGCGCTCTCGACGGGCGGCTGCTGCGCGTTCGGCCGCCTTCGGCGAATTGAAAATTGAAAATTGAAAATGGGCTCCGCTACGCGATGATGCCTGCCACGCGCAGACTTTTTTCAATTTTCAATTTTCAATTTTCAATTATGCCTCCCAAACTCACGCCGATGCTCGAGCAGTACTTCGAGATCAAGCGCCAGGTCCCCGACGCCATCCTCTTCTACCGCCTCGGCGACTTTTACGAGATGTTCTACGAGGACGCCGAGCGCGCCGCGCCGCTGCTCGACCTGGTCCTCACCGCCCGCGGCCGGGGGCAGGAGCACGAGGCGCCGATGTGCGGCGTCCCGTATCACTCCGCCGACGGCTACATCGCGAAACTGATCCGCCACGGCCTGCGGGTGGCCATCTGCGACCAGGTGGAGGAGGCCTCCGCCGCGAAGGGCCTGGTGCGGCGCGAGATCGTGCGCATCGTCACCCCCGGCACGGCGACGGAAAGCTCCATCGTCGAGCGCGACACCTGCTACCTGCTCTCCGTCGTCGCCGCGGCGGAGCTCATCGGCGCGGCCTACCTCGACGTCTCCACCGGCGACTTCTTCGTCACCACCTACGCCACCCTGACCGAGTCGCGCCTCCAGGATGACGTAGCCCGCTTCGCCCCCCGGGAAGTCATCTTCCCCCGCGACGGCGCCACCGGCCTCGACGCCCTCGGCCTGACCCTGACCGCCGTCGAGCCGTCCCTCTTCGAAGCGCACGGCTCGCACGAGTACCTCAGCCGCCACTTCGGCACCCAGTCGCTGCGCGGCTTCGGCCTGGAAGAGGACGATCCGCGCATCGCCGCCGCCGGCGCCGCGCTCCGCTACGCGAGCGCCAGCCACAAGAAATCGCTCGATCACGTGCAGGCGCTGCGCGTGGACAACGAGGCCGATTTCCTCCAGCTCGACGCCGCCACGCTGGCCAACCTGGAGGTGCTCGACTCGCGCGACGCCGGCCGGCCGCGCGCCTCGCTCTGGAGCGTGGTTAACGCCACCCGCTCCGCGATGGGCACCCGCATGCTGCGCCGCTGGCTGACCCGCCCTCTCAAAGTGCGCGATTCGATCTTCGAGCGCCACGACGCCGTCGACGAGCTGACCCGCTCCCGGGCCATCCTCGAGCCGATGGGGCAGCGCCTCCAGAAGATCGCCGACCTGGAGCGCCTCGTCTCCCGCATCACCCTGCGCAGCGCCTCCCCGCGCGAGTGCCTCACCCTCAGCGACTCGCTGCTCGCCGTCGACGAGCTGCGCGAGGCGATGGGGCCGCTGCAAGGCCCGCTGGTTCAGCGCCTGCGAAGCGCGCTCGATCCGGTGGCGGACGTGGTGGCGCGCATCACCGAGACGGTCGACCCGAACCCGCCGATGAACCTGCGCGAGGGGGGCACCATCCGCACCGGCATCGACGCCGAGCTCGACGCGCTCCGCGCCATCGCCCGCGACTCGAAGTCGATCCTGATGGAGATCGAGGCGCGGGAGAAAGAGCGCACCGGCATCGGGTCATTGAAGATCCGCTTCAACTCCGTCTTCGGCTACTACATCGAGGTCTCGAAATCGAATCTGGCCAAGGTGCCGGCGGACTACATCCGCAAGCAGACCCTGGTCAACGCGGAGCGCTTCATCACGCCCGACCTCAAGGAGCTGGAGGAGAAGATCGTCGGCGCGGAGGAGAAAGCCATCGCCATCGAGCTGCGCCTGTACGACGCGCTGCTGGAGGCGGTCGCCCAGCGCGGCGGCGCGGTGCTGGCCACGGCGCGGGCGGTGGGGGAGGTGGACGCGCTCTCCTCGCTGGCCACAATTGCCGTCCGCCACCGCTACGTGCGGGCCACCATCTCCGGCGACGCGGAGCTCTGCATCGAGGACGGCCGCCATCCGGTGATCGAGCAGCTCGCCGCGGAGCGCTTCATCCCCAACGCCACGGACATCCAGCGCGACCGCAACGGCATCCAGGTGATCACCGGCCCGAACATGGGCGGAAAGTCAACTTATCTACGCCAGGTAGCGTTGATCGTGCTGCTGAACCAGGTCGGCTCGTTCGTGCCGGCGTCGAAGGCCCGGCTGGGGATCTTCGACCGCATCTTCACCCGCGTGGGCGCCTCCGACCAGCTGGCCCGGGGCGAGTCGACGTTCATGGTGGAGATGCACGAGACGGCGAACATCCTCAACAACGCCACCGACCGCTCGCTCATCATCCTCGATGAAGTGGGCCGCGGCACCGCGACGTTCGACGGCCTCTCCCTCGCCTGGGCCATCATCGAGTACTTGCACGACAACCCGGCCCGCGGCGGCATCACCCTCTTCGCCACGCACTACCACGAGGTGACCGATCTGGCCCGCACCCGGCCGCGCGTTGCGAACTCGAACGTGGCGGTGAAGGAATGGAACGACCAGATCATCTTCCTGCGCAAGGTCGTGCCGGGGGCGGCCGACAAGAGCTACGGCATCCAGGTGGCGAAGCTGGCCGGCATCCCCCGCTCCATCACCGACCGCGCCCGCGAGATCCTCGACACGCTGGAGCGGAAGGAGCGGGCCATGGTGGAGGAGACCCGCCCCCACGCCCCCCGCTCCACCCGCCAGCTGGCACTCTTCGACTCCCGCGAGCAGGACGTGCTGGACGCGCTGCGCTCGATGGACGTGAACACGCTCTCGCCCATCGAGGCGCTGAATCGTCTGAACGAGCTGAAGTCGCGGCTGGACGAGTAGGTATGTAGGGCCGGCTCTCCAGCCGGCCCCGGACCTGCTGAGAGCCGGTCCGCACGTTGCTTCGCGAGCCCGTGGCCGGAAAACTGCTAGGCTTCGTCCCCGCATGGAATCCGACATCCTCGGCATCGGGATCACCGGTAAGACGCTCACCGATCTCGAACGCCGCATCCTCCGCGACGCCACCCCGTACGCGGTGGTCCTCTTCGGACGCAACATCGCCGACGCCGACCAGCTGCGCGACCTCGTGGCCGAGGTCAAGTCGTACGCTCCCCGGCGGCCGCCGCTCCTCATGATCGACGAGGAAGGGGGGCGCGTCGACCGGCTGCGCCACCTCATCCCCGGGCTCCCCAGCGCCGAGGCTTTCGGGGAGGGGGAGAAGCCGGCGGAGATGTCGGAGTGGTTCGGACGGATCATCGGCCGGGCCTTGCGTTTCTTCGACATCGAGATCGATCTCGCGCCGGTGGTCGACATCCCCGGCGGCGCCTCGCCGAAGGGGCTCGAGCGGCGCACCTTCGGCCGCGATCCGGAGTCGGTGATCGAGCTCGCCGGCGCGTTCATGCGCGGCCTGCACGGCGCCGGCGTCGCCTCGTGCCTCAAGCACTTTCCGGGCATCGGAGTCGGCTCGGCCGATCCGCACTACGGCGCGACGGTGATCGACATCCCGCTCGAGCAGCTCCTCAGCCGCGACCTCGTCCCCTTCGAGAGGCTGGGCGACGAGGCGGGTGGCATCATGATCGGCCACGGGACGTATCCGCAGGTCGACGAGCCCGACCTCCCGGCCACCCTCAGCCGCCGCCTGACCACCGACCTCCTGCGCGAGACGCTCGGCTTCCGCGGCGCCGCCATCAGCGACGACATGGAAATGCATGCCGTCTCCGACCTCGGCTCATACGAAGACATCTCCGAGCGCGCGCTCCTGGCCGGCAACGACGTCATCCTCTATTGCAGCCACATCGAGCGCGTGCCGGACGTGCAGCGCTTCCTCAACCGGCGCTGCGAGGAAGACGCGGCAATCCGCGCGCGCTTCCAGGAAGCCGCGACCCGCGCCGAGGAGTACCGGCGCCACTGCGAGCGCCTTCGCCACGCGGCGGGCCCGCCGGTCGCCTCGTTCGACGAGCTGATCGAAGAGACGATCCGCTTCTGCGAAGAGTTCGAGCGCACCCGCCCCCCGCGCGAGATCTACATCCCGGAGTCGGAGCGGAGAAAGAACCCTCGCTCGCCGGGGAAGGGGAAGACGGGGCGGGAGGAGTGGACGTAGGAAGAACGATGAACGAGGAAGGGTGAACGATGAACGGGACACAGGCCGCCTTTGTTCATCGTTCATCCTTCCTCGTTCATCGTTCGCATTTCTACTTGAGGTACCGCGCCAGAAACGCGTAGATCTCGGCGCGAGACTCGCGCGCCAGTTTCGTGTCGATGCGGTTGAAGCGGTGGCCGCCCGGCGCGTTCTGGTAGATGCGGTACTCGAACTTTTTGCCGTTCGCCTTCAGCGCGTCGATGAGGTGCTCGACTTCCATCACGTTCACGTCCTCGTCGTTCGTGTTGGTGTGGATGAGCAGCGGCGTGGCCAGCTTGTCGGCGTAAAAGTACGGTGAGCGGCGGCGGTACTCCATCGGGTCGTCCACCGCCTCCTTGCCGATGAAGCTCTTGAACGTGTTGCGGTAGCCCTGCGATTTGTAGCCCATCCGCTGCACCAGATCGCTCACCGGCACGCCGGCGTAGGCCACCTGATAGGCGTCCGGCCAGCGGAAGATGTTCATCAGGGCCTGGTATCCGCCGTGGCTCCAGCCGATGATGCCGATCCGTTTCGGATCGATGCTGGCCAGGTTCTCCACCGCCCAGTCGCGAGCCGCCTTCACGTCATCCACCTCGGCGCCGCCGTAGTCGATCTGCTCGTAGAAGTCGCCGCCGTAGCCGGTGCTGCCGCGGTATTCCGGCGCGACGATCACGTAGCCCTGCTCGATCAGCTCCCGCACGATGTGCGCGTAGCCCGAGTCGAAGTCGGCATGCACGCCGCCGTGCACGAAGACGATGAGCGGCGCCTTGCCGTGCAGCGTCTTTGGCGCGAAGACGTAGGCCGGAATGATCATCGGATTGCCCGCGCCCTGCCCGGTCGGATTCGTGTCGCGAGCCGGCTTGCTGGTGAACTCGACCTTGTCGACGCTGGCGACGTCGCCGACCTTCATGTGCCACAGCACGTCGTCGGCCTGTTTGTTCGCGACCTCGAAGTCGCGGTCGTAGTTCGGCGCCGTTTGCTGCTGCTGTTGGGCGAGGAGCGGCGTGGCCAGGAGAAGGAGGATGAGGGCGAGCTTGCGCATGCGGCGCACATTGTACGGATTCCCCTGCACATGCCGCTGTGCGACCGCCGGGCCGGTGATACACTTCCGTAACACAGAAATCGAAAGGGCCCCCATCGATGCGCAAGACGCTCCAGACGCTCGCGTTGCTCCTCGCCGCCGTCCCCGCGCTGGCTATCGATCCGGGGCAGGCCGAGGGGACGCTGGTCATCAATTCCTCGACCATCAACTTCGCTTACTGCTATGCGGTGGGCAATCAGCACAACGACCTGACCGGCCGGCAGGACGACATCAAGATCGTGCTCGCCGACAAGCCGCTTGCCGCGGACGCCGACTTTTCCCAGATCGAGTACGCCTTCCCGCCGGAGAGCCGCGGCGTGGTGCTCCTGGTCAACAGCAACCGCCAGCCGGTGCGCGTCTTCATCGAGCACGGGAGTGGCATCTTCGAGTCCTCGGACTTCAAGAGCGGCACCTTCAAGGTGCGCGTGCGCACCACGCGCGAGGGCGACCTCGACGGCCGCATCGAGTCCAAGCCGATCACCGCTTCGACGCTGTACCTGAAGTTCGATGCGAACTTTCGGGCGACGGTGAGGTGAGGCGGTTACTGGTTGCTGGTTGCTGGTTGCTGGTTGCTCGCGCCGTAGTGTTCTCGCGCGCATCTTCGCCAGTGCGCTGCCGCGCGAGTAACCAGCAACCAGCAACCAGTAACTCAATGCAAAAACATCGGCATCCCCAGCACGTCCGCCACCTTCGGGCGATAGTTCTCCGCATCGTAGAAACGGGCGATGTCGACGCGTTTCTTGGCCATGCCGCCCATTTCGATCGGGACCGCCGCGTAGCGTCCGTCCACCACCGCCACCATCCGGCCCACCTCTCCCCGGCGTAGCAGGTCGGCGGCGAGGCTGCCGAAGTTGTTCGCCACCAGCTGGTCGAGCGAGTCGGGTACGCCGGAGCGCATCAGGTAGGCGAGACGCTGGTAGATGACCTTGTCTCTGGTCCGCATCTCCAGGTAGTCGCTCAGCACCCCCCCGATCCCGCCCAGCTTGCGGTTCCCCACCGCGACCGGATCGCCGGTGGCGATCCGCTCGCCGCCCACGATCGTCGCCCCTTCCGAGATCGTCACCACCGCGTAGTTGCTCGGGTTCTCCGCCTTGTCCGCGGCAAGCATCTGGTACAGCTTCTCCGGCTCGAACGGCACCTCGGCCAGCAGCGCGCGATCGGCGCCGGCCAGGTACGAGGCGAGGAGGCAGGTCTCCCCCGAGTAGCGGCCGAAGAGCTCCACCACCAGGAAGCGCTCGTGCGACCCCGCTCCGGTGCGTAGATCGTTGATGAACATCACCGAGCGGGTGACGGCGGTCGAGAAGCCGAGGCAGTAGTCGGTGCCGTAGACGTCGTTGTCCATCGTCTTCGGCACGGCGATGATGGGCACGCCTTCCCGGTGCAGGCGGCGGGCGAAGGTGAGCGTGCCGTCGCCGCCGAGGGCGGCGATGCAGTCCAGCTGGAGGAACTGGATGGTGCGGAGGGCGGCGGCGGTGAGGTCGTAGCGGCCGCGCTCATCGGGCTGGCCCATGCGCGAGCGGAGGTGTTCCGGCACGACTTCCGGCTTGCAGATCTCGGGATTGACCCGCGAGGTGTGGAGGATCGTGCCGCCGCTGCGGTCGATGGTCCGCGTGTTGAAGCGGTTGAGCGGAATCACCCACGCCGAGTTGTCCGCGCCCGGCTCGGGGATGATGTTCAGCAGCGACTGCCAGCCCCGCCGCAGGCCGATGACTTCACTGCTTTCATCGATCCGCCAGACGAACGACTTGAGCGCCGCATTCACCCCCGGCACGTCGCCGCCCCCGGTCAGGATGCCGATGCGCTTGCGCATGGTGCGAACGTATCACAGCGCTGCGCGAGGGGATCACGCCGTCCGGATGCGCCGGTAGCGCGCGTTGATGAAGGCGTAGACGCCATACGCGATGAGGCCGAGGCCGGCGACGGTCAGGATCCAGCTGCCCATCGGCAGCCGGGCCAGCTCGCGCAACGCGCCGGAGGAGCCGCGGGCGGCGGAGGCGGCGCGATGTTGCGCGGCGCGGACGAGGGAGACGCCGATGGTGGCGAAAATCACGGCCCGGGCCGCGATGCCGAAGCACGACAGCACGACGAGCGTGCGGCGGCTCTGGATCGCGGCGAGGTGTTTGCTCAGCTTGCCGCGCACGGCGCGGGAGAACTGGTAGATGCCGTAGCCGATGAGGCCCAGGCCCGCGGCCGCGACCGCGAAGCGGCCGAAGGGGACATCGAGCGCGCGGGCGGTCCAGTGTCTGCTCGCCGCGTCGCTGCTCTGGCCGGCGCCGCCCTTGTGCAGCAGGTAGCGGAGGACGACGAGGGCGAAGGCGGCGTAGAAGAGGCCGCGCACGATGCTGCCGGTGCGGACGGCCAGGCCTTTGAGCTCGCGGCCGTGGCGGTCGGAGTCGGTGATGCCGCTCAGCACGCGCCACAGCGCGTATCCGAGCAGCCCGGCCGCCACGATGCACAGCAGCGCGCGGCCGAAGGGCTGCTGGCCGATGAAGCGGATGGCGTCCTTGCGGTCCGCGGCCGTGCCGCCGCGATGGAGGCCGGCCAAGGCGGTGAGGAAGCCGATCGTGGCGTAGACGAGCCCCTTCGCGGCGTACCCGAGGCGGGCGAAGTTCTCGATCATCCCCGCAGCCGCGCCTGCGCTTTCTCTTCCCCCTCCGGAAAGAACACCACCTTCAGCGCCTCGTGGCGGTCGAAGCGGGACATGCCGGTGTGGAACTCGCGCAGGGAGTCGAACGTGGCCTGCACGATCCAGTCGACGTCGAGGCCGGAGCGGAGGAGGGAGAGCATGCGTTGCCAGGTCGCGTACATGCGGCGGCCGATGATGCCCTGCAGCGTCACCCCCTTGAAGATGACGTTGCGGGTGTAGTCGTCGATCGTCACCGCGTGGCCGGTGGGGAGACCGAGCAGGGAGAGGAGGCCGCCCATGCGGACGATGTCGAGGCCGAGGTTGATCGCTGTCGGCGCGCCCGACATCTCCAGCACCACGTCGACGCCGACGCCGTCGGTGATGGCGTCAACGGCGCGCTTCACATCGGCGGCGCTGGTCGTCTTCACATTGAACGTGTGCAGGTTCGCGAACGTGCGGCTCGCCGCCCAGCGCCGCGCCGTCTCCAGGGCGTGATCGCTCACGTCCGTCACGACAACGGTTGCTGCGCCGCTGTGCTCCGCGATGGCTGCGGCCATCGCGCCGATGGGGCCGAAGCCGGTGATGGCCACTGACTTGCCGGCCAGGTCGACGATCTGCGTGGCGTGCACGGCGTTGCCCAGCGCGTCGAGGAACGCGCCGACGCGCAGCGGCACATAAGGCCCGAGCTTGATGATATTGGCGGACGGCACCTTCACGAACTCCGCGAACGCGCCGTCCTCGTGCAGGCCGTAGATCTTCGTCCGGATGCAGATGTGGCCGTTGCCGGAGCGGCACTGCGGGCACTCGCCGCAGACCACGTGCATCTCCGCCGAGACGTAGTCGCCCACGTGCAGCTCGCCTTCGTAGCCGCGCTGCGCGCGGTCGCCCAGGGCCTCGACGAAGCCGCAGAACTCATGGCCGTAGATGCGGGGCGGCGTGACCGAGTCGCGGATGGAGGGATCCCATTTGTAGATGTGCTTGTCGGTGCCGCAGATGGCCGCCGCGGCGACGCGGATCAGCACCTCATCGGGGCCCGGTTTCGGCACCGGGCAGTCGCGGATCTCGGTCCCGGGCGGACCGTCCTGGGGAGCGGATTTGATGACGGCTTCCATCGGCGGGCGCGGAGGTTATCACAGCGCATGCTGCGCCGGATCGCGGCGCAGATGGCGGCGGACGGCGCGGAAAAAGGCGTCGAGCAGCGGGTCGAGGCCGTGCGGCCGCGGCTGCTCGACCGAACTGCGCCGGGCCGTGTGCGGCGGCAGCCCTTTCACGAACTGATGGATGGCCCAGACCAGCGAATCGCCATCGCGGATGAACAGATCCTTGTGCAGTCCTTCGTTCACCATCTCCAGCCGTTTCGCGCACGGCGCGGCGTCGAAGAGCTTGCGCGCCATCCAGGAGGGGCAGACTTCATCGTTCTCGCCGTGGATCACCAGCAGCGGCACTTCCAGCTTGCGCAGCACGCTCATGGTGTCGAAGAAATTGCCGGCCACCAGGTGCAGCGGGATGCGCGGGAACGTGACGCGGGCCAGGTCGGGCAACGTGGTGAACGTCGACTGCAGGATCAGGGCGTCGAAGGGATGGTGGCGGATGATCTGCGCCGCCACGGCGCCGCCCAGCGAGTAGCCATAGAGGATGGAGGGGAGGCCCTTGGGGCGGATCCGGTCGTGGAAGCGGGCGGCGGTGATGCCGTCCGAGATGATGCCGGTCAGCGACGGGCGCCCGGTGGAGCGGCCGAAGCCGCGGTAGTCGAAGAGGAGGACGTTGAAGCCGGAGTCGAGCAGGTGAGGGATGACGTCGGCGTTGGTGGTCAGGTTGCCGGTGTTGCCGTGGCAGAAGAGGCTGGAGGCGATGGGCCGCTCGGCGCGGCAATACCAGCCGTAGAGCAACTCTCCATCCGGTGTCTCGAACCGCTCCTCGGACACCTGCTCGCGCGGGATGCCATAGTCGTCCGGGTTCCAGGACAGCAGCGGCTCCGCGGTGGGACAGAAGAGTTGATGGTGACGGAAGACGCGGCGGGCCACGTCGAGAGCGAGGATCGCGGCGGCGCCGATCAGCACCGGCGTCGCGGCTGCTTCCAGCCACTTCCCGAGCTCT
>DASYMJ010000362.1:0-4790 GCA_036009105.1 Thermoanaerobaculia bacterium | reverse complement strand
TCCTCGTTGATGCGCGAGGCGCGGCACTGCAAAGCGCCGCGGAAGATGCCCGGGAAACAGAGGACGTTGTTGATCTGGTTCGGGTAGTCGCTCCGGCCCGTGGCGATCACGGCGGCGAGTCCGTCGGCCTCCTCCGGGCGGATCTCCGGGTCGGGGTTGGCCATGGCGAAGACGATCGGGTTGTCGGCCATGGAGCGGATCATCTCCTGGGTGACGATGCCGCCCACCGAGAGGCCGACGAAGACGTCCGCGCCGCGCAGCGCATCGGCGAGCGTGCGGCGGTCGGTGTGGGCCGCGAACTCCTCCTTGTACGGCGTCATGTCCGCCGTGCGGCCCTTCCAGATCACGCCCTTGCTGTCGGTGAGCATGACGTTCTCTTTGCGCAGCCCCATCCGGATGTAGAGGCGGAGGCAGGCCATGGCCGCGGCGCCGGCGCCGCTGATCACGATGCGGATGTCTCGGATGTCCTTGCCCGCCACCTCCAGCGCGTTCTTGAGCGCGGCGGCGGAAATGATCGCCGTGCCGTGCTGGTCGTCGTGGAAGACCGGGATGTTCATCTCCCGCTTGAGGCGGTCCTCGATCTCGAAGCATTCCGGCGCGGCGATGTCCTCCAGGTTGATGCCGCCGAAGGTCGGCTCCAGCGCCTTCACCGCGGCCACGAACTCATCGACGCTGCGCGGCGAGATCTCCAGGTCGAAGACGTCGATGTCGGCGAAGCGCTTGAAGAGGACGGCCTTCCCTTCCATCACCGGCTTGCCCGCCGCCGGCCCGATGTTGCCCAGGCCTAAAACGGCAGTTCCGTTGGTGATGACCGCTACCAGGTTGCCCTTGTTCGTGTACTTGTAGACGTCCGCCGGATCGCGGGCGATCTCCAGGCAGGGGACGGCCACGCCGGGCGTGTAGGCGAGGGAGAGATCGCGCTGGGTGGTGGTCGGTTTGGTGGGGACGACTTCGGTCTTTCCGGGACGCCCTGCCGAGTGGTACTCGAGGGCATCGTCGCGGTGGTTCGTTGCCATAGGTGCGCGATTCTAAACGTAGGGCCGGCTCTCCAGCCGGCCCAATCGTGGCGAATCCGTTATGCGGGGCTTTGGGGCCGGCTGGAGAGCCGGCCCTACGTTTCGCTATCCGGCCTTCCGCTTCCGCGCCCCGGGCGCCACTTCGCGAGAAGGCTCCTCCGTGCGCGTGCCGCGCGTCGGGCCGGCGATGTCGCGCTTGCGGCCGGTCGCGTTGTTCCAGGCGATGGCCACGGCCGGGACGATGGTGATGGTCGAGTACGTGCCGGCCAGGACGCCGATGAGCAGGATCCAGGCGAACTCGTGAATGACCTTGCCGCCGAAGAGCAGCAGGGCGATGAGGACGATGACTACCGTGCCGGAGGTCAGGATGGTACGGGACAGCGTCTGGTTCATGGCCAGGTTCAGCTGCTCCTCGAACGTCATCCGCGTCTTGATCTTCCTGCGGTTCTCGCGCACCCGGTCGTACATGACCACCGTGTCATTGATGGAGAAGCCGACGATGAGCAGCAACGCGGCCACGATGTTGAGCGAGACCTCGCCGTGGATCATGCCGAGGAACGCCACCGAGATCAGGATGTCGTGCAGGATGCAGACGACGGCCGAGGCGCCGAACATCACGTCGAAGCGGAGCCAGAGGTAGACGCCCATGGCCAGCGTGGAGAGGATCACGGCCAGGATGGCCTTCTGCTGCAGCTCCTTGCCCACCTGCGGTCCGACGGTCTCCTGGTTGAGGACGTTGAAGGCGCCGAGGTAGGTGTTGTCGCGCAGCACCGTGGTCACGTTCGTGGTGATGCCCGGCAAGCTGTTCAGCTGGTCGTAGCTGGTGAAGAGGCCGAGGTCGGAGCGCTTGTTGATGATCTGCTGAGCGAGGTCGGCATAGAAGCCGCGCGCCGCCTCGGCCGTCCCCTTGCCCGCCGGATCCTTCTGCATGAAGAGATCGGTCAGCCGGTCGCGGCCGTGGAAGTTGAGGTCGATCTTGTCCGCGCCGCCCGGATTGAGGTCGGTGCGGAGCTTCTCGACGATCTGGCCGGCGTAATCACCCTCGCGGCCCTGCTGGGGGAGGCGGATGAGCACCGAGCGGTCTTCCGCCTTGCCGTACTGCTGGATGGCGGCGTCCTTGAGGTCGGAGCGCAGGCGCTCCAGGGGAACCGCGTCCTTGAACTTGAGGACGATGTTGGCGCCGCCGGCGAAGTCGATGCCCCAGTTGATGCCGTTCTTCAGGTAGAAGCCGAGGCCGAGCAGTACGAAGAGGACCGAGAAGGCCACGGCGTACATGCGCCTCTTGACGAAGTCGTAGTGCGTGTTGACGAACAGTTGCATTGATCTCTCCTCGCCCCTAGATGCTGAGCGACTGCGGGCGGTCCTGCGGTTTGTAGATGATGTCGAAGATCACGCGCGAGACGAAGAACGCGGTGAACACCGACGCCGTCAGACCGATCAGCAGCGTGACGGCGAACCCCTTGATCGGACCGGTGCCGAACTGGAAGAGGAAGAGCGCCGAGATGATGGTGGTCATGTGCGTGTCGATGATGGTGCCGAACGCGCGCGCGAAGCCCTGGTCGATCGCCGCGCGGACGGTCTTCCCTTCGCGCAGCTCCTCCCGGATGCGCTCGAAGACGAGCACGTTGGAGTCGACGGCCATGGCCAGGGTGAGGATGATGCCGGCGATGCCGGGCAGCGTCAGGGTGGCCTTGAAGTACGCCATCATCCCCAGGAGGATGACCAGGTTCAGCAGGAGGGCGACGACCGCGTTGATGCCGGAGCCGCGGTAGTAGAGGAGCACGGCCAGGATGAGGGCGATGAAGCCGATGACCGAGGCGAGGACGCCCTGGCGGATGGAGTCGCGGCCGAGCGAGGGGCCGACGGTGCGCTCTTCCAGCGTGGTCAGCGAGGCCGGCAGCGAGCCGCTGCGCAGCACGAGGGCGAGGTCGGTCGCCTCCTGGTTCGTGAAGCGGCCTTCGATGGTGCCGGAGTCGTCGATGCGGGCGTTGATGGTCGGCGCCGACTTGATCTTCTCGTCGAGCACGATGGCCAGCCGCTTGCCGATGTTCGCGCCGGTGAGCTCGCCGAACTTGCGGCCGCCTTCCGGGGTCATGGAGAAGTTGATGACCGGCTCGCCGAGGCGGCCCTTCTGCACGCGGGCGTTCTTGAGATCGGTGCCGGAGACCGGGACGACCTTGCGCACGGCGTAGTACTCGGTGCCGCTCGCGCGGCCGAGCTCGTCCGTGCGGGTGGAAGGGTAGACGTCCACTTCCGTCCGCTGCGCGGGCGGGAGGCTGTTCAGGACGGACTGCGCATCCGGGCCGGGGTTCCCTTCGACCATGCGGAACTGCAGCTGGGCGGTGGTCTTGATGATGTCCTTCACCCGCGCCGGATCATCCACGCCGGGAAGCTGGATGACGATGCGGTTGTCGCTCTCCGGGGCGATGATCGGCTCGGTGACGCCGAGGGCGTCCACGCGGTTGCGGATCGTCTCCACGGCGTGGGTGATCGTGTCGCGCTCTATGGCGGTGATGTTCGCCGGCTTCATCCG
Organism: Thermoanaerobaculia bacterium; assembly: GCA_036009105.1. Lineage (GTDB taxonomy): Bacteria > Acidobacteriota > Thermoanaerobaculia > Gp7-AA8 > Gp7-AA8 > JAFAVZ01. The sequence continues at coordinate 1,241 of DASYMJ010000362.1, read as the reverse complement.
GAACTGGAGCGCTCCGTCCGCCGTGCGGCTCATCTCGTAGGCCGGGAGGTAATCCTTGGCCAGCCGCTCGTACTCCGCGGTGGAGACGCCCTGGGGCGGGACGACCAGGAAGGTCGAGTCGTTCACGCGGCGGGTGACCGGCGCCGGCAAGCTGTTCTTCGTCGCCTGCGCCTTCAGCGCCTCGGACGACTGGTCGGCCTCCAGTCGGACGGCGTCGCCGACGTTCACGCGCATGACCAGGTGAGTGCCACCCTTGAGGTCGAGCCCGCGTTTGATCGGCTCGGGGTTGTTCTTCGTCGGAATGATGGCCACGGTGAAGACCACCAGCACGGCGACGATCAGCCCAAGTTTCCACAGGATATTGCTGTTCACGAATCCTCCAGGGCGGAACGCGTCCTACTCGTTCCCGGTGATGACGTTGGAAACGGCAGAACGCGCGACTTTGACTCTTACATTCTCGGAGATCTTCAGATAGACGACTTCGGCCTCAACACCCTGGATGGTCCCGTAAATCCCGCCGCTGGTGACGACCTGATCGCCCTTTTTGAGCGAGCTGAGCATCTCCTGCGTCTTGCGGCGCTGCTTGTTCGCCGGGGCGATGACGAGGAAGTAGAAAATGATGCCGATGGCCGCGATGGGCAATACCTGCATCAGCATCGGAAGGAGGCCGGAGCCGGAGCTTTGGAGCAGAGCAATCGTATTCATGGGCACTCTTGTGTGTTTTTGCTGGCGCGCCGTGGTCTTGCTAAGCGTCGGCGTCCCCGCTCGAAATCCGCGACAGGAAGGAGTCGCGGAAAGACCCGAATGATTTGGACGCGATACTCTGCCGGATCGACCGCATCAAGTCAAGGTAATGCCGGAGGTTGTGGATGGTGTTGTAGACCGAGGCGGCGATCTCGCCGTTCACGAAAAGGTGACGCAGATAGGCCCGCGAAACGGTGCGGCAGGTCAGGCACTCGCAGCGCGGATCGAGCGGCCGCGGGTCGGCGGCGAACTTCGCGTTCTTGATGGAGACCTTCCCGAAGCTGGTGAAGAGCGTGCCGTTCCTGGCGTTCCGGGTCGGCATCACGCAGTCGAACATGTCGATGCCCGCCGCGACGCCGTTCAGCAGGTCCTCCGGCGTGCCCACACCCATCAGGTAGCGCGGGCGGTCTTCGGGCAGCGCCGGGGCGGTCTCGTCGATGACGCGCAGCATGACCTCTTGCGGTTCGCCGACCGCGAGGCCGCCGATCGCGTAACCC
>DASYMJ010000361.1:0-18377 GCA_036009105.1 Thermoanaerobaculia bacterium | reverse complement strand
TCCCAACCCTCCCCCCACCGCCACGCCCGCCCCCTCCGCCGCGAGCGTGGCTCCGCCCCCAGCCGTGGTGAAGTCGCCGTCGGCCACCACGGGCCCCGGCACCGCCGCCCCGCCCGCCGCCTACGACCCGAACAACCGCACCCTGCCGCCGGGGCGAGGCGGCGTGGGCGTGGTGCCGCAGCCGGTGCCGCCGCCAACCACAACGAGCACGCAATAAATGTAGGGCCGGCTCTCCAGCCGGCCCCCTCAGTCGCGGCATCCCGGATCCGCCGCCATCGGGCCAGCCGAGAGCTGGCCCTACATGTACAATCCGCCCCCTTGAATACCGGCACCCTCATCGCTCCCGCGGAGCGGACCGAGCTCCTCGGCTTCTCCGACATCGTCAAGATCCGCAACCGCGTGCTGGAGATGATCGCCCGCGGCCAGCGCGTCATCCGCCTGGAAGGGGGCGAGCCGTTCCTCGGCACGCCGGACCTCGTCAAGCAGGCCATGAAGGATGCGCTCGACGCGAACCAGACCCGCTACGCCCCCTCCTCCGGCGTGCCGCAGCTCATCGACGCCATCCGCAGCAAGCTGGCGGCGAAGAACGCGCTGTCCGCTGGCGAGAACAACATCATCGTCACCTCCGGCGGCGCGCACGGCCTCTTCTGCGCCTTCCAGGCGACTGTCAATCCGGGTGATGAGGTGCTCTTCTTCGCTCCCTACTGGACGCCCATCGCGGACCAGATCCGCTACTCGGGCGGCGTCGGCGTGCGCGTGCCGTGGAGCGAGACGCGCGGCCGCGGCGACCTGCGAGACGTGCTGCAGCAGCGCGTCACCGGCCGCACCCGCGTCCTCTACCTCAACTCCCCGTCCAACCCGACCGGCGACGTGCTCACCCGCGAGCAGCTGCAGTCGGTGGCCGACTTTGCCATCGCGAATAACCTCGTGGTGATCGCGGACGAGGCGTATGAAGACCTCGTGTACGACGGCGAGCACGTCTCCCTCGCCTCGCTGCCGCAGATGTTCGCCCGCACGCTGACCATCTACACGCTCTCCAAGAGCTACGCCATGACCGGCTGGCGCGTCGGCTACGTCGTGGCGGACGAGACGTTCATGAAGCCGCTGCGCAAGCTCGTGCTCAATTCCGTGAACGGCATCTCCACGCCGTCCCAATTCGCCGCCGCGGCCGCGGTGGCGCACGGCCAGCAGGCGCTGCGCGACGCGGTGCCGCAGTACCGCCGGCGCCGCGACCTCCTCGTCGACGCCCTGAACGAGGCCGGCTTCCGCTGCCCCACGCCTCCCGGCGCGTTCTACCTGTTCGTCGACGCCCGCGAGCGCCTCGGCAACGACTCCTGGGCGGCGATGGAACAGCTCCTCTCCCGCACCAGCATCGCCTCGGTGCCGGGCGTGGTGTTCGGGCCGGAGGGGGAAGGCCACCTGCGCGTCTCGTTCTCGACCTCGATGGAGACGCTGGAAGAAGCCGCCGCGGCGCTGAAGCAGCTATGAGCGACGAGACGACAGAGCAGCCGGTCCCCGAGTCGGAGCTGATCCGCGTCCGGCGCGAGAAGCTGGAGCGCATCACCCAGCTCGGCTACGCCGCGTATCCGACGAAGGCGGAGGTGGACACCACGGTCGCCGAGGTGGTGGCGCGCTACGGCGCCGCGGCAGTGGAAGAGCTGGAGAGGGAGAAGCCGCGGGTGCGCATCGCCGGACGCATCCTCACCATCCGCGAGTTCGGCAAGACCGCCTTCCTCGTCCTCTCCGAAAAGACGGCGCGCATCCAGGCCTATCTGCGCCGCGACACGCTCTCCGAGCGGGAGTGGAGCCTCTACCAGAACCTCGACGCGGGGGATTGGGTCGCCGTCGGCGGCACGCTCTTCCGCACGAAGACGAACGAGCTCTCCGTGAAGGCCGAGCAGCTCGACTTTCTGGTCAAGGCCATCCGTCCCCTGCCCAGCAAGTGGCACGGGCTGACCGACGTCGAGCAGCGCTACCGCCAGCGCTACGTCGATCTCATCGTCAACGACGACGTGAAGGAGACGTTCGTCACCCGGGCCAGGCTCATCGCGCTGATCCGCCGCTGGTTCGACGGGCACGGCTTCATCGAGGTGGAGACGCCGATGATGCAGCCGATCGCCGGCGGCGCCGCGGCGCGCCCGTTCGTCACCCATCACAACGCGCTGGACCTCGATCTTTTCCTGCGCATCGCGCCGGAGCTGTACCTGAAGCGCCTCATCGTGGGCGGCCTGCAGCGCGTCTACGAGATCAACCGCAACTTCCGCAACGAGGGGATCTCTACCCAGCACAACCCGGAGTTCACCATGCTGGAGTTCTACCAGGCCTACGCCGACTACGAGGTGCTCATCGAGGAGACGGAAGACCTCCTCTCCGGCCTCGTGCAGGAGCTGCGCGGCGGCCCGGTGGTGACGTTCCGCGGCAACGAGATCTCCTTCGCTCGCCCCTTCGCCCGCTTCACCATGAAGGAGGCGATCGCCCACTTCGGCGGCATCGATGCCGCGCAGCTGGGCACGCGCGACGGCCTCGTCGCGCTGATGAAGCAGCACGGCGAGTACTCACCGTCCGACATCGAGAAGATGAACGAGGGCAAGCTCGTGGCCGGCCTGTTCGAAGCGGTGGCCGAGAAGCACCTCATCCAGCCCACCTTCATCACCGACTTTCCCACCGAGATCTCCCCGCTCTCCAAGCAGCGCCCGGACGACCCGAACTACGTGGAGCGCTTCGAGCTGTACGTCGGCGGGATGGAGGTGGCGAACGCCTTCTCCGAGCTCAACGACGCCGACGAGCAGGCCCGCCGCTTCGCCCAGCAGCTCTCCGAGCGCGAGCGCGGCGACGAGGAAGCGCATCAGGCGGATGACGACTACGTCCGGGCCCTCGAATACGGCATGCCGCCCACCGGCGGCGAAGGCATCGGCATCGACCGGCTGACCATGATCGTCACCGACTCGCCGTCGATCCGGGATGTGATCCTGTTTCCACTGATGCGACCGAGATAACGAGCGGCGAGCCAACACAATGGCCATCGAATCGCGCATTGCCCGCCGCTACCTCTGGATGTCGCGCAAGCGCGCCCACACGGTGTTTCTCTCCCTCATCTCCATCCTCGGCCTGGCGGTCGGCGTGGCGACGCTCCTCTTCTCCCTGGCCCTGCTCTCCGGACTGCAGGGGCAGATCAAGGAGCGGCTGATCGCTTCCAGCCCGCAGATCCTCATCGAGCCGGCCGGGAAGAACACGATCGACGACGCGGCCGCCATCGTCGCCGAAGGCAAGCGCCTCGGCATGCGCAATGTGGAGCCAATCGTGAGCGGCGTCGGCTGGGGGGCGAACGACGCGGAGGAGCGCGGCGGACGGCCGATGCGCATCCGCTCTTTCGTCGCTGCCGCTCAGCCGGCGGCGGAGCCGACCATCTTCCTCACCCGCAATTTCGCCGCCGCCCTCGGCCTCAACCTCGGCGAGGTGATCACCGTGGTCGTCCCCCGCACCCGCCTCACTCCCTTCGGCCCCGCCCCGGTCTGGAAAAAGTACCGCATCACCCGCATCCTCCCCCCGCCCGCCAGCGAAGAGCGCGCCGGCGACGGCTACATGCCGGAGGCGGAAGCGGAGAGCCTGTTCGGCATCAGCGGCCCGACCTCCATCGAGATGTACGGCCCGCCGGAGCGCGCCGAAGAAACGCAGGCGCGGCTGGCGGAGCGCTTCCCCCGCGTGCAGGTCAAGACGTGGAAGGAGATCAACCGGCCGCTCTTCCTCGCCCTGCGCCTGGAGAAGATCGTGATGTTCGCCACGATCTCGCTCATCATCTTCGTCGCGGCCTTGAACCTCATCTCGTCGATGTCGATGCTGATCATGGAGAAGCGCCCCGCGGTCGGCGTGTTGCGCACCTTGGGCGCCACCCAGCGCAACGTGCTCTCCATCTTCCTGCAGGTCGGCGTCCTCATCGGCCTGGGCGGCACGCTCCTCGGCAACATCTTCGGTTTGGGAGTGGCCTGGGCGGCGAACCGCTATCACCTCGTGCCGCTGCCGCGCGACATCTACTTCATCTCCTACCTCCCCTTCTCCATCGACCTGCCGGACGTGATCGGCGTCAATGCCATCGCCGTCTTTCTGTCCATCGCCGCCACCTGGTACCCGGCGCGCATCGCCTCGCGGCTCGATCCGATCGTGGCCATCCGGGAGGAGTGATGCGCCGCCGCCTCGTCGCCCTTCTGCTGCTGCTCGCCTTCGCCTCCTGCGGGCCCGTCGTCAACGACAAGGTGGTGATCGACTTCGAGACGAATGATCCGAACGTCGTGCGCGTGCTGGCCTCGACGGACATCGATCCCGCGCCGCCGCGAAACGCTGGCGTCGAGGCCCGGCTGCGCGCCGCGCGGGAGGCGATCCTGGCCGGCCGCGACGACTGGAGTGACCGCTTCGCCCGCGTGACGCCGGAGACCGAGCGGCTCACCATGGAGAAGCGCAACGGCGTCCTCTCCCGCTACGAGCACGCCGGCACCATCGACGCCGACGCCCTGCAGCGCTTCTTCTCCGACCTCCCCATGACCGTGCAGCTCACCCGCGGCGACGGCTGGGCGGAGCTTTCCATCTACGCCTCGGCCAGCTCGCGCGCCACGCGCCAGCAGCGCGAGCACTTCAACGCGCAGCTCGAGTCGTGGTCCTCGACCGTGGCGAAGTACTTCGAGTCGGTGCACCGGCTCTACACCTTCCTCAACGTGAACCCGCGGCGCGCGGAGAACGCCTTCCGCCAGATCTACGCGGACGACGACGAGTCGATCCTCGCCGCCAGCGCCGAAGAGCGCGCCCTGATCCTCGGCGTGCGCAAGTCGATGGAGAAGCTGGTGGAGTGGGAGGACGCGAACACCGCCTTCACCCTGGCCGAGGAGGCGGACCTGGTGCTGAATCCCTTCCCGGCGGAGATCACCGTGCACCTGCCGGGCGAGATCCTCGCGGTGGATGGCTTCACCAGGAGCGATGCCGAGCGCGTGACGGTCCCCCGCCCCGTGCTGCTGGACGCGGTGGCCGGCCTGGAAGGGCGCTGGGTCTCCCCCGACCCCTTCGCCGCCGCCATGCGCTCGGAGCGGGAGAAGAAGCAGGAGGTCGACATTGCCGCCCTGCTCGACACGCCGCGCAAGTCGACGTCCGTAGTGCCCGCCTCGGACGTCGCCGCCGCCCTGGTGGATCAGATGCGGCCGCCGGGGAGGTATCGGGTGAGGTGGGTGGAGAGAAGATAGTTGTCAGTTGTCGGTTGTCAGCAGGCCGGTTTCTACTGACAACTGACAACTGATAACCGACAACTTCCGCTCACAAAGCTTTCGTCATCACCACCGCCGCCTCCCCGTCCGGGTAATAGCGCGGCCTCACGTAGGAGGCCACGAACTGCAGCTGTTTGTAGAACTCCTGCGCGCCGCGGTTCGACTTGCGCACCTCCAGAGCGATCGACTTGATGTTGTGCTCGCGGGCGAACGCGACGCAGCCTTCCATCAGCGCGTCGGCGATCCCCTTGCGGCGCTCCGGCTCCTCCACCGCGATCTTGTTCACGTGCATCTCGTCGAAGAACCACATGGCGAAGAGGTAGCCGATCACGCGGCCGGAGCGCCTGGCCACCACGTTGTAGCGGCCGCTCGCGTGCAGCTCGCTCTCGAAGAACTCCCGGCGCCACGGCTGGGGGAAAGCCGCCTGTTCGAGGCGGTGCACGGCCGTGACGTCCGCGGCGGTGGCGAGCTCGATGGCCACTCCTTCAGGCATTCGTTCTCTGCTGCAGCCGGACCTCGGCCTCGGCCAGCCGGACGTAGATCGGCGTCGCGTCACTGTATCGTTCGACACCGCCGCGGGCCGCAATCTCAACCGCCCGCCGCGCGCAGCCGACCGCCACGTTGGCGTGCTGCACGAACTCGGAGACCGGCAGCACGAGCGCCGCGTCGCGCGTCAGCTCCTCCCGCTCCTGCTCCGTGGCCAGCCGCGGCGCGATGACCTCGCGGTTGCCTTCGAACACGGAGAGGTAGAACTCGCCCCGGCCGGCGTCGTCGTACACAGCGATGCGCGCCAGGTTGTCCGGCGTCTCCTCGGACGACGCGCCTTCGCCGAGGGCGATGGCCTCGTGGGTGGACATGGCGATCACCGGCTTGCCGAGGGCGAGGGCCAGGCCCTGGATGGTGGCCAGGCCGATGCGCACGCCGGTGAAGGAGCCGGGGCCGCGGGTGGTGGCGAAGAGGGCGACATCGTGCTTCTGCAGGCCGCTCTCGGAGAGCAGCCAGTCGATGGCGGGGAGAAGCTTCTCGTTGCGCGAGCCTTTGCCCTCCAGCGACACCGCACCGAGGAGGGTGCGGTCGCTCAGGAGGGCGACGGAGAGCAGCGGCAGCGAGGAGTCGGCGGCGAGGACGAGCACCGGCGCAATCCTATGCCGGAACGGACTGCGTCTGCGCCAGCCCCAGGTCGATCAGGTCGAGGCCGATCTGGCCGGCCACTTCGCGGGAGCGCTCGTCGCGGTAGAACTCACCGTAGTAGATGCGGCGGATGCCGGCGTTGGCGATCAGCTTGAAGCAGTTCCAGCAGGGGGAGGCGGTGGTGTAGAGCTCCGCGCCGTCGATGGCCACGCCGTTCTTGGCCGCCTGCAGGATGGCGTTCGCCTCGGCGTGCACGGTGGTGATGCAGTGCCCCTCCTCCACGATGCAGCCGACGTCTTCGCAGTGGGGAAGGCCGCGGAGAGAGCCGTTGTAGCCGGTGGAGAGGACGGCCCGGTCCCGGACGATGACCGCCCCGACGTGCTTGCGGCTGCACGTGGAGCGGGTGGCCGCCTGGCTCGCGATGCCCATGAAGTATTCGTTCCAGCCTGCGCGCATAGTGCGCGGATTATGTAGGACGGGCTTCAGCCCGTCCATGGGGCGCCCGCCAGCATCGCGGCCCCTCCACCCTCGAACCCTCGCCCCGCCCCGCGGAGAGAGGGTGGTGCGCAGCACCGGGTGAGGGGCGCCGGGGCAGCATCGCCGCCCCTCATCCGCCTTCGGCACCTTCTCCCCGCGGCGCGGGCAGAAGGGTCTCGCGGAGCGGTTTTTCGTGCTCTTGAAAAAATCGATACCACACTCTGACCCACCAGCCGAGGGAGCCGGCGCAGGCGCTGACCCATGACTTATTTGCGCTTATGCACCGCAACGCCCCATTTCATCGGCTGTTTATGCTGTGATCCCATAATAAGGGGCTGCAAGTGCTTATTTGACCGTGGGTTGGAAAGATAGAGGGTGATTCCGAAAGTGCGCGTTTTGCGCGGAGTTTTCCGTTGACTCACTCCGAGCACATCGGATACAAAGCGCTTTCACTACGGCCCAAGGTTACGTTTCGTCTACAGGGAGCGAGCATGGATAAACGCTATTCAACGATCATTTTTGTCCCGCATGCGCGGGCCAAGTTCCGTAAGTTGAAAGTGTCCCACCGGCTCTTCTTCTCCCTCATCTCCATCGTCACCTCCTCTCTCTGTCTCTCCACCTTCTTCTCCGTCCAGTACTTCACCTCGCTGTCCCAGACCCACGAGCTCTCCAAGCTCCGCCGCGAGAACCGGGACCTGCAGACCGCCAACGAGCAGTTCAGCAAGTCGGTGGAGACGCTCCGGGGCCAGCTCACCACGGTCGAGGACCGGACCCGCAAGCTGGCCATCATCGCCGGCATCACCACTCTCGACGAGTCGAGCCAGGGCGGCGTCGGCGGCGTCCGCCAGAACGACGACCTCAGCGGCGGCAACCCCTATCGCGATGACGTCGACAAGATGAGCTTCCGCTCCAACAGCCTGGAGAAGGACCTCTCCGTGCTGGAGCAGAAGTTCGTGGCCCAGTCGCAGCTGCTCTCCTCCACGCCCTCCATCGCCCCCGTCCGCGGCATCCTCACCGACGGCTTCGGCGGCCGCTCCGATCCGTTCACCGGCGAGCCGGGCACGCACAACGCGGTCGACATCTCCTCCGCGGTGGGCCAGGCGGTCCGCGCGCCGGCTGACGGCATCGTGGTGAAGGCCGAGTGGGCCAACGGCTACGGCAACGTGATCTATCTCTCCCACGGCTACGGCTACTCGACGCGCTACGGCCATCTCTCGGCCTACGCCGTCCGTCCCGGAGCGCGGGTGAAGCGGGGCGACATCATCGCCTACGTCGGCTCCACCGGCCGCTCGACCGGCCCGCACCTCCACTACGAGGTCCGCCTGAACAACAACCCGGTCAACCCGCTCGAGTACATCCTCAACGCGTTTTAAAGGGAAGAAGAGCGTCGCAGCTCGCGAGCCCTGACGCCGCCGGAAATGGCGGCGTTTCTCTTTGATAACGATGAACAAGACCGAGGCTTGGGCCTCGTTCATCGTTCATCCTTCCTCGTTCATCGTTTCCTCCATGGCCCTCCTTCTTTTCCTCGCCATCAGCCTGGCCATCGCGTGGCTGTGGAACCGCCTCTTCCGTCCCGTCCCCTGGCCGACCATCGCCCTGCTGCTGGCCATCGTCGCCGCTTATGAAGCGCCGGCGCTCTTCACCTCGCGCGTCGACTTTCCCGCCCCCCTCGCCTACAACGCGCAGCCGTGGAAGGCCACCGGCCGCCCGCCCGTCCAGGCCAACACCGGCATCGTCTTCACCCAGCTCGGCCCCTGGACGGAGAGCGCCCGCAAGGCGATCCTCTCCGGCGAGTGGCCGCTCTGGAACCGCTACTCCGGCTGCGGCATGCCGCTCGCCGCGAACCAGCAGACGGCCATCTATCATCCCTTCACCCTGGCCGGCCTGCTCCTGCCCATCGGCAAGCTGTTCACCCTCTCCGCCACCCTGCGCCTCTTCTGCTCCCTCTTCTTCACGTTCGTCCTGTTCCGCGCCTGGGCCTCCGACGGCGCCGCACTCTTCGGCGCCGCGGCGTACACCTTCTGCACGTTCAACGTGGTCTGGCTCCTCTTCCCCCACACCCTGGCCACCACCGCCCTCCCCCTGGCCCTCGCCGGCGCGCAGGAGCTCGCCCGCGAACGGCGCCTCCGGGCCTTCTTCCTCCTCACCCTCGGCCTGGTCCTCATCGCCCTCGCCGGCCAGCCGGAGACGGCGTTCTGGTGCTGGCTCGTCGCCGCCGCGTGGTGCGTCTACCTCCGCACCCGCATCGCGGTCTCCGCCGCGGCATTCGTCCTGGCGGCGATGCTGACCGCGTTCTTCTGGCTGCCTACCGTCTCCCTCATGCCGCGCCTCTCCCGCTTCGGCCTGATGAGCAATCCCCTCACCAACCCGCCCAACCACCACCTCGGCATCGAGTGGCTCACACCGCTCATCGCGCCGAACATCCACGGCACGCCGCAGGCCGGCAACTACGCGCCGCCGGCGCACCGCCATCCCGCCGTCATCGACGACTACGGCGAGATCGCATCCGGCTACGCCGGCATGGCCACCCTGGTCCTCGCCTTCGCCGCCATCCCGCTGTTCCGCCGCCGCCCCGCCGCCTTCTTCCTCGGCCTGATGCTCTGCGCCTTGCTGACCTTCGGCGAGGCGCCGCTGTGGCGCGAGGCGATCCGCTGGGTGCCGCTGGCCGGCATCACCATGCATCAGCGCCTGCGCGTCTTCTGGGCCCTCGGCGCGTGCGGGGCGGCCGTGATGGCGCTGGATCGCTGGGCGAAGTGGAAAGCGCTGCCGCCGCTGCTCACCGCCGTCACCCTCATCGAATTGATGGTCACGACCTGGCGCTACAACCCGATCAGCCGTGCCCGCGACATGTACCCGACCACCAACGCCATCCGCGCCATGCAGGCCGCGGGGCCATACCGCGTCGCCGCTCTCGGCTGGTCGTTCATCCCCGATACGCCGGGCGCGTATGGCTTCGAGGACGTCAAGACCACCGATCCGATCGCCAGCCCGCGCTCGATGCGCATCGTGCGCGGCTACCTGCACGCCGTGCCGAATGACTATGACCAGGTCTTCGGCGACGTCTCCGAGCCGTTCCTCGATTTCCTGAACGTCCGCTTCGTCTACGTGCCGCCCGACATGTGGCTCACCGATCCGCGCTTCGCCCTGCGCCACCTCGGCCATGACGGCGCGGTGTTCGAGAACCTCCGCGTGCAGCCGCGTTACCAGCTCGTGCGCCGCTTCCTGGTCGACCCGTCATTCGACCGGGCCATCCCCAAGATGAACGCGCTGCGCGACTTCTCCCGCGACGCGCTCGTCACGCATGTGCCGCCGCAGGTGGAGCGCCGCGCGCCGCAACTGCTCGCCGAAGACGCGGCCGGCTTCCACGCCAGCGCCGGCGGCACGGTGCGGGTGCGGCACTACTCGGCGAACCGGACCGTGCTCGACGTCGACAGCCGCGGCTGGAGCCTGCTCGCCACGAGCGATGCCGACTGGCCGGGCTGGCGCGCCTACTGGAACGGCAGGCGCGAGCCTGTCGTGACGGTGAACGATGCCTTCCTCGGCGTATTCGTACCGCCGGGACAGGGGACGCTCGAGTTGCGCTACCGGCCGGATGCCTTCATCGACGGACTGCGGATCAGTGGAGCGGGCGCCCTGATCTCGCTCGTGCTGCTCGGGGTCAGACTACGCCGGGAACGATCACCACTCTGATGGATACGAGGAATTCTGTCATTCCGGCAATGTATCACAGAAGCAGTTATCGGTTGTCGGTTATCAGTTGTCAGTACGGCAAGGCACAGACAACCGACAACGGATAACCGACAACTGCCTAGAACAGCCTTCTCCCTACCATCCCCTGCTCGTCCACCTCGTTCGTGAGCAGCCAGCCGACCACATCGCCGGGCACGAATTCCTGCGCCGCGTAGCCCTTCACGTCGAGCGCGGCGGAGCCGTAGCGCTCCACGTCCGGCGACTTGATCTCGCCCAGGCGGCGCTGCCAGAGCTCGAAATTGCGGAGGCGGAGGTCGACCCAGCCGGTGGCGGCGTAGCGCTCGATGGAGGCGGCGTCGAGCGGCACCACCGTCCCGTCCGCCGGCGGCGGCGGGATGCTCACCCGCGGGCCGCGGGTGAGCACCAGGCGGCCGTCGCGCTCGCGGAGCATCGGCACGCCGATGGTGATGATCTCGCTGACGATCTCCGGATGGGCGGCGAGGTACTGCTCCACGTTCCGCTGCATCTCCGCGGGTGGAACGCTGCGGATGGCCTCCACTTGCTTCGAGGCCGACGCGCCGAGGATGAGGTGCGCCTCGGCGAGGAGCTTGGAGAGCTTGGGCGGGCCGAGGTGGCCGATGGCGATGGAAGGAAGCACTTCGCCGGCGCGGAGCTGGTCGTCTTCCAGGCGCTGCATGGCCCTCACGGCGTGCTCGCGGAGGACGCCGGCGCGGTAGCTCGGCTCGGTGATGGCGCCGTCGATGGCGGCCAGCACGTCCCGGCCGGTGGAGGCGCCGAGGATCTCCATGACCACGGTGCGCGCCACTTCCTCCGGCGTCACGTACTCCATCTGCCGCGGGTAGGTGATGGCCTGGAACTCTCCGATGGAGAAGAAGCCGTTCTCCCCCGTGTCGGCGCCGATGATCTCCAGCTTCACGTCGCGATCCTGGAAGCGGCCGTAGTGCCCCTCGTCGCGCAGTTGCAGCTGCGCGCCGACCTCTTCGTCGCGCGGGTTGACCAGATAGGCCGGCGACCGCTCGCCGCGCAGCGCGATGTGGCGGGAGGTGACGCGCTTGAAACCGATCATCGCGCCGGGCTTGACTTCCTTGATCGTCGCGCCGTGCCGCTCCTCGGAGGTGCCGGGCGTGCGGGCCAGGAGGAAAAGGAGGCCGGTGTGGGCGAAGCCGATGGCGGACTTCGCCAGCAGCTGCAGCGACGGCTTGTCCTCGCTGTGCGTGTACGGGATGTTGATGCCCATCCCGCCCGTCCCGGTGGTGCCGACCTTCACGTAAACCTGCACGTGCGACTCGGCCAGCGCGCGGTGGAGGAAGAGGATGTGCCGCGCGATCTGCGGCACCCCCTGGGAGATGAGCAGCTCGCGGACGGCGCCGATCAGCTCGGGCAGGCGGGCCAGCTTGTCCGCGTCACTCGCCTCTTCGATGGCGCGCAAAAGCGAGTACGTCTTCTGCGCGACCTTGAACTCGTCCTGATAGCTGATGGCGGTGGCGGTGTTGATGCAGTCGACGATGATCTGCGGCTGGTGCTCCTCGATCAGCTTCCAGAGCGCCGACTTCCGGTAGTCCGCATCGCGCGAGAAGATCTCGGTGAAGAGCTCCTCGTAAGCCGCGGTGTCGCGCACGATCTCGTCGCGCCGGCGGCCCTGCAGCGACTGAGGGATGAAGATGTCGCCCGCCGCGCCGGCGAGCTCGACGTCCCCGATCTGTTCGCGCAGGAACTCGATCGCCTCGCGCACTTCCTCGTCGCGCAGGGAGGCGATGACGATCTTGGACGGGCGCAGCTCGCGCACCGCTTCGCGCGCCACCTGCAGGCCGACCATGCCGGCGCCGCCGAGGATGAGGATGGTGAAGCCGGGACGGCCCATCTAGCGTTCCTCCAAAAGGTCGTTCGTGCTGTCACGTACGCCGAGGCTATGCCAACCAGCGCAGCGGGCCGTGCCCGCTAGTCATCGATGCGGTCTTCCTCGCCCATGGGCAGGCCCCAGCGCTCGGTGATGCGGGTGTGGGTGAGCCAGCGCTCGCAATCGAGGGCGGCCTCGCAGCCGCTGCCGGCGGCGGTGATGGCCTGGCGGTAGATGTGATCGACCACGTCGCCGCAGCCGAAGACGCCCTGGATGTTCGTGACGGTGGAGTGGCGATGGGGCTGGATGATGTACCCGCGCTCGTCGAGCTCGAGCTGGCCGACGTACGGCTTCGTATTCGGGGTGTGGCCGATGGCGACGAAGAGGCCCTGGGTGGCGAAGTCGCGCATCTCGCCGCTGACCAGGTTCTTCACCTTCAGCGACGTGATGCCGCCCTCTTTCGTGCCGATCACCTCTTCCACCGTCGAGTTGAAGACGAAGTCGATCTTCGGGTTCGAGCGGGCGCGCTCCTGCATGATCTTCGAGGCGCGCAGCTCCTCGCGGCGGTGGATGACCGTGACCTTGCTGGCGAACTTGGTGAGGAAGGTCGCCTCCTCCATGGCCGAGTCGCCGCCGCCCACCACCACGATCTCCTTGTTCTTGAAGAAGAAGCCGTCGCAGGTGGCGCAGTAGGAGACGCCGAAGCCCTGCAGCTGGCGCTCGGAATCGAGCCCGATCTGCTGCGCGGAAGCGCCGGAGGCGATGATCACGGAGGCGGTTTCGTAGGTGCGCTGGTCGGTGGTGATGGTGAAGGGATGCTTGCGGAAGTCGACGCTCTCCACCTGCTCCATGCGGAAGACGGCGCCGAAGCGCTCGGCCTGCTGGCGCATGAGGTCCATCAGCTTCGGCCCCAGCACCCCTTCCGGGAAGCCGGGGTAGTTCTCCACGTCCGTGGTGATGGTGAGCTGGCCGCCCGGCTGGATGCCTTCCAGGACCACGGGGATGAGGTTGGCGCGGGAGAGGTAGAGGGCCGCCGTACATCCCGCCGGCCCCGACCCGATGACGACGACTTTGAACTGGCGGGTGGTTTCCATTGCGGCGCACATTCTAATGTGGCGGCGGGCTCTCAGCCCGCCGCGATATCAATGCTGGGCCGGCTGAGAGCCGGCCCTACACTTTCTCAGAACAACTTGGCGTTCTGCGGCGCCGGCTTCAGGGCCTCCAGGAACCCTTCCGCCAGCAGCCCCTTTTGCCACTCCCGCATGGCCGGGATCTGGTCCAGCTCGGCGGCGGTCTTGGGCTGGATCGTGGCCACCGCGGTCAGCACGTGGCGGGGGGCGAGCATGGAGGAGTCGATCTTCAGGCTGGTGGCCACCCGGTCGCGCACCTTCTTCAGCTTCTCGATGCGCGCCTCCAGCGCCTTATCGCGGATCCACGCCTTCGCCTCGCCGCGCTCGGGGAGCTGGTCCTCGGGCAGCTCCAGCGCGGCGCGCACGATGCGCAGCAGCTCGCGGCCGTAGCGGTCGAGGTGATAGCGGGACATCGTCTTCACCGCGGCCAGCTCCTCGCGCGACTTGGGCCGGGCCCGGGCGAGCTCGATGAGGGTGTCGTTGCCGATGATCTTGAAGGGGGGGCGGTCGGCGGCGCGGGCCAGGCCGTCGCGCCAGCGGTGCAGGTCGCGCAGGACGGCCAGCGAGCGGCGCTCGAGGTTCCCGATGTTCTTCAGCTTGCGGAACGGCTCCGCGTCCTCGTCCGCCTCGCGGAAGCGGACGTTCTCCAGCCGGCCGAACTCCTCCACCGCCCACTCCCACCGCCCCAGCGCGGTCAGCTCCTCGCGCAGCTTGCCGGCCAGCGCGACGAGGTAGCGCGTGTCCATGGAGGCGTAGTCGAGCATCTCCGGCGTGAGCGGCCGCATGGCCCAGTCGGCGCGCTGGTGGGCCTTGTTCACCTTCACGCCGAAGTGGCGCTCCAGCAGCGCGGCCAAGCCAAAGGACTCATAGCCGAGGAGCTGGGCCGCGATCATGGTGTCGATCAGGTTCGTGACCGTGTAGCCGAAGTCGCGGTTGAGGATGCGCAGGTCGTAGTCGCCGCCGTGCAGGATCTTGGTGATCTTCGGATCGGCGAGCAACTCGCCGAAGGGTTTGAGATCGATGCCGCTCAGCGGGTCGATCACCAGGTCCTCGCCGGCGGCGGTCATCTGCACCAGGCAGACCTTGTCAAAGTACGAATGCAGCGAATCGGCCTCGGTATCGATGGCGAGCACGCTCTCCCCGGCCGCGCGGGCCATCGCCTCCTCGAACGAGCGCTGGTCGGCGATCCACTTCATTCCGCCACCGCCTGTCCCAGGCCGATGGAGATCAGTTTTTCGCGAAGGCCGCGGCGGTCGAAGGCGGGAAGCTCGGTGAGGCGGCGGACCGCGTCCGCATCGCCGCCCACCACCAGCAGCAGCGCGAGGTCTTCCGCCGTCGGCACGCGCAGCGTCTGATCGTCCAGCTGCGCGTCCTTCGCGGCCGCGACGAGGCGGCCGTACAGCGCGTTACTGGCCACCAGCACGTGCACCCGGATGTCGCCGTCCGGATCGAGGAACTTCATCGGCACCAGGTCCAGCTCCTCGCTCTGCTCGATCTCGTTCTTGTCCACGCCGAAGCCGCGGTTGGACGCCATCATGGCCAGCTGGCTCTTCTGCTGGGCGGCCATGAGGGCGAGGACGTCGATGGCACCGCGATCGACCGTTTCGCCCAGCCAGGCGGAGCGGGCCACGCCGCCGACGAAGGCGGCGTCGATGCGGAGGCGGCCGAGGAGGTCGGCCGTGGCGAGGATGGCGCGGGCGTGGGGGCCGGCGGCGTGAATGAGCACCGGGCGTATTGTAGTAGGTGGTTGTCAGTTGTCGGTTATCGGTTGTCAGTCGACCTGCAACTACAATCTGGGCGCTACTGACAACCGACAACTGATAACCGACAACCCACATGTCCGCCCTCCTCGACGTCATCTCCCGCCACTGGGGCTACGACTCCTTCCGGCCTCTGCAGCACGATGCGATGCAGGCCGTGCTCAGCGGGCGCGACTCGCTGGTGGTGATGCCGACCGGCGGCGGGAAGTCCCTCTGCTACCAGGCGCCGGCCGTGCTGCGCGACGCGGTGACGGTGGTCATCTCGCCGCTCATCTCGCTGATGAAGGACCAGGTGGACGGCCTGCGCGCCTGCGGCGTGGTCGCGGCGCAGATGAACAGCTCGCAGTCGGCGCTGGAGCTGCGCGGAGTGGAAAAAGAGCTGCTGGAAGGCCGCATCCGGCTCCTCTTCGCCTCGCCGGAGCGGCTGGCCATGCCCTCCTTCCGCGAGCTGCTGCAGCGGGCCGGCGTGAAGACGTTCGCCATCGACGAGGCCCATTGCATCAGCCACTGGGGGCACGACTTCCGGCCGGAGTACCGCCAGCTCCGCTCCCTGCGCCAGCACTTCCCCGACGCGTCGGTCCACGCCTATACCGCGACGGCAACGCAGCAGGTACGGCGGGACATCGCGGAGCAGCTCGCCTTGCGCGAGCCGCTGCTGCTGGTGGGCGATTTCGACCGGCCGAACCTCACCTACCGCGTTCTACCGCGCGTAGACGAGCAGAAGCAGATCCTGGACGTGATCGAGCGGCACAAGGACGAGGCCGGCATCATCTACTGCACCCGCCGCAAGGACGTCGACCAGCTCTCCGAACAGCTCCGCAAGCGCGGCATCGAGGCGGTGGCCTATCACGCCGGCATGCCGCAGGAACAGCGCCGCGCCGCGCAGGACGCCTTCGCCTCCGAGCGCTGCGATCTGGTGGTGGCCACGGTCGCATTCGGGATGGGCATCGACCGCTCCAACGTCCGCTTCATCCTCCACACCGCCATGCCGAAGTCGATCGAGCACTACCAGCAGGAGACAGGCCGCGCCGGCCGCGACGGCCTGGAGGCGGAATGCGTCCTCCTCTACTCCGGCGCGGACGTGGTGCTCTGGAAGTCGATGCTCGACCGGGGCGGCGAAGAGATCGATCCCGATCCGCGCTACCGCGAGGCGGCGGTGCGCCATCTCAATGACATCGACCGCTACTGCTCCGGCACCGCCTGCCGGCATCGCGCGCTGGTGGAGTACTTCGGCCAAGCCTACGCCAAGCCCGCCTGCGGCGCCTGCGACATCTGCCTGGGCGAAACGGAAGACGTGCCCGATGCGCTGGTGGTGGCGCAGAAGATCGTGTCGTGCGTGTACCGGGTCGGCCAGGCGTTCGGCGTGGGCCACGTGATCTCCGTGCTGCGCGGCGAAGACACGGAGAAGATCCGCGACCGCGGCCATCATCGCCTCTCCACGTACGCGTTATTCAAAGGCCACGGCCGCAACGAACTGCGCGACTGGATTTACCAGCTCGTCGCGCAGGGCTTCCTGGCGCAGACGGACGACCAGTATCCGATCCTGCGGCTGACGGAAGAGGCGCGGTCGGTGATGCGCGGCGAGGCGGCCATCCGTCTGCGGCAGCCGATCGTCTCGAAGAAGAGCAGGAGCGCGCCGAAGCGGCAGTTCGGCGAGT
Organism: Thermoanaerobaculia bacterium; assembly: GCA_036009105.1. Taxonomy (GTDB): domain Bacteria; phylum Acidobacteriota; class Thermoanaerobaculia; order Gp7-AA8; family Gp7-AA8; genus JAFAVZ01. Next base: position 1,427 of record DASYMJ010000361.1, on the reverse strand, counting down.
CGTGGGAAGGCGTGGACCGCTCGCTGTTCGATGTGCTCCGCTCCTGGCGGCGGGAGGAGGCGCAGGAGCGCGGCGTGCCGCCGTACGTCATCTTCAGCGACCGCACCCTGCGCGAGCTGGCGCGCATCCGCCCCACCACGCTCGTGGCCATGCGCGAGGTGTACGGGGTGGGCGACGCGAAGCTGCAGGAGTTCGGGAAAAAGGTGATCGAGTTATTGGCCAGCGCCTAGCGAATCGAGGATCCTCTCCACGTGCCGCCACTCCGTCGCGCCGTTGCCGATGGCGACGCGGAGGCAGTAGCGGCCCTTCAGCTTCGTGTTCGAGACGAAGGCCGCGCCCGACGCGTTGATCCTCTGCAGCAGCGCTTCCGTCGCCGCGTCGCCCGCCTTCAGCGCGAAGACGACGACGCCGAAGGTCCGCGGCGCCATCAGCTCCACGTCGTCCCGTTTGCCGAGCTCCTCCTCCAGGCGCCGGGCCAGCCCGATGTGGCCGCGGATCACCTCGCGCAGGTGCTCCAGGCCGTAGTGCTCCAGCACGAGCCAGAGCTTGAGGGCGCGGAAGCGGCGGCCGAGCTGCAGGCCGTAATCCATGTAGTTGATCGCGCTCTCGCTGGTGGTGAGGTAGGCGGGCGGCAGGAGGGAGAACGCCTCGCGCAGGACGTCCGGACGCTTCGTGTACAGCACCGCGCAGTCGACCGGGGTGAAGAGCCACTTGTGCGGATTGGTGACGATGGAGTCGGCGTATCCGATGCCGTCCCACAGCCAGCGGTACTCGGGGCAGAGCGCGGCCGGACCGGCGTAGGCGGCATCGACGTGCAGCCAGATGCCCTCCCGCTGGGCGATCGCGCCGATGGCCGGCAGCGGATCGACCGAGCCGGTGGAAGTGGTGCCCAGCGTGGCGGAGATCGCACACGGCCGGAGGCCCGCCGCGCGATCGCGGGCGATGGCCGCTTCGAGCGCGTCGGGCCGCATGCGGTAGGCATCATCCGACTGGATGTGCACCACGTTGTCCAGGCCGATGCCGAGGCCGATGGCGGCCTTGTCGATGGAAGAGTGGGCGTGCTCGGAGCAATAGACCCGCAGCACCGGACCGCCGCTCAGACCCTTGGTGCGCACGTCCGCGCCGGCGGCCTGGCGGGCCGCGGCCAGGCCGTAGAAGGAGTTCATGGACGCGGTGTCGTTGATGATACCGAAGAGGTTGTCCGGCAGGCCGAGAGCGTCGCGCAGCCAGGCGAGGGCGACGGTCTCCAGCTCGGTCAGGGCGGGCGAGGTGCGCCAGAGCATGCCGTTCAGGTTGAGCGCGCCGGAGAGCAGCTCGCCCAGGACGCCGGCCTGGGAGCCGGTGATGGCGAAGTAGGCGAAGAAGGCGGGATGGTTCCAGTGTGTGATGCCGGGGAGGATCGACTCGCGGAAGTCGGCGAACAGCTC
>DASYMJ010000360.1:0-1549 GCA_036009105.1 Thermoanaerobaculia bacterium | reverse complement strand
CGCACGTGATCCAGAACATGAACCGCTGCATCCACTGCACGCGGTGCATCCGCTTCACGGCCGAGATCACCGGCACGGACGAGCTGGCGTTCTTCAAGCGCGGCGCCTCGACCGAGGTGGGCATCTTCCCCGATACGCCGCTGGAGAACTGGATGTCCGCCTGCGTGACGGACGTCTGCCCCACCGGCGCCCTGACCACCCGCGAGTTCCGCTTCGAGTCGCGGGTGTGGAATCTCGACTCTGCCGAGTCGGTCTGCAACGGCTGCGACGTCGGCTGCAACCTCTTCGTCAACCACCGCAACGGCCAGGTCTTCCGCTACCGGCCGCGCGTCAACTCGGACGTAAACGACCACTGGCTCTGCGATTACGGCCGCTTCAGCTACGAGCGCTACGAGTCCGACCGCGTCGTCGTCCCCAAGGTCCGCACGGACGACTACCTCGGCATCTCCACCTGGGAAGAGGCGCTCGAAGCGATCGAAGGCGCTTTGCGTGATGCGAAGCAAGTTGCCGCCATCGCCTCCGCGCACATGACCAATGAGGACGCCGCCGCGGCGAAGCAGCTCTTCGATCGCATCGGCGCGAAGACGTCCCTCATGGTCGACCCGATCGGCCCCATCAAGATGAAGTCCCGCACCGAGTGGCTCCTCGGCACCCAGGCCGCCCCGAATTACCGCGGCGTGGCCGCGGTCCTCGGCGGGGACAGCTCGCAAGATGTCGAGCAGTTGCTGACACAAGGCGGGGACGGCGTGGACGTCCTCTGGATCTGCGACGTCGACTTTAGCGAGCGGGCCAAAGACCCGGCCGTGGTGGCGAACCTGCGCAAGGCGAAGTTCCTCATCGTCACCTCCTGGGATGCGAACCATCCGCTGGCCGAGGCGGCCGATGTGCTGCTGCCGGGGGTGATTCACGTGGAGAAGGACGGCACGTACACCAACCTGCAGGGCACCGTCCAGGAAATCCACCAGGCGTATCCACCGAAGGGGCAGGCCGTGCCGGACGTGGAGATCTTCCGCCGCGTCGGCGCGGCGCTCGCCGCGGCGGAGGAGCCGGCCGAAGCGGCGGTCTAGGACGAAGCGATGCCTTTCGACGCGACCGACATCGTCCTCTCCGTCCTCAAGATCCTGATCGTCCTGGTCGGACTGCTGCAGGTCACGCCGATCATGGTCTGGGTGGAGCGCCGCGGCAGTGCGCTGATCCAGGACCGTCCCGGCCCCAATCGCGTCGGCCCGTGGGGCCTCTTCCAGTCCCTTGCCGATGCGGCGAAGTTCATCCTCAAGGAAGACATCATCCCGGCCGGCGCGCACAAGTGGCTCTACACGCTCGCCCCGACCTTCGGCCTGCTGCCGGCGCTGACCACCATTTCGGTGATCCCGTGGGGACGGGCGTTCGTGATCCCGGAGAAGCACTGGTTCGGGCGGACCTGGTTCGAGGGGGGCCGCCTCTTCGAGCCGATCGTGGCGGACGTCAACGTCGGCGTGCTGCTGATTTTTGCGCTGGCTTCGCTGGGCGTGTACGGCATCGTCACCGCCGGCTGGTCCTCCAACAACAA
>DASYMJ010000359.1:0-6631 GCA_036009105.1 Thermoanaerobaculia bacterium | reverse complement strand
ACCTCGGCCACGATGGCGGTCGTCTTGCCGGTGCCGGCGCCGGCCTCGATCACGAGGTTGCGCCGCTGGCGGCGGCCGGCCGTGGTGGTGAAGCGCATCAGCTGCTGCAGCTCGCTCACGAGGCGTCTCCCATCAGCAGCGTGCGCGGCTCGCCGGAGCGCGTCACCTCCTGCTTCTCGTCCGCATCGTGCTTGGTGCGGCAGGAGTGATTCACCGGGCAGTACTTGCAGGAGTTGAAGTCGTCGTCCTTCTCGTTGGGGAACGCCGGGAAGTGGCCGGCCAGGATGGCCTTGACGAAGATGCCCAGCGTCTCGCGCAGGCCGCCGTGCTTCTCGGCCAGATGGAAGGCGAACGTGGCCGGCTTCGCTTCCAGCACCAGCGGCTTGATGGTGCCGCGGATGCGCGCCGGATCGGCCTCGAAGAACTCCGCCACCGCCATCGCGTAGAGCGCCAGCTGCAGGCGCACGCCGCGATCGATCTTCTCGCCCAGCTTCTGGTGGCGCAGCGCCTTGCCGGACTTGTAGTCGACGATGCGGAACGCGTCTTCGCCGACGTCGATGCGGTCGATCTGGCCGTCCACACGGATCGGCACGCCGGCCGCGTGGATGATGAACGGCTCGGCATGATCGGCCGGCGAGCCGTCGCGGCGCGGCTTGCCGAAGCGGTACTCGAACCAGCGCGGCACGAGGCCGTTCGCGGCGAGATCGGCCAGGTCGCTGGCCACGAAGTCCCGCAGCACGCGCTTGGCGGCCCGCCGCTCGATGCCGCGCACCGTCCGGTTGAACGGCGGCGCCTCCTGCTCCAGCCGGTCGAACTCGCGGTCGACCGCCTGCTCCAGACGTTTGGCAATCGATTGCGGCAGGCGCGGGAGCTCGGCCGCCGCCGCTTCGATGTCCGACTCATCCAGCGAGCGGTAGAGGTTCTCCAGGATGCGGTGATCGACGCTGCCCTTGTCGCGATGGTTGATCTGCAGCTCGCGCTCCGGGTCGTCCAGATCGCGGACGCCGAGGATCCACTTGAGGAGGAACTTCTGGGGGCATTCGCCAAAGTCCTCCAGCCGGCTCGGGGTGACCGTGGCGATGAGCTCGGGCGGGATGGAGGAGACGTAGCCGTCGAAGACGGAGCGGGTGCCGGACTTGGCCAGAAGTTGCAACTGACGGGAAGATGTAGGGCCGCCTCTCAGCCGGCCCGGACCGGCTGGAGAGCCGGTCCTACGTTCCACCGCCCACCCGCGCAAGAGCGTGGATTTGCGCAGCGGCTTGCCGAAGCCATCCGTCCCCGCGAAGGAGAAGCGGAGCGAGGTCGCGGCGCCATCGAAGAGCAGCTGGAAGAGCAGCTGTTCCTCCTCCCGACCGTTGCCGATCTCGCGCAGGCCGAGCAGGCGGCGGTCGGAGTCGGGGAAGAGCGGGTCCTCCGTGCGGCGCTGGGGGAAGACCTCGTCCTGCATGCGCACGGCGAAGAGGTGCGCGAAGGAGCGGCCGCGGAAGCGCATCACGTCGCCGAAGAAGACCGGCTGCCGGCCCGCGGCGCGCGGCGCGCGGACGGTGCATTGCTCCAGCGCGTCGAGGACGGCGCTCACGTCGAAGCGGATTGCGAAGCGGGCGAAGAGCTCGGCCACGCCGTCGACACGGTCCGCCGCCTGCAGGTCTTCCTCCGTCTCCAGGCGGAAGCGGCTGAGCAGTTGCGTGAGCAGCTCGCTCCACTCGCCGCCGCGCAACTGCCCGTCGAGGCGGCGCGTGACCAGCTCGATCTCGGCGAGCAGGGCCAGGTAGTCGTCCACGCCGTGCGACTTGCCGCGCAGGTGGCGCAGCTCGTCGCTCGTGCCGCCCGCGATGCGCGCCTCGCGCGTCTTCGCGTCGGCGCCGTCGGCATCGATGCGCGTCCGGGCCCGGAATCCGTCGCGCAGCAGCTCCAGCACCTCGGCCCGAGGAAAGCCGCGCTCGCGCAGGCGGAGGAGCGAGGCGACGCCGCGCCCGATGCGCTGCGCCGTCAGCGGCTTTTCCTCATCATGCGTGGTGGTGAAGCCATGCGCCGCGGCGAAGCGCTGCACCAGGCGCGCGTCATACGGATCGACCGAGCGCGCCACGATGGCGATCTCCGCCGCCTTCACCCCCTCCCCGAGCAGCCTGCCGATCTCGCGGCATGCTTCCTCCAGCTCCACGTGCCGCGTCTCCAGCTCGCTGACGCTGACCCGCGGCTGCTTCACATGCAGCATGTGGGGCGGGCTCTCAGCCCGCCCGACCGTGGTGAACCGGGAGACGAACGGTCTGGCGAACCGGTACGCCTCGCCGCCGCCCACCGGGATGTACACCGCCTCCAGCAGGCCGGCGCGGTCGAGTGCCGAGACGAGCCCGAGCTGCACGCCGGTCATGTCGTAGAAGCCGGCCAAAACGTAGGGCCGGCTCTCCAGCCGGCCCATCTGCACAAGCATGGCGGCCCGCTGCAACACCTCCGCCGGATCCACCGCCCCCAGTTGCGCGATCACCTTCTCGTACTCGCCCCAGGCGCGGAGGATGGCCCGCGTGCGCGGCGCGTTGCGCAGGCCGCGAGCGGCGCGGGAGACGCGCGCGCGCAGCTCCTCGAGGGTGAGGCCGCCGTCCCGCACGTCGCGCCAGGCGCGCTCCAGCATGGAGCCGATGCCGCGGCTCTCCATCATCGGCTCGTCCACCGACCGCGCGGCGAGGCGCATGGCCACTCTTCTTTCCGCGTCGGAGGCGATGCGCGGATACTCGCCCGCGTCGTTCACGATGTCGCGGGCCAGGGTCTCGAGGGTCGGCAGCTGCAGGCCGGCCACCCCTTGCGGCAGATGCAAAAGCAGTTCGGAGGCGATGGCGTCCCCGACGCCGCGTGACGGAACGATCACGGATTGCGGCCACGCGAAGCCGCCGCGCGGCGCGAGCCCGGCGGCGCGCGAGGCGACGGAAGCGGCAATCTCTCGGTAGGTTGCGAACCGGATGTCAAACCGGAGAGGGGGGGCGGCCATCAGCAGTTATTGGTCATTGTACCGGCTGGGCCCCGGCACAGAACCGGCAATGTTCGGCCGCGTGTCCGAGATAATGCGCGGCGATGGGGAAACTGGAGACGCGCGTCATCCGAGTGCCGAAGTGGGCGACGCTGCTTCTGCTCGTCCTCACCTCGGCCGCGATGGTGACGCTGGTCCGCGTCCTGTCCGGCCGCGCCTACGCCAAGGATGCCCATCCGCTGCTGGAGACCGCGACGCGCATCATGCGCTACCGCACCATCTCGCCCGATGCGCTCCTCGCCGGCCTCATGCCCGTCATCGCCAACCTCCTCTTCTTCGTCCCGTGGGGATTCCTCATGTTCGTCGCCATCGACCGGCCGAACCGGCCGCGCCCGGCGACTTACGCGGTCACCTGCGCGGCGGGAATCGTCTTTGCGATGGGGGTGGCGATGTGGCAGTACTCGCTCCCGACCCGCGTCACGACGTTCGCCGATACGGTGACCAACGGCGCCGGCGTGCTGGCCGGAGCGACGCTCGGACATCTGCGCAAGCGCGTCCGGGTGCGGTTTCAGACCGGAGGTGAGGGGAAGTGATTCTGGTGGTTGAGGACGACGTGCCGGTGGCGCAGTTGATCGCCAAGATTCTCCAGCGCAACGGTTACGAGAGCGAAGTGGTGGCCGACGGCCAGTCCGCGCTGGACCGGGTCCGCTCCCTCCGTCCGGCCATGATCCTGGCCGACCTGACCATCAAGGGGCTGGCCGGGGACAGGCTTTGCAGCACGCTCAAGTCCTCGCCCGAAACGAAGGACATCCCTTACGTCGTCGTCTCCGGCGACGCGGACATCGCAGAGAAAGCGCGCGAATGCGGCGCGGACGACTTCATGGGCAAACCTTTTGAATTCGACGACCTCATCCGCCTCGTCAGGAAATATGCAAGAACTGAGAGCTGAGAAACCGCCCGAGTCCCCCTCCGACTCCGATCCCGTGACCCGCCTCATGGCCCGGCTGCAGGAGGAGGGCTTCACCACCGACCAGTCGCCCGAGGAGTGGAAGGACTTCGGCGAGATCATCTTCCGCCGCTCCGAGCAGATCTCCTTCGCCTCCGGGGAGACGGTGTTCATCTTTACCCGCGTCCCGGAGCTGAACGAGCGCATCCTCCGCCAGACCTCGCAGGGCGTGGTGAACACCTACAAGGCGAAGAGCCCGGTGCAGAAGGCTCTCAGCGTGCTGCAGTCGACCACGGTCTATCACTGCCTGGTGGCCGAGGGCGACCAGCCCCACAACGAGATGCTCGATATTTTCGTGACCCGCAGCGGCGGGGCGACGTTCATCCCGGTCGTGTTCGTGCCGGACATCAACCAGGTGCTCTACCCCAACCTGGAGGAAAAGGTCGGCTCGGTGCGCCCCCGCGTGGAATACCTGCAATACCTCCTGGGCGAACGCCGGGAAACGGTGAATATGCACCGCTCCACGGTGCAGGCGTTCTACATCTCGGTGGGCGTGGTGGCGGTGCTGTTGATTGCGATCGTGGTTTCGCTGGTGACGTAGGCGCTCGCGCGGCTCGCGCCAGTTGTCGGTTGTCGGTTATCAGTTGTCGGTGCCTTTGATCTACTGACAACTGACAACCGATAACTTCTCCCGTTTATACTCACGCCCCGCATGGCCGCCTTCCCCCTCCGTCCCCGGGACATCTTCGAGGAGCTGCGCAAGGACGTCGTCGGCCAGGACGACGCCATCCGGGAGATCGCGGTGGCCATGGTCAAGCACCTGGTCGGCCATCCCGCGCCGAACATGCTCCTCATCGGCAACAGCGGCTCCGGCAAGACCACCCTGATGCGCGCGGTGGAGCGCTTCCTCGCCTCCCGCCCCGGCCTCTCCGACTACGCCAACATCGTCCGCATCAACGCGAACGTATTGGCCGAGGAGCGGCAGGGGTACCAGAAGGCCGTCCTGGGGCGGCTGTTCGCGAACGCGAAGAAGATGTTCGGCCCCGAGGCGCCGCTGCGGCGCGTGCTGCGGTCGGTCGAGCACGGGATCGTGTTCATCGACGAGGTGGACAAGATCCGCGCGCACGTCAGCGGCGCGGCGAACGTGCGCGGCATCGTGGCCCAGGAAGCGCTGCTCACGCTGATGGAAAACGAGAACGTCGAGTTCGAGGCGGAGGGGGAGGTCTACGCCGTCAACTCCTCGAGCATCCTCTTCGTCGCCGGCGGCGCGTTCGAGGAGCTGTACGACGCGGTGCTGCGCCGGGCCACCATCGGCCAGGACGTCGCGCCGATGAAGCCGGTCGTGGTCGTCTCCGCCTCCGGCGAGGTGCGCGAGGAGCTGCCCTTCCATCTTCGCGACTACCTCAAATACGAGGACATGTTCCGCTACGGCATGACGCCGCAGTTCCTCTCCCGCTTCGAGTCCATCGTGGTGCTCAACGACCTGGGCGAGGAAGAGCTGGCCCGCATCTTCGTGGAGCCGGATGGGGCGATCTTCCGCACCTCGCGCGACTACTTCGCCACCTACGGCATCGACCTGAACATCACCCGCGGCGCGCTCATCGCCATCGCCTGGGACGCGGCGAAGCAGAAGCGCCTCGGCGCCCGCGCGCTGCGCGAGACGTATCGCCGCGTCATCCGGGCCATGGAGTTCGAGCCCGCGGCGGGCGGCATCATCACCATCGACGAGGAGATGGTCCGCGGCGCCATCGCGCGGCGCGACCAGGGACATGGCTGAGAAATCTTTGTTCGACAAATTGAAGCGCGGCCTCTTCATGACTCACACCGAGATCATCGAGAAGGTCAAGGAAGCGATGGTTCCGGATCTGCCGATCGATCAGGCGGCGATTGACGGCCTGGAGGAAGGCCTGCTCGGCGCCGACATCGGGGCGGAGCTGACCACGTCCCTGGTCGGCCGCATCGAGTCGCGCGTCCGCGACGAGCGCATCACGAAGATGGATCGCCTGACCGAGGTGCTGCGGGAGGAGACGCGCGCTTTGATTCCGCGGAGGGAGCAGCAGACCATCGACATCAGCCGCGCCAAACCGTTCGTCGTCCTGGTGGTCGGCGTGAACGGCACCGGCAAGACCACGACCATCGCCAAGCTGGCCACCCGCTGGAAGAACGAAGGCCGCAGCGTGATCCTCGGCGCCGCCGATACGTTCCGCGCCGCGGCCATCGAGCAGCTCGGCATGTGGGCCGACCGCATCGGCGTGCCGATGGTCAAGCACAAGGCCGGCTCCGATCCGGGCGCCGTTGCGCACGATGCGGTGACCGCGGCGAAGGCGCGCGGCGCCGACGTGGTGCTCATCGATACCGCCGGCCGGCTGCACAACAAGTCGCACCTGATGCAGGAGCTGGGCAAGGTGCGCCGGGTGATCGAGAAGGAGCTGCCCGGCGCGCCTCACGAGACCCTGCTCGTGCTGGACGGCACGACGGGGCAGAACGGCGTGAGCCAGGCCGCGGCGTTCCTCGAGGCGGCGAAGATCACCGGCATCGTGGTGACGAAGCTCGACGGCACGGCCAAAGGCGGCGTGATCCTCTCGATCATGCGCCAGTTCGCCATCCCGGTGAAGTTCGTGGGGGTGGGGGAGGGGGCGGACGACCTGATCCCCTTCGACCCCGCCGCGTACGTGGACACGCTGTTCGAGTAATGTAGGGCCGGCTCTCAGCCGGCCCAGCGT
>DASYMJ010000358.1:0-35109 GCA_036009105.1 Thermoanaerobaculia bacterium | reverse complement strand
GCTGCTCGTCCGCTCCACCTACAGCGGCGGCGATGCGGACGCGATGCGCTCCACGCTGGCCACGCTGTCCCTGGATGACCTCTCCCGGCAGCGCATTAACGCGCTGGCCGCCGATCAGCCGCGCATCGAGGCCGCCGGCCTGCCGGAAGTGCGCGACGACCGCACCCGCAACGTGATCACCGTCGCCGAGCGCTACACCGTGCGCGACCTCTTCGCGGACGGCTCCTGGACCTGGGAGCCGCGCGAGCTGGAGTCGCACCTCGACCGGCCGCACACGAAGATACGTACCATGCCGCTGGCGGTCGACTATCCGCTGCACATCACCCAGAAGGTGACCTTCCATCTGCCGGAGCCGATGGAGATCGAGTCGGGCCGGGACGACCTGACCACGCCCGCCCTCGCCTACACCCACCGGCTGCAGAACGAGGGGAACACGGTGACCATCACCTGCACCCTCCAGTCGCTGCGGGATGCCGTCGCGGTGGACGCGGTGGCCGAGCATCTGACCAAGATGCACGAGCTTTGGGAGACGACCGGCGACCGGCTGTCCCGGCGCGAGACCTCGTCCATCCTGGCGAGCGCGGCCACTGGGACGCGCGGCGCGATCGGCGCCGTGCTGCTGGTGCTGGTCGTGGCCCTGTCGCGCTCGCGGCGTACGCGGATGTCATCGTAAGCGCCGCGTTCTGGAAATAGGGCAAACAGTTATTTGCGTTACCAAATGCATCGCGGAATGTCTGTGTGGTCTGTGACGATCGCCGCCACGGGAGCTGCGCAAAGGCCGCGTGAAACAGCAACAACGAAGGAGATTTCCAGCAATGCGTAGCAACGGTACCGTGAAGTGGTTCAACGACGCCAAGGGCTTTGGTTTCATCACGATGGACGGAGGCGAGGATGTCTTCGTACATTTCTCCGCCATCCAGGCCAAGGGTTTCCGCAGCCTGCCCGAAGGCCAGCAGGTCGAGTTCGACGTCGTCCAGGGACCGAAGGGTCTGCAGGCGGCGAACGTCACCCTGAAGTAACCCTCAAACCACCACCGCGCAGTAGAGAAAAGGACGGCCGCGTTGCCGTCCTTTTTGTTTCCGGCGAGCGGGCGATCCCTAGGGCGCCAGCTTCTCCCCCGGCCGGGGCGGCAGCCCCACGTCGCTGAAGTCCCGCATGTACACCAGCAGGCTGTAGTCCGCCTGGTTGCGGGTGAAGCCCTGCACCAGCTGATCGTTGTAACGGTCGATGTCGAAGTCGAACGGATCGGACGGATCGGTGTCCACCACGTGCATGTCGGCATCCACCATCAGCAGCTTCCCCATCCGCAGCGTCCCGCCCCGGTACAGCATGTAGTTCTTCTCCTCCGCATGCCGCGGCTGCATGCGGGGCAGATGCATCCCGGCGTCGAACTGCTGGATCAGCTGCTGCCCTTCCACGTGCGCGTCGACCAGCGCCAGCTCCACCTTCGGCGGCGGCAGCAGACGGTTCGGATCGAGCAGCAGATCGTTCCCCTCGGCGGCGATGCCTTTCTCCTTCGGCAGCGTGAGCATCTTCTCCATGGTCATGCCGACGGCCTTCAGCAACCCCAGGCCGTTGAGGCCGCAGATATCGATCTTGGTGGGGTGAAGGCGGATGCGGCCGTGATCGGCGGAGACGTCCGCCCAGAGGATGAAGGGGATGTCGATCACCTTGTGCATGATCCCCTCCTGCCGCAGCTGCTTCCCCTCCGTCCGGATGTGCAGGTTGCGCAGCGGCGGATTCGGGTAGTTGAAGACGTAGACGTTCATCAGCCGGTCGAGCGCGCGGCTGTCCAGGCCGATGGTGGCCGTGTCCACCTTCATCACGAACGAGGTCTTGTTGTCGAAGTTGAGCGGGTCGCCGGTGGTGTTGGCGATGAGCTGCCCGCGCAGCCAGTGGATGTCGAGATAGAGCTGGTCGTCGAAGTGGAACCAGACGTTTTCCATCTGCCCGTCGGTCGACGCCCGCGCCCGCGCCTCGGTCGGCGTCGGCATCGACTCGGCGCCCATGGGCGGCACGCGCAGCGGCGGCGGCTGCTCCGCCGCCGTGAACGGCGCGCGGGTGCCGCAACAGGCGGGAAGGAGCAGCAGCAAAACGACGATGAGGAGAAGAGTGGCGGTGGTGCTGACGATCGCCAGAGGCTTCCACTGCATGTTATGGATGAGCTTTCAAGAAGAAAGCCAGTTGTCAGTTATCGGTTGTCAGCAGGCCCGGTCTACCGACAACTGACAACCGACAGGCGATAACTCTCCCCGCCGGAACGCGTAAGATCCACTACACACCAATGATCGAAGTCACCAACCTCACCAAGACCTACGACTCCTTCGTCGCGGTGCGCGACTTCTCCTTCTCCGTCAAGAAGGGCGAAGTCCTCGGCCTGGTCGGCCCCAACGGCGCGGGGAAGACCACCACGCTGCGCGCGCTGGCGGGCATCCATCCCCCGACCGAGGGGCAGGTGCGGATCTGCGGGTTCGACATCCAGACCGATCCGGTCGAGGCCAAGCGGCGGCTCGCCTTCTTCCCGGACGAGCCGCGCCTGTTCGACTACCTGACCGTGGAAGAGCACATGCAGTTCGTCGGCACGCTGTACGGCGTGAGCGGCTTCCGCGGCCGCATCGATCCGCTCCTCGCCGAGCTCGATCTGCTCGATAAGCGCAAGGCGCTGCCCACCGAGCTCTCGCGGGGGATGAAGCAGAAGCTGATGATCGCCTGCGGCTTCATCCACGACCCCGAGGTGCTGATCTTCGATGAGCCGCTGACCGGGCTCGATCCGCTGGGCATCCGGCGGATGAAAGAATCGATCGTGCGCCGCTCCCAGGCAGGCGCCTCGGTCATCCTCAGCTCGCACCTGCTGCACCTGGTCGAAGAGCTGTGCGACACGGTGGTCATCATCCAGAACGGGACGCGCATCGCGTACGGCAAGATCGATGACCTCAAGTGGCAGATCGCGCAGGGGCGGGGCGACATGTCGCTGGAGGAGGCGTTCCTCAAGATCACCGAAGTGACGGCGGCCAAATGATCCGCGCCTTCGCCTTCGTCACGGCGCGGATGTTCCTCAACCGCATCCGCATCCGCATCCGCCGCCTGCGCCAGCCGCGCTACCTCTTTTCCGCCATCGCCGGCCTGGCCTACATCTGGTTCTTCGCCTTCCGCCACACCATGAAGGGGCCGCGCCCGAACATCGGGAACACGCCGCTGGGGGTCGACCTGGTCTCGCTCGTCGCCCTGGTGATGCTGATCGTGGTCTGGGCCTTTCCGGGGCAGAGCGGCGGCCTCGAGTTCAGCGAGGCGGAGATCCAGTTCCTCTTTCCCGCGCCCCTCTCCCGGCGGCAGCTGCTCGTCTACAAACTGATGCGCGGCCTGCCGCCGCTCCTCATCACCACGCTGGTGATGTCCTTCGTCCTCCGCCGCGGCAACTTCCCCGGCCTCTTTCTGGTCTTCGCCACGATGAACATCTACTTCACCATGGTGGCCCTGGCCCGGGCCCGCCTCAAGCTGCGCGGCATCGGCTTCCTCCTGCGGCTGGTCATCGTGGTGGTCATCCTGAGCGGGATCTCCTGGGCGGTGACGGTCGACCTGGCGCATCAGCACATCGGCACGAAGATGGCGGCGGCGGTGAAGACCCAGGAGCCGCAGAACGTGATGAAAGCCGCGGAGACGCCGTTCCGCGGGCCGATCGTCACGGCGCTGCTCTTCGTGCCGCGCTTCTTCGCCGGCGCCGCGTTCGCCAAGACGCCCGGACCGTTCGCGGTCAACGCCGTGGCGCTGGTCGCGCTGGCCGCGCTCTTCTTCCTGACCGCCGCGCGCCTCAACGTCTCGTTCGAGGAGGCCTCGATCGCGTACAGCGCGCGGAAGACGGCCCGCCGGGCCAGCCGGCAGGTCCGGCAGGCCGGCTCGCGCGTGATGTTCCCCCGCATGCCGCCCCCCTTCCGCCTGCGCGAGTCGGCCGGGCCGGAGGTGGCCATCTTCTGGAAGAACCTGCTCGCCGCGATGCGCATCTCGGCGGTGTGGATCGTCGGCCTGGTGGTCCTGCTCACCTACTTCGCCGCGCAGATGCTCCTCTCCATCGATGAAGGCATCCGCCTGACCTTCGCCTCGATGGAGCTCGGCATGGCCGCCCTCTTCCCCCTCCTCGGCACGGTCTGGTTCGCCCAGGACCTCCGCCTCGACCTGCCGCGCATGGAGGTGCTGAAGAGCTACCCCATCAGCGGCGAGCGGCTGGTGGCGGCGGAGATGGCCGCGCCGCTGATGATCATCTCCTCCATCGAGCTCCTCCTGCTCGGCTTCGCCTCGCTCGTGCTGCACGCCTTCGGCAACTCCGGGCCGCTGACCGCAATCGCTTCGCCGCAGCTCGTGGTGGTGGCGTTCCTCTTCGCCGTGCCGATCTGCGCGACGCAGCTGGTGATCCGCAACGCCGTGCCGGTGCTCCTGCCGGCGTGGGCCTTCCGCCCCAAGGACGAGCCGCGCGGCTTCGTCATGACCGGCCAGCGCCTGTTGCTGATGGTGGGCAACCTGATCGTGCTCGCCGTGGCCCTGATCCCCGCCGCGCTGCTGTTCCTCCCCGCGCTCTGGATCGCCCACCATTTCTTCTCCGGCAGCCCGCTCGTGCTCGCCGTGGCCACGGTGCCGTCCGTGGCGCTGCTGGTGGGCGAGGTCTGGCTCGGCGTGCGCTTCCTCGGCGCGCAGTTCGACCAGCTGGATGTGACGAACGACATGGACCCGATGGCGGGGTGAGAAGCAGTTGTCGGTTGTCGGTTGTCGGTTGTCGGCAGATCGCCGATCGTCTCTACTGACGACTGACAACCGACAACTCGGAATAGCCTCGCCCGCCACCACGCTTTCCAAAATAACTTGATCCGTCCCCGGTTCCCCTTCCTGCTCGCCGCTGCCTGCTCGCTGCTCGCCTTCTCCGCGCGGGGGGCGGACATCGACATCGTCCGCAAGAACTTCGTCGACTACTACACGGCCGCCGGCGCGGAGCGCACCTCGCCCCGGATGCAAGGGGCGCTGGGCGACCTCGAGTCGCAGACGCGCGGCGTCACCGCGCCCGGCTTCCTCCTCAGCGACGGCAGCTGGAGCGACATCGACTACAAGGACACGCCGGACGGCAGCTGGTCGCCGTGGGACCACTCGCGGCGCCTCATCATCATGGCCAAGGCCTACCAGACGCCGGGCCAGCCGTACTACCGCAGCGCCGCGCTGCGCTCGCAGATCGAGGCCTCGCTCTCCTACGCCCGCACCTACTACGGTCCCGCCGCGCTGCCCCTCGGCAACTGGTGGTTCTGGACCATCGGCACGCCGCTCGACCTCGCGCCGGCGCTGATCCTCATGCGCGGCGAGATCGACCCGCAGACTTACGACGACCTGGTGCTCTCCATCAGCCGCAAGATCGGCCCCACGCCGACCGGCCGCGGCATCACCGGCCCCCTCCCCACCGGCGAGAACCTGGTCTGGTCCTCTTACACCCATCTCTGCCTCGCCCTGTTGAAGGACGATCCGCTGCTCCTGGCCCAGGTGCGGGACGCCATGGCCACCGTGGCCACGCCGAACGCGATGGTGGGCGGCGAGGGGATCAAGCCGGACGCCTCGTTCCATCAGCATGGCGCGCAGCTCTACACGGGCGGCTACGGCGGCTCGTTCGCCAACGACGTCTCCCGCTACGCGCTCCTCACCCGCGGCAGCGGCTACGCGTTGCCGGCCGCCTCCCTCAACGCGTTCGCCGACTACATCGCGGACGGCGTGGCCTGGTCGCTCTACGGCAACTACTTCGACGTCTCCGTCGTGGGCCGCGAGGTGGCGCGCTCCTCGACCACCGGCTACAACGGCGTGGCCGCGCTGCTCCAGGCCTCGCAGTTCGACTCGCCGCGCCGCGAGGAGATCCGCGCCGCCGCCGCGCGCATGCTGCAGTCGTGGCAGTGGGGCCTGCCCGCCGAGCTGTCCTCCATCGCCACGGCCATCGAGCGCACCCGTCCCGCCGCGACGGCGCCGCAAGGCCACCGCCACTACTACAACTCCGACTACACCGTGCATCGCCGCGCCAACTGGTTCGCCTCGGTGAAGATGTTCTCCAGGCGGATGAAATCGGGCGAGTCGACCAACGACGAGAACATCCTCGGCTCCCGCCAGTCGGACGGCCGTTTCTATCTCACTCTGGCCGGCGACGAATACTTCGGCCGCGACGTCTGGCCCGCTTACGACTGGACCCGCCTCCCCGGCATCACCGTGGAGCAGAAGCCCGACGCGGCCGATGCCACGTACGGCTACGGCACCCGCTCCTGCGCGGGCGGCACGGGCGACGGGATGAACGGCGTCTCGGCCATGGAGCTCGCGCCGCTCGGCTCATCGCTCCGCGCGAACAAGGCCTACTTTTTCTTCGATGACGCGGTCATGTTTCTGACCAACGGCGTCACGGCGCCCGGCGGCAATCGCATCGAGACGATCGTGCAGCAGTGGCCTCTGCGGTCCAGCGCTCCTCTCATCACCGGCTCCAACTACGCCTTCGCCGACGGCATCGGCTACTGGTTTGCGGACATGACGAACCTGCAGACGCGGCGCGAATCGCGCACCGGCACCTGGGCCTCCCTCGGCGGCTCCGATGACGCGACGCCGCGCTCGGCCACGTTCCTCACCATGTCGCTCGACCACGGCATCGCGCCGGTGAACGCCCGCGCCGAGTACGCCATCGTCCCCGCCACGACGGCGGAAGCAATGCGGCTCTGGGCCGCCAACCCGCCGCTCTCGATCCTGGCCAACGACACCACCGCCTCGGCCGTTCGCGACCGCCGCACCAACGCGACCGCCATCGCCTTCTGGGCGCCGGGCTCCGTGGACGGCATCCAGTCGAACGCGCAGGCCGTCGTGTACATCACGGACGACGGCAAGACGGTGCACCTCTACGCCGCCGACCCGAACGCCGGCACGGCCGGGACGTTCCGCATCACCCTCCCCGGCCGCCTCACCTCCCCCTTCGCCACCACCGGCGCCAGCTCGACCACGGTCGACATCGCGCGGGCGGGCGGCCGGACAACGCATGTGGTGCTGACGCGGGTGACGGGGTACGTGAAGCGCAGAGCGCGGTAACGCGCACGGCTGATCGCTTACACTCCCTTCCCTGTGTCCGAACTGAAACGGGACATCGGGCTGTGGCGCGGCATCGCCCTGAACATGATCGACATGGTCGGGATCGGGCCGTTCATCACCATCCCGCTCATCCTGGCGGCGATGGGCGGCGGGAGGGGGATGCTGGCCTGGGTCCTCGGCGGCCTGCTCGCCATCAGCGACGGGCTGGTCACGGCGGAGCTCTCCGGCTCCATGCCCAAAGCCGGCGGCTCCTACGTTTTCCTGAAAGAGGCATACGGCAAGTACGGGCGGCTGGTCTCCTTCCTCTTCCTCTTCCAGATCCTCTTCTCCGCGCCGCTCTCCATGGCCTCCGGCTGCATCGGCTTCGCGAACTATCTGAAGATCCTTCTGCCCTGGGCCGGGACGCACGTCGAGCTGACGGCGATGACGGTCTGCGTCAGCACCGTGCTGCTGCTGCTGAGGCGGATCGAAGCCATCGGCAAGTTTTCCGTGTTGCTGTGGATCGGCGTGCTCGCCACGCTGGCCATCGTCATCGGGGCCGGGCTGCCCCACCTCAAGCTGGAGGCCTTCACCTTCTGGAACGCGCCGCGCCTCGACAAGAACCTCGGCTACGCCGGCCTGGGCGTCGCGCTGATCTACTCCGTCTACGACTACCTCGGCTACTACAACATCTGCTACCTGGGCGACGAGGTGCGCGAGCCGGAGAAGACCATCCCCCGCGTCATCGTCATCTCCATCCTCGCCATCGGCGCGATCTACCTGGTGATGAACGCCTGCATCATCTCCGTCCTCCCCATGCAGCAGGCCATGACCTCCCCTTCCGTGGTGGGCGACTACATCGCCGCGCTGCTGGGCTCCCGCGCCGCGAAGTGGATCTCCATCCTCATCCTCTGGACCGCCTTCGCTTCCATCTTCTCCCTGATGCTCGGCTACTCGCGCATCCTCTTCGCCGCGGCGCGCGACCGGAACTTCTTCTCCATTTTCGCCCGCCTCCACGCCACCGAGTCCTACCCCATCGTCTCCCTCCTCTTCCTCGGCGCGGTGGCGACCATCTTCTGCTGGATCCCGCTCAAGCACGTGCTGCAGGCCATCCTCTCCATCCGGGCGGTGATCCCCTTCATGGCCCAGATCGCGGGCGCCGTGGCGCTGCGCATCCGCCAGCCGGAGCGCCCGCGCCCCTTCCGCATGTGGCTCTACCCGCTGCCGGCCATCGTCGCCCTCGGCCTGTGGACGTTCGTCGTGGTCTCGCCGCAGAAAGGGCTGAAGATGGGCGGCCTGTACGTGATGGCGGCGGGGCTGCTCTTCTACGCCGTGCGCGCGCTGCTACTCCAGCGTAGCCAGCGCGTCGGTGCGAATCCATAGCACCGCTTCCTGCTGGAAGCGCCGCTTGTACTCGCGGATGATCTCCGCCACCTTGCGCTCCTCCCCGCCCCGCCGCTTGTGCACGATCTGCACGATGTGCGTCCGCTCCCGATCCGCTTTCCAGTGCCCCTCGGCGACCCAGTCGGTGAAGCCGGGGAAGCGCGGCGAGATCACTTCATCGGTGAAGACGCGCCATTCCTCGTCGCTCACCGGCGCCGCGTTCACCCGGCCGGTGCCGAAGTAGAGAAAGTCCGACTGCTGCACCTCCACGAGCTGCATGGAAGAGCAGGCGGTGAGGAATACGAACAGCAAAGCGATCAGCGATCGGCGATCAGCGATCAAAGACATCGGCCCGCCGGTTCTCCTGATCGCCCATCGCTGATCGCCGATCGCTTCGTCAAGTGCGTGCAACATCGATCCACTTCTCCACATCAGGCGGTGCATAGGAGCGCAGGCGGGCCAGCAGCGCATCCGGCTCCTGCTCCACCAGCG
Organism: Thermoanaerobaculia bacterium; assembly: GCA_036009105.1. Lineage (GTDB taxonomy): Bacteria > Acidobacteriota > Thermoanaerobaculia > Gp7-AA8 > Gp7-AA8 > JAFAVZ01. The sequence goes on along the minus strand of DASYMJ010000358.1, from coordinate 26,175 downwards.
CGATGGCGCGGTGCTGGGGACGAACGAACTGTTCTGCGACCGCGTGGTCGAGGAACGACAGGAGCGGCGCGTAGTAGCCGGCCACATCGAGGAAGCCGACCGGTTTGCGGTGGACGCCGAGCTGGGCCCAGGTCCAGATCTCGAAGACCTCCTCGAACGTGCCGAGGCCTCCGGGGAGGGCGATGAAGGCATCGGCGAGGTCGGCCATGAGCGCCTTCCGCTCGTGCATCGTCTCCACCACGCGCAGCTCGGTGAGGCCGGCGTGGCCGACCTCGCGCAGCACGAGGTTGCGCGGGATCACGCCGATGACCTGGCCGCCGCCGGCCAGCACGGCGTCGGCCAGCTCCCCCATCAGGCCAACCCGGCCGCCGCCGTAGACGAGGGTCAGGCGTTGCTGCAGCAGCGCGGAGGCGAGCGCGCGGGCGGCCGCGGTGTACTCCGGACGGGCGCCGCGATTCGAGCCGCAGAAGACGCAGATGCGCTGCACAGCACGCTATTCTAACGGCCGCATGCGCAAGTTCCTTTTTCTGCTCCTGTTCGTCTCCCTCGCCGCCCACGCCCAGAGCGTCGACAGCAAAGCGGTCGACCGGCTCGTCGCCACCACCATGGCCAAATGGCAGATCCCCGGCGCCGCGGTGGCCATCGTCAAGGACGACAAAATGGTCTACGCGAAAGGCTTCGGCGTGCGCGCCCTGGGGACGAACGAGAAGGTGACGGAGAACACCCTCTTCGGCATCGGCTCCACATCGAAAGCCTTCACTTCGGCCGCCATGGCCATCCTCGTCGACGAGAAGAAGCTGGCCTGGGACGACCCGGTGCGGAAGCACCTCGAGTATTTTCACCTCAGCGACCCCTGCGCCGACTCGCTGGTCACCATGCGCGACATCGTCTCGCATCGCACCGGCCTCTCCCGCCATGACGAGCTGTGGGACGACTCGCCGTGGTCGCGCGAGGAGATCATCCGCCGCATCGCGCAGGTGAAGCTGAGCAAGCCCTTCCGCGGCGCGTACCAGTACCAGAACATCATGTTCCTCACCGCCGGCGAGGCCGTCGCCGCGGCGGCGAAGATGCCGTGGAACGACTTCGTGAAGGCGCGCATCTTCCAGCCCCTGGGGATGACGCGCACCGTCGTCTCCACCGCCGACTGGAACGCCGCGAGCGACCGCGCGTCCGGCCATCGCTGGGATCGGGCGCGGGGCGCGGCGAGCATCCAGACCTATGTGGATGACGACAACATCGCGCCGGCCGGCGCCATCAAGTCGAGCGCGAAGGACATGGCGCAGTGGGTGCGCTTCCAGCTGGCCAACGGCACGGTGGACGGCAAGCGCATCGTCTCCGCGGAAGCGCTCGGCGAAACGAAGATGCCGCAGATGGTCGTGCGGCTGGAGGGCGACTCGAAGGACAACAACCCGGAGACGAACGTGCAGTCGTACGCCATGGGGTGGAACGTGCAGGACTACGCGGGCGACCTGCTGGTGGCGCACGGCGGCGCGCTCAACGGCTTCCGCGCGCAGGTCGACCTGCTGCCGAAGCGCAACGCAGGCTTCGTGGTCCTGATCAACGAAGGCCGCGGCCTGGCCACCGTCGCCCTGCGCAACGCCATCGCCGACCTCCTCCTCGGCCGCCCCGCGCGCGACTGGGACGCCTACTACCTCGCCCTCGATGCGCGCTCGGACGAGAAGGCCGAGCAGCGCAAGCGCGAGCGCGAGGCGAAGCGGCAGCGCGACACGCATCCCTCCCGCGAGCTCGCCGCCTACGCCGGCACGTTCGAGAACGCCGGCTACGGCGCCGCCACCATCGCGGTGGAGAACGGCCAGCTGATGCTGCGCTGGAACCGCCTCGCCCTCCCCCTCACCCACTACCACTACGACATGTTCAACGCCGTCTCCGAAGCGGCCGATGTGGATGAGCAGGTCGTCTTCCGCCTCGGCCCGGACGGCGAAGTGGCGACCATGACCCTCTTCGGCGAGGAGTTCACCCGGAAGTAGCGCGCCTCAGCGGCTCTGCGCGTCCACGAGGCTCTTCACCGCGGCGACCAGCTCCGCCGGCTCGACCGGCTTGCTCATGTGCATCTGGAAGCCGGCGGCCAGCGCGCGCACCCGATCGACGCTGCGCGTGTAGGCGGTCAGGGCGATGGCGGGCACGTGTTGCCGCGGCGCCTCCATCAGGCGGATCTTGCGGATGAGGGAGTAGCCGTCCTCGCCCGGCATCTCGATGTCGCTGATGATGATGTCCGGCTGCTCCTCGGCGAGGAACTGCAGCGCGGCCGACGCGCTCGCCGCCGCGTGCACCGCGGCGCCGGAGCGGGAGAGGATCGCCTTCAACAGCTTGCGCGAGTCGTCGTTGTCTTCCACCACGAGCACCGAGACGCCGGTGAGATCGCCATAGGGCCACTCGCGCGAGCTCGCCGCGCGCGGCTCGGCCTCCTCCTCGGCGCGCGGGTGCGCGGCGAGCAGCGGCAGGCGGACGGCGAACGTGGAGCCGTGCCCGAGGCCGGCGCTGAAGGCCTGCACGGTGCCGCCGTGCAGCTCCGTCAGATGCCGCACGATGCCCAGGCCCAGTCCGAGGCCGGTGTGCGTGCGGGTGGAGCTGCTGTCGGCCTGGCTGAAGCGGTCGAACACATGCGGCAGGAACTCGGGCGAGATCCCCTCGCCGGTGTCGCTCACGCTCAGCTCGCAATGGGAGTTGATCCGCTCCAGCCGGATCTGCACCCGGCCGTCGCGCGGCGTGAACTTCACCGCGTTGGAGAGGAGGTTCCACACCACCTGGCGCAGGCGGTCGGTGTCGCCGGAGATCCGGCCGGCATTCGGATCGAGCACGCGGTCGATGCGCACCCCCTTCGCGTCCGCGGCCGGCCGGACGACGTCGATGGCCGCATCGATCACGTCGACGAGATCCGTCGGCCTCACGTCCAGCCGCAGCTTGCCGGCGTTGATGCGCGCGAAGTCGAGGATGTCCTCGATGAGCCGCGCCTGGGACCGCGCGTTCCGGTCGATCGTCTCCAGCCCCTCGGAGAGCGACTGCGGATCGTTCTCCAGGCGGAGCAGCTGGATCCAGCCGATGATGCTCGTCAGCGGCGTGCGCAGCTCGTGGGAGACGGTGGCCAGGAACTCGTCGCGCGCCCGCGCCGCCCGCTCCGCCACGTTGAGCGCCTGCTGCAGCTCGGCGCGCGTCGCATCGAGCTTCGCCGCCAGGTCGGCGGCCTGCGCGGCGGTCTGCCGCGCCATCTTCGACTCCACCGCCGCCTCCTGCGCGACGCTCTCCGCGCGGAACAGTGATCCGAGCAGCGGCAGCAGGGTGCAGAGCAGCGAGAGCGACGACTCCTCGATCGCGCCGCCGATCAGCACCGCGACCGTCCCGTCGCGCAGCCCGGCCGCCCGGGCCACGCGCGGCTCTCCCTCCTCGCCCGGAACGTTCCCTTCCGCCGAGCCGGCGGCCGTGGCCGCTTCCACGAGCTCCCGCCACACGCGGCCTCCGCGCAGCGTCTGCGGGAATCCGGGCGCGGGAAGAGAGCGGCCCACGCGCGGGTCGCGGACGAAGAGGATCAGCTCCTCCGCCCCCATCCGGCGCGCCCACGCCGAGGCCGCGGCGGCGCGGTGGGCCGGATCGGCCACCGCCACCGCCGCGGTGAGGAGCTCCACCGCGTTGTCGAATCTGCTCACCTTACTCGGGCAGCAGCGCCACCGTCGCCGTGCAGTTGTGAAATCCGCTGAACTGCCCCTCGGCGCGGGCGATCTGCCCGTACGTGTTGCAGCCGGCGTACTGCACGTCGCCCAGGGCGCTCTGCAGCGCCTCCATCTCCACGCCGAACTCGCCGCCCATGCGCAGCCGCGTGGCGACGCAGTCGAAGAAGAGCGCGACCTCCGGACGGGTGCCGCGCATCTGGCCCAGGGCGGACGTGGCGGCGCTCATCGCCGCTTCCGCCGCCGATTGGGAGGTCGTCTTCATGATGCGCACCGTCGCGCCGGCCGGCACGTCCGAGGCGCAGCCGAGGGAGCCGTCCGGCAGCACGGCCAGCGGGACGCGCAGCTTGTAGCCCGCGCCGGTATCGATGCCCAGCACGTTGTGCAGGAAGAAGGGGATCGGATCGTTGCGGTCGAACTGCTGGCCGGTCTGCTGCGCATGCTCCTCGAACGCCTCCACGGCCGGCGCGGCATTGAGGCTGATCAAGGTCGAGCCGTTCGCCTCCGTGACGCGCAGCGGCTCGCTGGCCACGACCCAGCCGTGGCTGACCCCCACACCGATCGGCTTCATGGAGAGGATCTCCAGCGCCACGGCGGCATCGGTGACGGCCTCGGTGCCGCAGAAGACGTCCGTCTTCGCGAAGCGGGCGTCATCCCCCGCGCCGCCGCCGAAGAACGAGTAGTTGCCGAGGGTGGCGAGGCTGAGCTGCTCGATGAAGTCATCCGTGTAGCCGGCCAGCGCGTCGGCCAGAACCAGCGCCGCGCGATGGGGATACTGGTGCGTGCTCAGGCCGTGGAAGGAGGCGGCGATCTGCTCGGCGGCGGAGCGCCGGTCCTCGCGCAGGTTGCGCCCTATGGCCGCGGTGAAGCGCATGGAACCGGAGCGGATGCCGACCGCCGAGGCCGAGCCTTCGCCGCGCTCGCCGCTGATGAACTCACCGGCGGAGGAGCAGCCGACCAGGACGCCGGGACTGCAGCTGTCGTGAACGCTCTGCAGCAGCGAGGCGTATTGGTGTTGCGACGAGGCGAAGAGGATGACGGCGTCCGGGGCCTGGTTGGAGAGTCCGGAGCGCAGACGCTGGCCGAGGTCCTTGCCGGCCGCGGCGCTGTTGGTTTCTTTGGTGAAGACGACGGTCGATTGGGTCATTCCATGGGCTCCTTGGGGACGAGTTCGCTGGAAGGAGGTGCAAGGAGCGGTCCGCATGCGGCCGGTAGGGAAAACCAGCCCTCTGTCACTCCTAACATCAGAGATGTCGAGAGTCCGGCTCCGGTTCCTCCTCGCGGTCCTGGTCACTGCCATTTCCTGCCGGCAGGAACCGGCGGCGCCGCCACCCGGCCCGGCAACGGCCCGCTACAAACCGGCGCCGGCGAGCTGGAAAGAGACCGGGGTGGACGTCTTCCCCGGCCTGGACGGCATCACGCTCGATCCGGGCAAGGCGGATGAAAGGGAAGCGCTTCGGGGCCGCATCGTCTGGAACCTGTGGGTGGGCGACAGCGGCCTGATGTGGGATTGGCTGGCCCGGCACGGCTTCGGCACGGCGGACCTGCTCAAGACCATCGACTCCCGCCGCCGCCCGCGCCGCTTCCAGGAGATCGGCATCATCAACCAGCCCGGCTTCCAGCAGGCGGCGAAGCCGGACCGGTACGGCCTCTTCATCGACGTCCCGAACCCGAACGATCCGGCCGGCCGGATCGACCAGCAGGTCGACTACGCCACCTACGGGCGCTCCTCCGGCGTGGTCGGGCTGCGTCTCTCCGACAATCCGAAATTCGACGCCGCCGCGAAGGCGGAGTGGATGAAGCACGTCGCCGCGGACGGCGTGAACCACGACTTCTACGAGAATCCCGACTACTACGACAACCCGAACCTGGCCCGCCCCTACGTGGTGGGCATGGCCTGCGCGCTCTGCCACGTCAGCTTCGATCCGGTCCATCCGCCGGCCGACGTGGCGAGCCCGAAGTGGGAGAACCTGAACGACTACGTCGGCGCGCAATACTTCAACGTGGGCGAGTTCTTCGTGCCGCGCCGCGTCACCGGCGGCGTGAACGGAGCGCCGGTGCAGGTCTCCGGGCCGGACGAGGAGAGCTTCATCTGGCAGCTCATCCACTCCAACCCGCCCGGCTCGCTCGACACCTCGTTCATCGCCACCGATTACCTGAACAACCCCGGCACGATGAACGGCGTCTTCAACGTGGCCCAGCGCCTCAGCCGCGCCGCGGCAGGGGTGACGAAGGACTCTGGCAAGGCCGATCCGATGGTGGAGCGATTGACCGGCGGCGCGCTCGACCTCGAGTGGCTCACCCTCGACAAGGGGCAGAAGATTCCGCGCGTGCTCAAACAGGGGGACGACTCGGTCGGCTTCGAGGGAGCGCTCAGCCGCGTCTACGTGAACATCGGACACGCCTGGCCGGAGTGGCAGAAGCACTTCCGGCCGCTCATCGGCGGCCCGTTCCCGAACAACCCCGCTCTCGCCTCGCAGTCGCCGGTGACGGTGAAGGCGCTGCAGATGGGCTCCGCGTACTGGAACTGGAGCGAGGACCGCTCGCACGCGCTCGCGCTGTACTTCATCCGCTACGCGAAGCCGCTGTTGCTGAAGGACGCGCCGGGCGGCGCGCAGTTCCTGACCGCCGACCGCGGCGTGCTCGATCGGGGCAAGATCGTGTTCGCGGAGAACTGCGCGGCCTGCCACTCCAGCCGCCAGCCGCCCGCCGATCTCTTCGGTCCGGACGGCGCGGTCACCGAGGAGGCGAAGAACTGGTTCCGGGCCGAGGTGATGAAGCCGGACTTTTTCTCGGACAACTTCCTCGCCGACGAGCGCCGCCACCCGGTCACCCAGATCGGCACCAACGCCACCCGCGCCGCCGCCACCAACGCCACGCGCAACCACATCTGGGACAACTTCTCCTCCGAGACGTACAAGACCCTGCCGCCCATCGGCACCTTCGAGGTCGACAACCCCTACTCGCCGAACGGCAAGAGCCAGGTCAGCATCCCGCTGCGGGGCGAGCCGGCCGGGCCGGGCTACTACCGGCCGCCGTCGCTGATCAGCCTCTGGTCGAGCGCTCCGTTCCTGCACAACAACACGGTGGGGGTCGATCCGATGCTCGCCACGCCGGGCGACGTGAGCGTCGCCGCGCGGATGAAAGCCTTCCAGGACGGCATCGAGAAGATGCTCTGGATCCGGGACCGCGGAAACCTGATCTGGAAGACCACGAAGCGAAGCTCCATCAACATCCCCCTCGGGTATCTGCCGAAGGAGCTCCAGGACGGCATTCGGCTCGCGGCGCAGAAGAACCCGGAGCTGGTCGACCAGAAGACGCAGACGCTGAAGATCGGCCCCATTCCGAAAGACACGCCGATCAACCTGCTCGCCAACACCAACCTCGATGGGGGGGTGGCCCTGGCGGTCAAGCGCATCGCTTTGTACAAGGCCATCATCGACACCCTGACCGAGATCAAGACCAGGAAGCTGGGCGACGCCGCCGCCGAGAAGCTGATGGCGCAGAACGTGGTGCCGAAGTTCCTGGCCGTGAACAAGTGCCCCGACTTTTACGAGGACAAGGGCCATCCCTTCGGCCGGTCGCTTCCGCTGGCGGACAAGCGAGCGCTCATCGAACTGCTCAAGACATTCTGAGAGGGACCACGAAATCGAAACCGCGGATGAACCGGTCGACTACATCGTCATCGGCTCGGGAGCCGGCGGCGGGCCTCTCGCGGCGAACCTCGCCGCCCGAGGATTCCGCGTCCTGCTGATCGAGGCGGGGTCCGATCCGGAGTCTTACCACTATCAGGTCCCCTGCTTTCACGCCCTCTCCACGGAAGACAAGGAGATGGCGTGGAACTTCTTCGTCGACCACTACGACACCAACCCGCAGCGCGATCCGAAGTACCGCAAAGAGGAGGGCGGCGTGCTCTATCCGCGCGCCGGCACGCTCGGCGGCTGCACCGCGCACAACGCGATGATCACCATCGTGCCGCACGACAGCGACTGGAACGCCATCGCCGAGCTGACCGGCGATGAGTCGTGGCGCGCGGAGAGGATGTGGCAGTACTTCGAGCGGGTGGAGCGCTGCCTCTATGAGAAACCGCCGCAGCCCGGCCGGAGCAACCCGGGCGGCCACGGGTTCCAAGGCTGGCTCTCCACCAGCAAAGTCGCCGCGACGGTCGGCCTGGGCGACGCGGAAGTGGCGAAGACCATCCTCTCGGCGGCGCGTTGGGCGGCCTGGCGCTACTGGTATCGCGGCCTGTTCTGGCGCATCAAGCGCGCCTTGCTGACCAACGACGATCCGAACGACAGGCGCAACCGCGCCGCCTTCGAGGGGATGACCTTCACCATCCCGCTGGCCACCGCGGGCGGCAAACGCAATGGCGCGCGCGAGTTCATCCGGGCCGTGCAGACGAAGCATCCCGACCGGTTGACCGTCCGCATGAACACCCTCGCCACGCGGGTCATCCTGGACGGCGAGAAGCGCGCCGTGGGGGTGGAGTGCCGGGAAGGGAAGAACCTCTATCGGGCCGATCCGAACGCCGCGGAAGCGCCCTCGTATTCGACCAGGGAGTACCGCTGCACGCGGGAGGTCATCCTCGCCGGCGGCGCGTTCAATACGCCGCAGCTGCTGATGCTCTCCGGCATCGGGCCGAAGGAGCACCTGGAGGACCCGGCCATCGGCATCCAGTGCCTGGTCGACCTGCCGGGCGTCGGCAGCAACCTGCAGGACCGCTACGAGGTGGGCGTGGTCACGGAGATGAAGAAGCCGTTCCGGATCCTCAAGGACGCGACGTTCAAGGCGCCCGGCCCGGGCATCGCGGCCGATCCCTGCTTCGCGGACTGGCTCCGCGGCAGCGGCCTTTACACCTCCAACGGCGCGATGGCCGCCTTGATCCTGAAGTCGGACTCCTCGAAGACGGACCCCGATCTCTTCATCTTCGCCCTGCCCGGCGACTTCCACGGCTACTACCCGAAATACTCGGAGGAGATCGAGAAGCGGAAGGACCATCTCACCTGGGCCATCCTGAAGGCGCACACCAACAACACCGCCGGCACGGTGCGGCTGCGCAGCAGCAATCCGCTGGAGCGGCCCAGCGTCCGGTTCCACTACTTCGAAGAAGGGAACGACGCGAAGGGAGAAGACCTCCAGACGATGGTCAAGGCGGTGAAGCTCGTGCGCAGGATGAACCGCGGGAACAAGGCGATCGCCCGGGAGATCATCCCCGGGCCGGAATACGGCGAGGCCCGGATCGCCGAATGGATCCGCGACAACGCCTGGGGACATCACGCCTCATGCAGTTGCCCCATGGGTCGGCCCGGCGATCGCAACGCGGTGGTGGACAGCCGCTTCCGCGTGCTCGGCACGAAGGGACTGCGCATCGTCGACGCCTCGGTCTTCCCGCGCATCCCCGGCTTTTTCATCGTGACGCCGATCTACATGATCAGCGAGAAAGCGGCGGACGTCATCGTGGAGGATGACGTCCGCGCTCAGAGCACCACGACTTTGCGATAGAACGGGATCTCCCGGATGCGAGGGCCGCCGGCGGCGACGATCGCATTGGCCAGGGCCGGGGCGACGGCCGGGGTGGGCGGCTCGCCGGTTCCGGTCACCGCCACCTCCTCGCCCGGATACGTCCGCACCACCTCGGCGCTCGGCTCCTGGAAGTAGGTGAAGATCTTCGGCGTCTGGTGCATGCGCAGCACCGGATAGTCGTCGAAGTTGTTCTGCACCACGGCCCCGTTCTTGACCGTGATCTCCCCCAACAGGGCGAGGCTCAGGCCGTAGATGATGCCCCCCTCCATCTGGGCCCTGGCCCGGTCGGGGTTGATCACCCGGCCGCAGTCGAGCGCGGCGTGGATCTCGTTGATGGTCAGCTCGTTTTTGTCGTTGAGCGAGACGTCGATCACCATCGCCACGTAGCTGAGGAAGCTGCGGTGCGCGGCGATGCCCAGGCCCCGGCCCTTCGGCAGCTTCCCCTTCTTCGCATCCCAGCCCGACTCCCGCGCCACCCGCTCCGCCACGGCCCGCAGCCGCCGCGTGTCCGGCGGATAGCCGGGCATGATCTCCTTCTCCTTGCCGCCGATCGACTCCATCTTGCGGTTGATCGGGAAGAGGTTGTTGTCGTAGCACGGCACGTCTTCCCGCTTCAGGTCCGCCTCGGTGTACATGTGTCCCTGCCCGATCAGCTCGAGCAGGTAGTCCTTCGAGTCGCGGCCGGCCGCGACGGCCATCTCGTCGGCGAAGGAACAGAGGCCGAAGGCGTGGTAGATGTTGGCCACCGACCGCATCCAGCCGCAGCGGATGTGGTTCGGGGCCGGCGAGTTCTCCACGCGCAGGTTGTCGATGGTGCCGTACGGGTTGTCCTCCAGCCCCTGGGCCCGCTCGATGGCCGAGCCGTAGAGGTATTCGCCGCCGTTGTGAAACGCGGCGCGCGCCTTCGCGAAGATGTCCGGAGCGGGGGGGAAAAGGGTGGCGAAGAAGGAGGAGAAGGCGCTGCGGTGCAGCAGGCTGGTGGGGTGCCCGCTCGCGTCGAGACCGGCCTTGAAGTACTGCCGGCTGACCGCGTTGTAGAAGCTGAACTTGATGTCGTCCTCGCGCGTCCATTGCACCCGGATCGGCACGCCGGGATGATTGCGGGCCAGAAAGGCGGCCTCCATGGCGTAGTCGGGGTTGGACTTGCGCCCGAAGCCGCCGCCCAGCAGCGTCACGTGGACCGTGATCTTGTCCCGGACGAGCTTCTTCAGATCGTCCCGCATCTTGAACAAGGCGGTCTGGTCGACCCCCAGCAGCCGGGCCAGGCTCTCGTTGAAGACCTTCTGCGTGTCGCGTTCACAGTCCCGCAGCTCGGAGGGCTCCGTCGCCCCCCAGACCAGCCACTTCACCGGGTTCGGCTCCAGCATGGCCAGGCCGATGTAGTGCTGGGCCAGCTCGGGCCCCTGGGTGGGGGACCAGATCTCCCACTTGCCGCCCTCGTAGACGGCGATGGCGGCCGGCGGCTCCATCGGCGCCTGGGCCAGGTGGGGGATGTGATAGCCCGCCTCCACGACCTTCGCCGCGCCGCCGAGCGCCTCGTCGACGTTGCCACGTCTGCGCACCATCTTCCCCGGCCTGGAGGTCGACGCCTCGAGCTCGGCGCGATAGTCGTCCGAGTCGTAAGTGGCGTTGGGCCCGAGGTCCCACTGGACGTTCTTCAGTAGTGCCCGCCGCCCCTGCCAGGCGGCCCAGGTGTTGTCGGCGATGACCGCGACGCCGGCATGCGGCACGAAGTTGGCGCCCACGCCGCCCGTCCCGGCGGCGAACCCATCAGGGATCACCGCCTCGACGAAGCGGACGCCGGGCACGGCCAGGGCCGCGGTGGCGTCGAAGGACTTGAGCGTGCCGTTGGCCACCGGGCAGCGCACGATCATGGCGATGAGCATGCCGGGCCGGTCGACGTCGGCGCCGTAGACGGCCTTGCCGGTGACCATGTCCTTGGCGTCGACGAAGGGGATGTTCTCCTTGCCGATGTACCGGAACTGCTCCGGCTTCTTGAGCACGGCCTTGATCTCGTCCGTCTCCGGCACCTTCACCTTGTTCGCTTCCAGCAGCAGGTGGTGGTACTGGATGGAGCGGCCGGTGCGCTGGTGCCAGATCTGCTGGTCCCGCGCCTCCAGCTCGCTCTCCGGGACGGACCATTTCATGGCCGCGGCGCGCGTCATCACGAGCCGTACCGCGGCCCCGAAGAGGCGCATCGGCATGTAGTAGGCGGCCATGCTTCGGGAGCTGTCGGTGAACTGGGCGTCCTCGCCGCGGACGACCGCCGGGGCGCCGGGGATGGGATAGGGAGCGGGCACCCCGAAGTTGACCGAATCGGCGTCCGCCTGGCGCACCGTGACCCGGCCCCAGTCGGCCTCGAGCTCGTCGGCCAGCACGGCAGCGAGGCTCGACTTGATGCCCTGCCCCATCTCGGAGCGGTGGGCGAAGATCGTGATGTGGCCGCTGAGCGGCTTGATGGAGATGAAGCCCTGCAGCGGGATGCCGGTGGTGATGAGCTGCCGCAGCTTGTCCGAGGCGAAGAGCTCGGGGCCCAGCGAACAGCCGAAGACCAGCGCGCCGGTGCCCACGCCGAGGTCGCGGAGGAAGTCCCTGCGGGTGACCTTGAAGAGGATGCTCATGATGTCGGGTCCCCGGCCGCCTGGTGGATCGCTTTCCGGATCCGGGGATAGGTGCCGCAGCGGCAGATGTTGCCGCGCATCGCGTTGTCGATGGCCGTGTCGTCGGGATGCGGGTTCGCCTTGAGGAGCGCCGCGGCGGACATGATCTGGCCCGGCTGGCAGAATCCGCACTGCGGCACGCCGAGATCCATCCACGCTTTCTGGCAGGGATGACTGCCGTCGTAGGACAGCCCCTCGATGGTGGTGACCTCGGCCAGGGCGGCCACGCCGACGTCGGTGACGCAGGAGCGCACCGCCTTGCCGTTGAGGTGCACGGTGCAGGCGCCGCACTGCGCGACGCCGCAGCCGAACTTCGTCCCCTTCAGGCCCAGGATGTCGCGCAGGACCCACAGCAGCGGCATGTTCCCGTCCGCGTTGACGGTGTGCATCCTGCCATTGACATGAAGCTGAAATACAGGCATGGCGAACCTCCTCTCAGAATTTGCGGCGGATCTCGAGGCGGACTCCGTAGATGTCCTTCTGCCCCTGCCGCCACCCCTTCATGGCGTCGGCGCGCACGATCCAGGCGTTGCCGATCTTGTGCTGATAGCGGGCCCCGAAGGCGTACTGGTTCCCGTTCCCGGGCGTGACGCTGCCCATGCGCTGGACGGCCGCCGCTTCGAAGACGAGCTGGCGCGAGAGGTCGAACAGGTACTCCACCCCCAGCGCGCCGCCGTACGACTTCTTCGCGGTGGCGTCGAGCGTCGGGTAGGCGGTCAGCCCGTCGGACTCGAAGTTGATCCCGGTGTTCTTCAGCACGCCGCCCGAATCAACGGCCCGCGCCAGCGGCTGCGGCGAATCGAAGCCGGCGAAGAGGTTGACGTACGGAACGAAGTTGAGGACGGTGAACTTGCTGCCGTAGGGGAAGTAGCGGGGGATGATCGAGTTCTCGATCAGGAGCAGCGCGCCGTCGGCCGTCTTCTGGCCGGCGATCCCCTTCTGCCCGAAGTTGCCGATCACCCGCACGCTGTTCGACAGCCTCCCCTTGTAGCGTCTCGAGAAGGCGGCGGTCAGGTTGTGGTAGCTCAGGTCGCTGTCCTTCGCACTGGTGAAGCCGTAGCCGTACTCGAAGTAGCCCTTGCGGGCGTCGACGAATCCGGCCAGGCCGAACACCTTGTTGCTGTTGTCGGTGAGAGGAGAGGCGCCGGTGGTCACCCCGCGCAGACCGGCGAAGAAGGTGATGTCGGTGTTGCTGATGTCCAGCCGGGGGCTGTTCTTCGCGGTGATGCCGGTGGCCACGCCGTCGAAGGCGTCGTCCAACCAGATGCCGTTCTGGGTGAAGAGCGGGACCCGGCCGAGGGCGAAGGGGATGTCGAGCTGATTGATCCGGTTGGTGAAGCCCTGGGCGATCGACCCGACGTCGCCTTCGAAGAAGAGCGTCTTCAGATCGAAGTTGGACTCGTGGATGAACTTGCCCTCGTCCGGACCGCGGATCTGGTAGCGGGTGAACGATTTGCCGTTGTCGATGGGCCGCACGAAAGCGTGGAGGCGCTCGGTGGCGGTGATGGCCAGGTCCATGTCGAGATTCAGACGCGCGGCGAGGACCGACTGCTCGCCGCTGCCGCCGTTGTAAGAGGCGCCGGCCACGCGGACGTCGCCATAGGTCATGAAGTGGAAGTTGATCGGATTCTTCTGGCCCAGCCAGGTGGCCCGCGGCGTGTACGCTCCACGGTCATACATGCGGATGCCGAGGTCGATGGGCGGCTTGGCCGTCTTGTTCATGAACTTCTTGCCGTAGATGTCCAGTTGCTTCTCGGCGTCGTACGGCTGGTCGTCGTACCTCGGCTCCGGCCCGAACCAGTTCTCGGCCACCGGATCGACCTCCAGGATTTTGGCCTGGTCCGACATGTCGTGCTTCGGCTCGTCCTCCGCGGCGAAAACGGGCGGAGCGGCCAGGACGAGAGCGAGCAGGCCGGCGAGCAGAGGGGTGGCAGTCCACGTTTTTCTCTTCATGTTCGCCCCTTCACCGGACGTCGAACTCGACGGCGTAGATATGGGTGTCCGTCACCCAGTCGTTCTCGGCCCATTTCATGTCCGTGGTGGCGTCGACGAAATCCATGAAGTAGATCGGCTCGGTCCGGCCGCGCATGCGGATGGCGAGCTTGTACTTGCCCGGTTTGGTCAGACGGTCCGCCGGGACCTTGTATTTGGCCAGGCGGCTGGCCATCGGCGGGATGCTGTGCTTCTCCATGCGCGCGAACGGCGGATGGTTGAGCAGCGAGGTCGGCGTGCTGCCGGGGCGGATGAAGGGCAGCTGGTCGAAGTCGAGGTTGATCGGCAGGTACATCTCCCGATCCGTCCCCTTGAGGTTCGTGGTGATGAACTTCGCCTGCATGTTGAAGAGCTGATCGTCGAAGGCGATCTCCCGGTCGCGGACGCCGCGCGACTCCACGTCGCACACGTCGCCGTACTTGTCGAGATAGCCCGATTCCCAGATCGGCTTGCCGCCGTCCGGACCGATGAGCGCGACGTCGATCCACAACTCGGGCTGCGCGCCGAGGGAGCCGGACGGCAGGTTGTGGCCCTTATTGAGGTTGGTCAGCTTGTAGTTGAACGCGAGCGCCTTGCCCACCGCGGGCGTGCCCTGGAAGTACGGACCGTCCAGGCGGGAGCCGTTCTCCAGGAGCTTGAGGCGCATGTCCCTCCGCTCCTTCCACCGCTCCAGATTCTCCTGGACGATCAACCAGGCCGTCTTCCGGTCCGCGGCGCTCTGCCACTCCGGCGGGAAGGCCGCCGAGGCCGGGAGCTTGCTCTCGAAGGCATCGCTCCCCCACTTGGCGCGGTAGTCGAATTTCAGCCACTGCTGCGGCGTGAACGGCGTCTCCTCCTTGCGGAACGGGAACAGACCGGGGTGGCTGATCGGATAGCCGGGACCGACGAAGGTGTGGTCGGTCAGCGGCCGTTGCTCGTTGACGTACTTGTTGTTGACCCGGGCCGCCCAACCGGTGGCGAATCCGGTGTTCTGCCCGGGCGAGGTGCTCATGTGGCACTGCTGGCAGGTGATGCCTTCCCTGGCGGCGGGAGAGTTCCGGTACTCCTCCCACACCGTCTCCAGCTTGATGCCGGGATGGACCTGGACCTGGTGGCAGGGGGCGCAGAGCTCCGACTGGGTGATGATGTCCGACTGGATCGCCGTCTGGTGGATGCGGATCCATTTGGTGCCGTCCGGCTCCATCGCCCGAGTGGGCTGGTCGGGGCTGACCAGGAGCTGGTACCACCGCGCATTGCTGATCGCCTTGAGGCCGCCGGAGGTCTCGAAGGGGCCGAAGATCGGCTCGTGGATGCCGCCAGGCGTGATCCTCCGCGCGCCGTTGGTCTTGCCGTAGCCCTCGCCCACGCGGTGGCAGGTGACGCAGGTGATGCCTTCCTTGGAGGCCGGGCTTCGGTCCCACCAGGCGATGTCGCGCTGCTCGCCCAGAGAGGTGCCGACGCTGGCGTGACAACGGACGCAGAAGTAGTTGATCGTGCCCGACGCCAGGTTGTTGATCTTCTGCTCGAACTTGTTGAACATCGGGGAGAGGCTGGCGTAGGCGTGCGAGGAGAGGCTCCACTGCTTGTACTGGTTGGGGTGGCACTCGCCGCAGACTTTGGCGGACGGATACTGCGCGTCCGACAGGGCCCACGCTTCCGCCTTGTCCCTCGGCATCGGGTTCGGAACGATCTGTCCCCTCGCCGGCCCGATCCAGGCCAGCCCGAGAACGATGAAGACCAGTCCTGCTTTACGCATAGAGGCTCCTCAGAACGTCTTCAGGAATGCGATGAGCGCCCGCTTGTCGGCATCCGGCAGCCCCGGCTCGCCTTCGCTCGCCGGCAGGTAGTCGGTGCCGAAGTAGTGGCCGCGGTTGACTACGAAATCGGTGCACTTGGAGACGCCGAGCAGCCTCGGAACCAGCGGCGCGAACTGCTTGCGCGCCTGCTCGTCGGTCGCGTCGGCGGGCAGAGCATTGAGGTCGTGCTTGATGGCCAGCACCACGTGCAGGACCTCGTGCTTTTTGGAGAGGTCGATGTTGGACAGCAGGCCCACCGGCGTTCCGGCCGGGATGGGACCGATGCGCACCGCTCCCTCGTGGAAGACGTTCGGGAACCAGCGGTCGAGCAGGCCGGAGAGATGGGACAGCTCCGGCGGGAGATAGCCGGAGGAGACGCTCAGGTAGCTGCGCTCCGTGGTGCGGTCGACCCAGCCGGGCGCCGGCTTGCCGGACTTGGTGGCGAAGGTGCCGTTGCCCTTCCGCTTCTCCGGCCAGAGCATCTGCGTGATGCCGTCGTCGAAGGCGGACATGCGGTCGTTCACTGAGCCGCTTTCCTCGAAGTGCCCCACGCTGTTGTTCTGCAGGTAGGGGGCGGTCGACCAGAGGCTGATCAGTGAAGCGGGCCGGGTGAAGCCCCGCCCCCCGCCCGGCATCTCGTACCACGAGACCTCGCTGCTGTACGGGTGGTGGACCATGACCTTCCCTACCGACGGGAGGTTCTTGTACGACTCGGAGGAGAAGTTGTCCCAGATGTTGTCCCGGATGGCGTTCGTGGCCAGCGGGCTGCAGGCGTTCGTCTCCAGCAGCGTCACCGGCACGCGCACTTCGTTGGAGAGGTAGTTGTTGTCGAGGAAGTCGGCCGCCATGACGATCGGCTTCATCTGCTCCTTGAAATCCTGCGTCTTGGTCCAGGCCCAGTAGTCGTCCCAGCACTTCATGTAGTTCGGGCCGATGCAGCCCGCCTTGAAGTAGGTGGTGAACGCCTTCTCCGGCAGCTTGCTGGAGTGGCAGCGCGCGCAGCGCTCGGCGAAGACCTCTTTGCCGCGCGGGACGATCGAGGCGTCGGCGGTGAAGGCGGCGCCGCCCGGCGCGTTCTTCAGGTAGTCGGGCCGCGCCGTGGCCAGGAAGAAGAGGGCGAGGTCGGGCGTCTGCGTGGTGTTGGCGTTCCAGTAGGTGGAGTTTCTCTCCGCGTCGGCGATCTTGATGGGCGTGATCTTCGCGCCGCCGGCGAGGGGGATGAAGTGCAGCAGCCACTCCTCGCTGAACAGGCCGATGTTGACGTACACGCGGTTGAGCGCTCCGAGCGCGCCCACCGAGTCGGAGCCGTCCTTCAGCACGTGCGTCGTCCGCGCGACCCTGGTGGCCGGGTCGTACACCTTCGTCAGCGCGGTGCCGGGCGGGACGTACTCGTTGAACTGCTTGTTGTCGGCGCTGCCGCCGGCGAGCTGCTCCGCGCCCCACTTCCGGCCGATCTCCAGCCGCGCGTCCAGGTTGTAGATCGCGTTCATGGTGCGGGGGTTGTTGATCTGATCGGAGGAGACGAGCGAGGTGTCCAGCGCGCCGGGCCGGGAGGTGTGGAAGAGCTGCCAGACGAAGCTGGCCTGGTCCTGGTCGAACATGAAGATGCGCTCGATCCAGAAGTACTGCGCGCCGGGGTTGCTGTTCAGGTTCGCCCAGGTGGGGTTCTCCGGATCGGCCGGCGGGTTGGTCGGGTTCGGCCCCACGTGGCAGAAGCCGCACGACATCCCCACCCGGAACGGCTTCACCAGCTTTGCGTCGTTGTAGTAGCTCTTGTCGGTGTAGTAGCGGACCGGATCCCACCGCTTCTGCGCCGCCTCGTCGAACGCGGGGTTCGGGAAGAGGCGCAGGCCGACCACGCCCGTCGCGTAGCCGTAGTACGACCCCACCGGGATGTTCTTCCCCCGCGCGCCGATCTTCACGCCCGGATATTTCGTCTCGTTCTCGAACGGATCGGGGCCGCAGTCGCCGCCCTGCACGCGCTCATCCAGCCAGAGGCCGAAGCGGTCCTGCCGCGGGCCGGTAGCCTTCCGGAAGCACGGCTCGTTGACCAGGCCCAGGTACCTCCAGCGGTTGTCCCGGCTGTTCTTGAGCACCGGATGGTCGGAGATCGTCTTGAGCAGATCGAGGTTGCCGACGCTGCTGGTGGAGAGGAGGTCCCACAGGCGGTCGTTGCCCGCCGTCCAGACCACCCAGTTGTTCCGGCCGCGGACCACGTGCTTGACGGCATCCGCCGCGCTCACGCCCGGCAGGTACGGATCGAGCGCCAGCCGCATCGCCTCCGGGTTCCTGGACAGGCCGTAGTCCATGTCGGCGTAATAGTCCTCGTCCGAGCCGGACATGCTGGCGGCCGTCCTTCCCGCCTGCAGCGCCTCGTCTTTCACGGTCCCGGGAACCGGCTTCTTCGCGTGGATGAGACTGCAGCTCACCAGGCCGGTGACCAGCGCGATCACGATCAGAAGCACGACCACGAAGAGCTTACGCATGGAGTTTTCCCCCTATGGACAATTCCCCGATTCTGGAAGGACGTTAGTAATGAGAGACGCGAGGACGCCTTTTCCCTACCCTTAGATTTGTGGCGGAAGAAAAGAAAGCAGGAGAAGCGGGCGTTTTCGGAACTTATGGGCCCCGGGGGGACGGCCCGCGTGGCTAGAACTTCGCCGCTTCCTGCACGATCGCGTCGATCTGCCTGACCGCCTCGTCGGAGTCGGCGGCGTTGTGATTGATGATCACCGAAAAGTAGCGGTAGCCGCCGCGCTCCCCTTTGATGATGCCGCTCAGCGCGTTCACGCCGAACACGGTGCCGGTCTTCGCGCGCAGGCGCGCTTCCAGGCCGGGCAGGCGGCGGCGCAACGTGCCGGACTCGCCGGGCGTCGCCATCAGCGCCCACCAGATGCCGCGCCGCTGCGGCGCGTTGATCCAGCGCAGCATCTTCACGATGGCCTGCGGCGTGGCCATGTCGTCGGGGGCCAGGCCGTAGCCGTCGACGAAGTGCGTCTCATCGTCCTCGATGCCCACCTCATCGCGCAGCAATCGCCGCTCGTTCGCGAAAGCCTCGGCATACGCGCCGTGGCCGGCGTCCTTGAGCAGCATCTCCGCATAGAGGTTGTGGCTGTTCTTGAGCACCGTGGTCAGCAACTGAAAGAGAGACGGCGATTCGGTGACGGCGAGGCGCTCCTGCCACGTACGCGGCTGCGTGCTCACTCTGGTCGTCCCCGCGACGGCGATGCCGCGCAGGATCAGCGCATCGCGCAGCGCGGCGGCGGCGAAGAGCGGCGGATCGGCGACCGCGTCGTCGCCCACCGCGTTCTCGCGCCAGGCCAGCGCGTCCACCGGCGCCGCGTAGTTGCTGCCGAGGTTCCCGTACTTCCAGGCGCCGGGGATGGTGATGCGGTCGTACAGCGAGACGTCCGCCACGACGTCTCTCACCCACGCGATGCCGCGCGCCGCGAGGGCGTCGACCAGCGGCTGCAGCGCGGCATCGCGCGCGTGGCGGTCGCTGCCCAGGGATGGATCGCCGCCGCCGCGCAGGATGACGTCTTCGCCGTCCAGCCACAGCTCGGTCGGGAAGCGCGCGTCGAAGCCGAGGCAGCTCGCGGCCGTGGCGGCGGCGAAGAGCTTGCGGTTCGAGGCGGTGATGAGCAGCTTGTCGGCGTTGTGCGCGTAGAGCACCCGGCCGGCCTCGTCCTCGATCAGCACGCCCCACACGGCATGCGGCGTCTTCGCGATGAGACCGTCGTACGGCAGCGGCCGGGGCGCCGTGGCGCAACCGGCGAGCAGCAGGAGCAGCAGCGCGCGCTTCAAGCGAACGACATCTCCTCGAACGAGGGCGCGTGCGCCAGGTTGTACGCGGCGGCGGCCTTCAGGCGATCGCCGTTCGGGAAACGCGTGGCCAGCGCGTGGATCTTGAGCAACTGCCCGTAGTCGCGGGCCAGGTTGTAAACCAGCGATGCGGACGTGGAGCCCACCTCGTCATTGCACGGCATCTCGTTGGTGTAGTTGGTGAGGTAGTCGCGCACCCGCATCGCCACCTCCGGCGCGAATGGCTCCGCCGCGTTCGCCGCGTCGAGGAGAAACAGCGCATGCGCCGGGACCAGCGCGCCGCGCTCGCAGACGAAGTTGTCCACCAGGCGCATGGCCAGGCTGTGCCGGTCGAGCGCGACGCCGGTCTCGCGGTAATGCCGCGTGCCGCGATACGCCGTCCACTCCCACACCGCGACGCGCAGCGTGGCGAACCTCCCCTTCTCGCCGAGGAGATCGGCCAGACGCCACGCCGCGGCGGCCATGATCAGCTTGTGGCCGAGGTCTTCGAAGTCATCGGCGGCCACGGTGAAGAAGTCGTGCGCAAAGTCCTGGTCCTGATAGCGGGCGGACAGCCAACGCTCGGCGCGCAGCCGGTCGCGCCCGCCGATGGCCTCGTAGACTTCGGCGAGCTCGCCGCGACCGGAGGGCGGAGGAGGATCGAGAATGGGCGGCTCGCTCCACGGCTGGCGCGAGGACGCCGCGTACAAGGCGCATTCGGTGAGGATGTCCCCGTCTTCGCCGAGGTCGTAGGCGGCGAGGCAGGCCAGCAAGGCGTGTTTCGCATGCTGTGACGGCGCGTAGGCGAGCAGCGCGAAGCGGGTGACGGCGAGGAAGAGCTGGTGGTTGTCGTGCTCGGCGCGGAAGGCGGAGATCGCTTCCCGCGCACCGTCAAGGTCGCGCTCGATGAGGGGGGAGTAGAACGCCGGTGTCATTGCTGACGCGCTTCACGATTTTTTCTTTTTCGGCGGAGCATGCGTCGTCGTGGCCGTGGTGGTGGTGGTCATCTTCGGCGTCTTCGCCGTCTGCTTGCTGGTGATCACGCCGCCGTCTTCCTCGGAGCGGCCGTCTTCCACGTCGACCGTCTGGGTCATGGCATCCGTGCCGGTGGGCGACGGATCGGCCTGCGCCGGGGCGATGGTCTGCGTGTTCGGCGTGCCCGGCGCGTGTTCCGCGGCCTTCCGCTCCCTGCACCCGAGGAGGGCGAGCAGGGCCGGCAACAGCATCACAACGACTGATTTCTTCAACACGAAGACCTCTCTCAAAGCGCGGTGTGTTGCGCCCGGCCCATGCAATTTCCCTGACAGGATATTCCGATACAATGCCGCCCCGTGACGAAGGACCGCAAACGCATCGGCATCTTCGGCTGGGGCGTCGTCGCTCCGAAGTCGCCCGACGTCGCCGCCTTCGCCCGCAACCTCGAGCGCGCCGATACCTGGCTCACTCCTTACACCGGCTACGGCCAATCGAACTTCGTGGTCGGTGATCCGGAGTTCGATTTCGAAGCCTACCATGGCTGGTTCGACCAGCGTTTCCCCCCCGCCAAGTTCGCGCAGCTCAAGGACAAGATGGGTCCGATGGTGCAGTACGCCATGGGCGCCTTCATCCAGTCCCTCACCCAGAACGAAGGCATCGAGCAGTACCTGCAGTCCCTCGGCACGAAGGCGCACGTCTACGTCGGCACCGGCATCGGCGAGATCACGGTCACGCATCAGCTGGTCAATGACTACGAGCGCGTGCTGCACCGGTGGAACGAGTTCTGGGCCGCGCCGGAGCGCTGCGCGCCGGAGCGCCGCCACCTGGCCGGCGAGCTCGATCCCGCGGCCCCGCGGAATCCGGCCGAGCTCGCGCTCGGCTCCGAGGCCTGGATCGAGGCCAAGCACGCCTGGGAGTCGTACTGGGCCGCGCGCAGCGACGCCCTCACCCGATACCTCGCCGAGGCGCGGGAGATCCATGGCGAGCCGGTGCCGCCTTCGTCGGGCTCAGCCAAGCTCTCCACCATCCGCCAGAAGCTGAACAGGATCCGCTCGCTCAACCGCAAGTGGGGCAACCCGGAAGAGCCGTGGGCCGCGGTGTCGCCGAACCTGCTGTGGAACATCTCGAACATTCCGGCGGCCCAGATCTCGATGATCGGCAGGATCGTCGGTCCGGCGTTCGCGCCGGTCGCCGCCTGCGCCTCCTTCGGCGTGGCCACCAAGATGGCGGTCGACGCCATCAACCTCGGGGATGCGGAGGCGGTCGTGGTGGGCATGTGCGACCCGCCGCCCCATCCGATGGTCATCTCCGCCTTCTACAACGCGAACGTCTTGTCGGCGGACGCGGACATCTCCCGCCCCTTGACCGGCCTGAAGGGGACGCACATCGCGGGCGGCTCGTGCGTCTGGATCGTGGGCGATGCCGACAAGCTGATGGCGGCCGGCTTCCGCCCCCTGGGGATGGAGATCGTCGGCGTCGGCACCTCCAGCGATGCGCACCACATCATCACCCCGTCGAAGGGCGGGCCGCAGCTCGCCATGCGGGCGGCCCTGGCCGAGGTGCAGGCCAGCGACATCACCACGTGGGACATGCACGCCACCGCCACTCCCGGCGACGCGACGGAGATCGAGAACTCGCTGGAGATGCTCCACCCGGACGTCATCTTCACCGCCCGCAAGGGGACGTTCGGCCACGGCATGTCCGTCGGCGGCGGCTGGGAGCTCACCGCGCAGCACCTGGGCATGGCCAGGGGAAAGCTCTTCCCCATGCCGCTGACGGAAGGCGAGCTGCACGCGGACGTGAAAGTGCACACCTCGCGCTTCGTGCAGACGGACGGCTGCGACGTGCCGTCGCCCGGCTACAGCGGCAAGCTGAGCATGGGCGTGGGCGGCATCAACTCCTGCGTGATCAGCCGTCCGTGGGACGAGCACTACGTGGAGCAGCACGTGGCCCGGCAGGAGGAAGTGCCCGCCGGGATGCATTCGAGATAGAATGCCGGCTTCACCTGCAGGATCGAAATGCGAATCGCGGCTGCCGTCTCCGGCGCAGTTGCATCTGTTTTTCTTCTGGCCCTTCCGGTCGGCGCGCAGAACGTTGCCGACACGCTGACCATCGGAAACTCGCAGGCGCCGCCCGGAGTGCGGGTGGTCATTCCGCTCCATCTGCGCGACGCTTCCGGCACGCCGCTGGGGGCGGACAAGACGCGCCGCATCAGCCACATCTCGTTCGGCGTCAGCTTCACCAACTCTTCCAACATCTCCGGCTGCGCCAGTCCGGCTCTTCCCAACTGCTCCGTTTCGTTCGCCAGACGGGGGATCACAGACAACACCGGAGTGGTGATCACCTTGAAGGGCACGGATTCTCTCAACGTCGACATCACGCCGAGCTCGGATCAACCCTTCACCTTCACGTCCGACGGGGATCCACCCGGCGATCTCTTCGGCGGCCTCGCTTTCATCATCGACTCGGCGGCAGTGGAGGGCGCGCGGATCGACATCAAGTTCGATCCGGATCCGGCCGTGACCTTCCTCGGAGACGGCATCAACACCAGTGACCAGGTGGAGGAAACCGCAGGCAACGGCCTCGCTCTGGTCGACGGCTCGCTCACCATCAGCACCTGCGGCCTGCCCTCGGGCACGGGCCTGTCGGTCAGCTATTCGGGCACGGGCAGCGGCTGCTCTTCGCTCAATTCGAGCGCCTGCCAGGCCGGGGCGGACGTCACCCTGGACGTGCACGGCTACGATTTCCGGGCCTGCGATGTGGTGACGTGGAGCTTCGGCGACGACACCACCGGAAGCGGCCACCCGGTCACTCACAAGTATCCGAATCCCGGAACGTATCTCGTCGTCGCGACGATCACGAACGCGGGCGGCTCGCTGACGATCTCCCGAAACCTGGTCGTCGATCCCGTGGCGCCGGTCTGCTCGGCGCCGCCGGCCGGCTCCATCGACTTTCAATACGGGTCGAGCACCGGCTGCTCCTCCACCTCGTCGGCCTCTTGCACCGCCGGCACGCAGCTCCTCTTCAATCCGCTCGCGACCGGCTACACGTTCACCAGTTGCGACTCCTTCGTGTGGGATTTCGGCGACAACGCCATCGTGAACTTCAAGACCCCCGCCCACACCTACACGGCTCCCGGCGTGTATACCGTCAAGCTGACCGTGTCGAACGCCGCCGGCTCGGCGACGGCACCGCCGCGGCAGCTGATCATCTCGACCGGTACGCAAACCTGTTCGACGCCTCCCAAGACGATCGCCATCGAATACACGTCGTCCAGCGGCTGCTCGTCGACCGACTCGACGCCCTGCGCCAACGGGACGCCGGTCGTGTTCCGCGCCGCGGCCTTCGGCTACACGTTCCAGGCCTGCGACTCGTACAGCTGGAACTTCGGCGATGACACGCCGGTGGCCACCACGGCGAACGTGACGCACACGTTTCCCGCTGCCGGAACCTATACGGTGACGCTGACGGTCGTGAACACGAACGGTTCGGCCACGGTGTCCCGGCAGGTAACCATCACCGCGCCCTCGCCACCGCCGCAGCGCCGGAGGTCCAGATGACCGTTCTGAAGTGCGCAATGATCGCGGCCGCGGCGCTCCTCACCATGCCCGCGGCGTTCGCCCAGTCCAATGCCGAGGTCAACTCCGGCGTGCAGTTCAACTTCGCCAGCCCGGGCGCTCGCAGCCTGGGCATCGGCGGCGCTTTCGTCGGTCTGGCCGACGACGCGACGACGGCATACGCGAACCCGGCCGGCCTGGTCAACGTGGTGACGCCGGAGGTCTCCGGTGAGTTCCGCGGCTGGCAGTACACCAACCGCTTTCCGACGGGGGGACATGCATTCGGGCCGCCGTCGAACGTCGGAGTGGATACGATCGCCGGAATCGAGAAGGGCACGTCGGTGACGAGGGAGCTCGGGTTCTCCTTTGCCTCGGTGGTCTATCCGCAAGAGGGGTGGGCGTTCGCCGTCTACCGGCACAAGCTGGCCGATCTCAAGGTCTCCTCGGAGACCAGAGGCTTCTTCTATACCCTCCCCGACCTGCCGGGCCCCCCGCCTTTGCCGGGAGACTCGAACTCCGCGCGAGCGGCACCGTCCCGCTCCCACATGGATGTGCAGATCGTGGGATACGGCGTGTCCGGCGCCTATCGGATCAACGACCGCCTCTCCCTCGGACTGAGCGCCGCCCGCTACGCGCTGACCATGGACGGCGAAACGCTGCGCTATTCGGCCAGCGGTGCCGGACCGCCCACCTATGAGAAGGTGGTCCACACCCAGACCCAGTCCGGAAGCGATACCGCCATCACCTTCAACGGCGGACTGCTGTGGCAGGCGACGAACGCGATCACCATCGGCGCCACGTACCGCCAGGCATCCGCCTTCGAGGTCGAGGTCTCGTCGGACAGCTCTCCTGACGTCTGCCGCGGCGCTTTCAACGTGCCGGACGTCGCGGCGCTGGGAGCGAGCTTTCTGCTTCCCTACGATGTCACGGTCGCGGCGGACTATGACCACATCCGCTACTCGCGGCTGACGCGGCATTTCGTCGCCTTCGACCAGAAGAACGTCTGCGCCGAGCAAACCCGCGCCGTGGACTACTCGGTCAAAGACGTGGGGGAGATCCACCTCGGCGTAGCCAAGGCGCTGCGCCTGCGCGGCCACGGCATCGTCTTCTCCGCCGGCTGGTGGAACGAGCCGTCGCACACCATGGAGTTCCGCGATCCGACCAGGGCCGAGCATGTGCTCTTCGACCGCGGCACGACGGACAATCATTTCAGCGTCGGTCTCGGCTTCAACCTCGACTCCCACCGCCAGATCTATACCGCCTTCGAGACTTCGCGCCGGCAGCGCGTGCTATCCGTTTCCGCGCTCGCCCGCTTCTGAGCCATGCCCTTCCCTATCCGTCTCGCCGCTCTCGCCTTCGCCGCCGCCATCACGGCGACCGGGGCAGGCGCGGGCTGGGTCGAGCCGGGAGCGAAGGCGGATGCATCCAGCGTGGCGGACATGATCATCAACGTGGTGAGCAAGGCCGCGCTGAAGAAGGCGCAGCGGCCGAAGATCGTCCTCTTGTGGCGGACCCGCCCCGACTATCTCGACGACCTGCGGCAGATGATCTCGGACCGGATGCCGCAGCAGTACTCCGTCGAAGACTGGAGCCTCCCTTTCTCGCCGCCGTACGAGGAGAGCCTCCGCAAGCGCTGGAGCGCCGACGTGGTGTGCATCGTCGCCGTCGAGCTGGAACCGGACGCCCTGCACGTGCTGTCGCAGTTCTCGCGCTCTCATGACGTCCTCACCATCGGCACCGATGATGACGTCGACCCTCTCGGCGTGGGCCTCCGCCTGAAGGGGACGACCATCTACTGCTCGATGGCGGCGTTGAAGGAGGAAAAGGTCACCATCGGCGATCCCGATCTCTGCCGGCCGCTGCCTCAGCGGCGGACGGCCCTGGCAGGCGATCTGCGGCTGGCCGGCGAGCAGGGGACGAGGGCGTTCGAGGACTACATCCGGGCCCGCGAGAAGATCGAGGCGGCCTGGAAGCTCTACGGCACCCAGCTCGGTCGCGCAACCACCTCCCGGCAACCGATCGATGAAGCGGCGCATGTGATGCAGCACGACGTCGGCATCAAGCCGGACGAGGGGACGCTTTCCTCGGGCAGAGGCGGCCGCCTGCCGGAGGCCTATCTGGCCCACTACGAGCTGAGCCGCGCCTTCTACCTGGTCGGCAACTGCGAAGCGGTGCGCCTCGAGCTGCCGAAGATCGACCCGAGCCTTTA
>DASYMJ010000357.1:0-7541 GCA_036009105.1 Thermoanaerobaculia bacterium | reverse complement strand
CGGTTCTGCGCGCGGCCGGCCTTCTTCTTGTTTGAGGCGACCGGAAGCGAGTCGCCGTAGGAGATGGTCGACATCCGGTTCAGGGGGAGCTTGTGCTCGCGGGAGAGATAGCGGCGCACCGAGTCGGCGCGGCGCTGGCCGAGCTCCTCGTTGTAGGGGGTGGAGCCGGTGTCGTCGGTGTGGCCCTGGATCTCCACGAAGTACTGCTCGTTGAGGTTCTTGACCTTGCCGGCGAAGTCGTCGAGCGCTGCCTTCGAGGACTTGTTCAGCTCGTACTTGCCGCTGGTGAACTTCACGCGGTCCTCGGAGAACGTCTGCTCGAAGACGACTTTCCCCTTGGCCAGCACGCCGGCGTCCTGGGCGCGCTTGAGCGCCTCCTTGGCTTCCTGGCTGAGCTGGTCGAGGCGGAGGTCCGTCTGCTTCTGCTTCTGCTGGAGATCTTCGACCTGGGAGGCCACAGACTCGATCTTCTGGTCGGCTCTCTGGTTCGCCTGGGCCTGCTCCGCCTGGGCCGCGGCGATCTTCTGATCGACCGACTTGGAGGTGGCGCACGCGCCGAGAACCAGGGAGAGAGCGGTGACTGCAACAACGCGGATGTGATTCCTCATCTACTTCCCTTCCTTTCGTTGTTTGGGTTTGACGCGGGCGAGTGCGGACGACACGGGCGGCTCGGTGCCGCGGTAGCCGGCGCGCACCCGCACGGCGCGGACGCGCCCCGCGAGCTGCAACGAAATGTGGCGATACTTTACTGCACCCTTTCCGGTGGGGGTGAAGCCGATCAGGTACTGCGCGCGGAGGTTCTGCTCCAGCGCATTGACTGCTTCCGTCAGTTGCCGCGGCTCGATGCCGAGGGAGAGCTTGCCGCCCGTGAGGCGGGCGATTTCCTCGAGGAGGTCGATCTCCGCGCCTTGCTCGCTCACCAACGGGCGATCGGCGACCGGCGACCGGCGATCAGGAGAACGGGGCGATTTTTGATCGCTGATCGCTGGTCGCTGATCGCCGGCTCCCTCGCGGAGCCCCAGCGGATAGATCGGAATGGCGACCCCTTCCAGCCGCGCGGCGATGTCGGCGCGCGTGAGCTTCGAGGCGTTGTCCAGCCCGTCGCTGAGCAGGATGATGGCCCGGGTGGAGTTGCGCCCCAGGCGGCTGCGCTCCGGCATCGTGGCCAGGGCGTCGAAGAATGCCGTCTTGCCGAACGGCTTGACCGTGCGCATGGCGCGGGTGATGGCGCTCCCGTCTTCGGTGAAGGGGACCAGCGGCTTCGCCTCGTCGTCGGCGAAGAGCCAGAGCGAGTAGTCGTCGCCCGGCTTGCGGTGGGCGAGGAGCGTGGCGACGGCGGCGCGCGCGGCGTCCATCTTGCCGGCCAGGGCCATGGAGCCGGAGCCGTCGAGGAGGATGGTGAAGGAGACCGGCGCGTTCTGCGACGTCTCGAACATGTCGCTCGCCACGGGAAGGCCGTCCACGAGGAGGGAGACTTCCTTCTGCTGGAGGTCGGTCAGCGGCACGCCTTGGTTCCCCAGCACCGTGAAGGGGATCATGACGTAGCCGACCGAGTAGGACTCGGTCAGAGTCTGGGCCGGCTCGTCAGCGGTTTGCCCGTTCACCGCGGCAGAGATCGCCAGGAGGGCAAGCGCAATCAGACAGCGTCGCATGGCTGCAAATAACATCAACAGCTGAGGCGGGGATTTCAACCCTTCTTCAGCGGGATGAAGTTCGGGTCTTCCTGGTGGCGCCTTTCCCACTTGAGAAAGTCGTAGTAGCCGCAGGTCGGGCGGTCCGGATATTCGTGGCAGACGCCCGGCCGCGCCTCGTAAATGGTGCAGCGGCGGGACTTGAGGTCGAGGAACATGCAGATGCTGCCGTAGATCCTGTCCTTCTGATGGCGCAGGACCTGCTCGCCTTCCACCGTTTTGGTGAAGCGGCGGCGGGCGATCTCCGGATCGATGCCGAAGCGCCTGGCCAGCCGGAAAAGGTCGCGCTTGCTGATGATGATGCGGTCGTAACTGCAGCAGTAGGCGGGGCACCTGGAGCAGTCGTACTGCAGCTTGGCTTCCATGCGATAGGCGCAGTTTACGCTAGTAGCGCCGGGCATGGCGATCACCGATCGGCGATCAGCGATCCGTGGCTTCGTGCTCTTCATGGCGTTCTGCGCGAGCTCGTGCTGCCGTTCGATGACGAGCCTGGTCGATCCACGCCTGCTCGTGCCGTCATCGGGCCGCACGTACGAGCACGCGCCCCGGTTCGATGTGAAGATCGAGCGCTACGTGTGGCATGACGCTGCCCGCGATCGCGACGTGCCGGTGACGCTCTACGTCCCCGCAGCACCCGGCAGGCACCCGGTGGCCGTCTTCTCCCACGGCATCGGCGAGGACCGCGACTCTTACGCCTACCTCGGCCGGGCCCTGGCGGAGCGCGGCTACCTGGCGGTGCACATCACCCACGCCGGCACGGACAAGGCGACCCTGCAGCGCGGCTACCGCACGCTCTACCGGGCCACGAAGGAGAAGCAGAACTGGGTCGACCGGCCGCGCGACGTCTCCTTCGTCCTCGACCAGCTCCGGGTCCGGCCCGATGCCGATATGGATCGCATCGCGGCCCTCGGCCACTCCGCGGGCGCGTTCACCGTGCTCGCCCTCGCCGGCATGCGTCTGACCGGCGGCACGCTGGAAGACGAGCGGGTGAAGGTCGGCGTCGCCATCTCCATGCCGAAGATGCCGGGCGTGGTGGCGCCGGGCGGCTACGACGCGCTCGCCGTTCCCATCCTGCACCTGACCGGCACCTGCGACACCTCCCTCATCTACCGCACCTTCCCCCGCGACCGCCGCGTGCCCTTCGAGCAGACCCACGCGCCGCATCAGTACCTCGTCACGCTGCAAGGCGTCACGCACGACACGTTCTCCAACGCCGAGGACGCGCATCACGAGGAGATCGTAAAGATCGTCACCGCCTTCCTCGACGCGTGGCTCCTCGGCAATGGGGACGCGCGCGCGTGGTTCGATGAGGGTGGCGTGCCGGTGGAGCGGAAGTGATGCGATGATGGCCCGCGTATGGATCATGCCGTCTCGCTAGTGCAGGCGTACCTCCAGCTCAACGGTTACTTCACCTCGGCCGAGTATCCGATCATCGCCGGCGCCGGGCGCAACGGCTTCCGCACCATCACCGACATCGACGTGCTCGCCTTCCGTTTTCCGGCCGGCCTGCCGCTGTCGCAGGGCCGCAAGACGCCCCAGGGCCTCGACGTGAGCGAGCTCGATGCCGGCCTCGGCGTCGCGCCGGAGACGATCGACATGATCATCGGCGAGGTGAAGGAAGGGCGGGTGGGGATCAACACCGGCATCCGCGACCCGCAGGTGCTCAAGGCGGTGATCGGCCGCTTCGGCAGCAACGGCGAAGAGGAGGATCGCGTGGTGGCCGAGCTCCTCGACACCGGCGCCGCGGTGCTGCCGACCGGCTACATGGTGCGCCTCATCGCGTTCGGCGCGTTTCCGCCCGGCGACGCCGTCCCCCCCTGCCGCATCATCAGCCTCGGCCACGTCCTGTCGTTCCTGCAGCAGTACGTGCGCCGCCACTGGAACGTGCTGCGCCACCTGCAGTTCAAGGATCCGGCCTTCGGTTTCCTGATGACGATGGAGAAGGCGCGCCGCGGCGGCGCGGGCCGGCGCGGCGACGACGGGGTGGAGGTGGTGCCCGCGGTGGGGGAGGAGCGTCCCCGACGGGCGGCGCCCATCGCACCATCGGCTACTGCACCATCGTCTACTGCACCATCACCCGATTCCGGCCGCCCCGCTTCGCCTCGTACAGCGCCGCATCCGCGCGGCGGATCAGCTCCTCCGTATCCGCCGCGTCACGCGAAGGCCGGGTCGTCGCGACGCCGACGCTGATCGTCGCCGCGCACTCCTGCTCCACCTGTTCGCGCAGCCGCTCGCCCATCTCCCGCGCGTGCTCCGCATCCGTCTCCGGCAGCAGGACGACGAACTCCTCGCCGCCGTAGCGCGCCACGAGGTCGGCCGCGCGATGAACCGAGGAGCGCAGCACGTCCGCCACGCCGCGCAGGCATTCGTCGCCGGCCTGATGTCCGAAGCGGTCGTTGTAGGTCTTGAAGTGGTCGATGTCGATCATCAGCAGCGAGAGCGGCGAGCGGGAGCGCGCCGCGCGGCGCCACTCCAGGCCGAACATGTCGTCGAAGTGGCGGCGGTTGGCGGTGCCGGTGAGGCCGTCGATGGTGGAGATGCGGTGCAGCGTCTCGATGGCGCGGGAGAGGTGCGCGTTCGCTTCTTCCAGATCGCGCGAGCGCTGGTCGAGCAGCCGGTTGGCCGAGGCGAGCCGGATCGCGCCCGCCACCTGATTGGCGAACATCTCGAAGGCGAGCACGTTGGCGGAGGAGAAAGCGTCCGCGGCGTTGCCTTCCAGCCGGAACGCGCCGAGGACTTCCTGCTGGAAGCGGATGGGGACGACGAGCTGCGCCGCGTCGGAGGCGGGCGGCAGGCCGGCGGTCGCCGCCTCGACCGGCTTCCGCGCTTCGCCTTCCACCAGCAGGATGGAGGCGCGGCCGATGGGAAAGCGCTCGTGCACGTAGCGGACGATACGGGCCAGCAGGTCGCGCAGGTCGATCGCTTCCAGCGCCGTGCGCGAGACCTCGCTCATCATCTCCATCAGCCGGGCCCGCTCGGTGAGCTCGTGATGCGTCCGCGCGGCGTGGATGGCGCCCGCGATCTGCTCGGCCACGGTGGTCAGCAGCGGCAGCTCATCGTGAAAGGCGCCGGGACTCGTGCTCTCCAGGTTGAGGATGGCCACCAGCTGCTCGCGATGCAGCACCGGCACGCAGAGCTCGGCCCGCGTGCCGCGCATGGTCTCCACGTAGCCGGGGTAGTCATCGACGTCATCGAGCAGGATCGGCTTCGCGGTGGCGGCCACCTCGCCCACCACGCCGCTGCCCAGGGGGCGGGAGTAGCCGGGATGGATCTCGGTCTCGCGGGTGGTGGTGACCGCCTCGCAGACGAAGACCTTGCGCTGCAGGTCGACCATCACCAGCGCCACGAACTCCCAGCCGAACCGGTGGGCCAGGGCGTCGGTGATGCGCTGCATCATCGGACGCAGCTCCAGATCCAGCGTGGCAATGCGCGCGATCTGGTTCAGGATCTCGAGCTGGTGGCGTTGGGGTGTCATCCCGGGTGTCATCCTGAGTCCCGCAGAGGGCGAAGATCCGTCCTCTCAGGCGCCGCGCGAGATCGGTACGGATCCTTCGTCGTCTGTGCGACTTGAGGATGACACAGGCGCGCCTACCGCGTCGCGATCCGCACTTCCACTCTCTGCCCCAGCTTGAGCGGCGTCGGCTCCGCCAGCGCCACCTTCACCAGCAGCACGCGGGTGTCGATCGGCTTCGCCGCGTCCTGCGGTTTGAGGCGGCGGCTGGTCACCGAGTCGGGGATCTCCTCGATCGTGCCGCGCCACGTCTGGCCGTCGAACCCCTCGGCCAGGATGGCCACATTCGCGCCGAGCGCCACGCGCGCCGCGTCGAACTCGTCCACCTCCGCCTCGATGCGCGTCTTCTTCAGGTCCGCGATCGTGACCACCGGCGCGCCGCTCTCGATCGCCTCGCCGGGATGGATGTCCCGCGTGATGACGACGCCGTCGATCGGCGCCTTGATCACCGTCTTGGCCACGACGGCCTCCAGCCGCCGCACCTCGGCCATCGCGGACGCGCGGCGTGCCCGCGCCGCGTCGATGTCGCGCTCCGCCTTCTCCCACGCCTGCTTCGAGCCGACGTCTTCCCGGAAGAGGCGCTGCGAGCGCTCGCTTTCCAGCTGGAACAGGCGGATGTCGGCATCCGCCTCCCCCACGCGCGAGCGCGCCTCGGCCAGCGCGGCGCGCGTGTCGTCCGCGCGCACTACGGCGAGCACGTCGCCCTTGTGCACCACATCCTTCTCCTGCACGCGGATGCTTTCGATGGTGCCGGCCACGTCGCTGCCGACGGTGACCTGCGCGCCGGGATATGTCACCACGCGTCCCTCGGCCATGATGTTCGCCGGCGCGGCCGCGGCCGGCGCCGCGGCAACCGGTTTGGTCTGACGGGAGGCCTTCACCTGGGTCACGGTGACGACGAGGATGATGATGCCGAGGAGGGGGAAGAGCAGCCGTTTCATTCTGATGACTCCCTTTACGCGGCCAGCAGGCCGTCCTGAATCTTCACCACCCGGTCCGCGACGCCGCGGACCTTCGGGTCATGGGTCACGATCACCAGCGCGCGGTTTTCCTTCTTGGCCAGCGCGCGGAACATCTCCAGCACCTGCGCGCCGACGACCGAGTCGAGGTTCGCCGTCGGCTCGTCCGCCAGCAGGATCGGCGCGCTGCCGGCCAGCGCCCGCGCGATCGCCACGCGCTGCTTCTGCCCGCCGGAAAGATCGCGCGGCAGGAAGCGCTTCCGGTCGCTCAGGCCCACGGCTTCGATCACCCGCTCCGCCTCGGCGCGCGCGGCGCCGCCCTTGAGGCCCTTCACGTTCAGCGCGTACTCGACGTTCTCGACGGCCGTGAGTGAGGGGAAGAGATTGAACTGCTGGAAGACGAAGCCGAGCGAGCGGCGCCGCACTTCGGCGAGCCGCTTCTCACTCACCGCCGTCCCTTCGATCACCACCTCTCCCCTGGTCGGCGTGAGGATGCAGCCGAGGATGGAGAGGAAGGTGGTCTTGCCGGAGCCGGACGGACCCTCGAGCGCGACGATCTCGCCGCGGTCGACGTCAAAGTCGATCCCTCTGAGGACGGGAACGACCTCGCGCCCTTCCTGAAAATGCTTTTCGATGGAACGGGTATGCAGGATCTTCATGGTTGTCTCCTCAATCGCTACAGGCCATTGGAGTGTCATCCTGTGCCGCGTAGACGGCACAGGATCCCCCGCCTACGGAGCGGGCACGGGGTTCCAGCAGGGGATCCCGCGCCGTCTGCGCGGCGCGGGATGACACATCGTGCTCATGTTCGGAACACCAGAGCTGGGTCGATGCTCGCCACCTTTCGGAACGAGATCATCGCGGCGGCGAGACAGAGTCCGATCGCGCCGAGAAGCACGATCACGTAGAGCTCGGTGGGGATGATCAGTTTCAGATCGATCTTCGCCATCACCGGCCGCAGCGCGAACGCCTGCAGCGCGCCGAGGGCGAAGCCGGCTACCGCGGCGATGGTGGCCTGCTTGCCGAGGATCTTGTAGATCTCGCCGTTGCCGCCGCCGATGGCCTTGACCGTGCCGAACTCGCGGATGTGCTCCATGGTCGAGGTGTAGAGCGTCTGCGCGACGACCACGATCCCGACCAGACAGCCGAGGAAGACGGTGATGTACATGTTCAACCCGAGGCCGGTGGAGTCGATCCAGTACGAGCGGGAGCGCTTCGCCCATTCGTCGCGGGTGAAGACGTCGTTGTACGGCAGACGTTTTCCGATCGCCGCGCGGACGGCCTCGGCGTCGGCCCCGGGGGCCAGCTTGATCAGGATGTACGTGGTGTTGCCGCGCAGCTCTCCTTCGTTGAGGCTCTGCGCGAGGCGGTAGTCCATGA
>DASYMJ010000356.1:0-11859 GCA_036009105.1 Thermoanaerobaculia bacterium | reverse complement strand
GGCCATGGCGGACGTGGCCAGGAGCGGCCGTCCGCCGGAGCACGACATCATCTTCCTCGCCGTCGCCGACGAAGAAGCGGGCAGCCGCCTGGGCATGCAGTGGCTGCTCGAGCACCGCCCGGACGTCGTCGCCGGCGTGCGCTACGTCCTCAACGAAGGGGGCGTGGCCGAGGTGGCGGCGGATCGGCTGCGCTATGTGGGGGTGGAGATCGGCTCCAAGCTGCTGGTCACGGCGACGCTTCATGCGAAAACGCGGGAAGAGCTGCAGCGGGCCCGCATCGTCCTCGAGCCGTACTTCGACAACGACGAGCCGGACCGGGTGCTGCCGCCGGTCAAGCGCTACCTCGCGGAGGTCGCGCCGTTCCGGCTGGAGAACCGGGAGCTCTTTGCCGACATCGACGCGACCATTGCGCGCGGCAAGTTCTGGCTCCTGCCCCGCCTGATCCGGGAGCTGACCCAGAACGCCGTCTGGCCGCTGGGAGTGGAGCCGGCGGCGGACGGCTTCACCATGAGAACGTACCTGTTCAACCTGCCGGACGAGAGTGGCCTCGCGCGCATCGAATGGCTGCGCCGCACCGTCGCGCCGTACGGCGTCACGGTGGCGGGCTTCGAGGGCACCCTGGGGCCGGTGCCGTTCAGCGATCCGGAGACGCCGCTCTTCGCCATCATCCGCCGGCAGCTCCAGCGCCAGTACGGGCCCGTGCCGGTGGGGACGCAGATCCTGCCGGTCTCCATGAACGACTGCCGCTTCCTGCGCACGCGGCCGGGGCTGGACTGCTACGGCCTCTATCCTTTTCCGGTGGACATCCTGCAAACCAGAGGAGTGCATGGGGCGAATGAAATGATCCGGCTGGACTGGTTCGGGCAGGGGGTGGCGGCGATGCGGGGGATCGTCCGGGAGTACGCCTTCGGCGGTTGACAAAGATTGTCACCGAGGCGTGATAAAAACCGTCAAGGGAAGCCGGACGAGGGCCATGGGTCAGAAGTTAAACGATGTAGTATCAAG
Organism: Thermoanaerobaculia bacterium; assembly: GCA_036009105.1. GTDB lineage: Bacteria > Acidobacteriota > Thermoanaerobaculia > Gp7-AA8 > Gp7-AA8 > JAFAVZ01. The sequence goes on along the minus strand of DASYMJ010000356.1, from coordinate 10,853 downwards.
GAGTTATGAACTCGACGGGCGTGGTATGTCGATTGCGCTAGAGGACGATCCTAAGGAGGATCCTGCATGAGAAGGAACCAGAAAGGTTTCACCCTGATTGAGCTGCTGATCGTCGTCGCGATCATCGGCATCCTGGCGGCGATCGCCATCCCGAACCTGTTGACGGCAATGCAGCGCTCGAAGCAGAAACGGACCATGGCCGATATGCGTACGGTCGCGACGGCGTGGGAAGCGCGCGCGACGGACGAGAACACCTACCTGGTGGCCGGTGCCACCAGCTTCACCTGGCCGAACGGCGCGGCGACCTACAGCGCGCTGAGCACCAGGCTCTCGCCGACGTACATCAAGGCCCTGCCGCAGAAAGACGGCTGGAGCCGCGACTACGACTTCGGCCGCAGCAACGACGGCCAGCAGTACGCGATCCGCTCGAAGGGCAAGGACGGCTCGTTCGGCGCCGCGAACTTCACGGTCGCCGGTACGACGAACTTCGACTGCGACATCGTCTACTCGAACGGCACCTTCGTTCAGTATCCGGAAGGCGTCCAGGCTCAGTAAGCTTCGTCCGCCTCACAACGGAGAGGGCGCCTTCGGGCGCCCTTTTTGCTGGTGGGCAGCGAGCAGGCGTACGACCGCCGCCAGGTTCTCCTGCTCGCCGATCGCTCCTGGCCGCCCGCTGCCTAGGCGTGCATCTGCTTGAGCACCGAATGCATCGGCGCGTAGAGCCGCTCGTGATGGGCGTGGGCGTCGCGGTAGATCTGCGGGAACGCCGCCAGATCCTTCGGTGCCACCACCAGGTTCACGCCGTAGAGGAACGCCGCGTTGCCGTCCAAAGTGCGCAGGTTGTCGGCGAAGAGGATGAAGAACGCCTTCCGGCGGTCGGACGGGGTGAGGGCGATGATCGGATTCATCGCCTCCAGCGGCGGGGCCGTCATCTGCGGCGGATGGATCATCACCACCTGGGGGAACTCCTGCATGAAGAAGTCGCGCGCCTCGGCCGCGGTGGCGTAGTGGACCGGCAGGAAGCCGATCAGCTTCGCCGCCTGGCGCAGCGCGGGATGGTCGGTCCCGACCAGCAGCGCCTTCGCCGCGAAGCCGTCCTCCTCCTCGGCCTGTTCCACCGCTTCCTCCGTCCCAAGGGTGCGCTTGTCGACGGAGAGCTTCGCCTTGCACACCGGGCAGGGGAAGCTGACCTCCTTCATCGGCAGCTTCGTCTCGTCGAGCGAGAGCGGCTTCTGGCATGAGGTGCAGACGATGCGGATCATGGCGTTCCTTTCCTATTTCTCCAGCATCGAGAGCATCGAGCCGTCCTGGTCTTCCTGCTTCGCCGCCGCGCTGGTCGGCTCGTCGGTGAGCCGCAGCGCCAGGTTCGTCGGGTTCGACGCATACGCCAGGGCCGTCTCCTTCGAGATCACCCCTTCGTTCCACAGCTTCTCGATCTCGTCGTCGAAGGTCTGCATGCCGTCCACCAGGCCATCGTGCATCGCATCGTTGAGCGACCGCCCCTCGGTCTCCCCCTTGATGACGTAGTCGCGGGTGCGCATGGTCGACTTGAGGATCTCCAGCGCGGCCACCCGCCCCCCGCCCAGCTTCGGCAGGAGGCGCTGGGAGATCACGTAGCGGAACGACTGGGACAGCCGCGTGCGGACCTGCGGCTCCTGGTCCTTGGGGAAGACCCCGACGATACGGTCGACGGTCTTGGCCGCGTCGATGGTGTGCAGCGTGGAGAGCACCAGGTGCCCCGTCTCGGCCGCCTCCATGGCGATCTCGATCGTCTCCACATCGCGCATCTCGCCGATCAGGATCACCTTCGGCGCCTGGCGCAGCGCGGCGCGCAGCGCCAGCGAGAACGTCTTGGTGTCCGAGCCGACCTCGCGCTGATTCACGGTCGACTTCGCGTGGCGGTGCATGTACTCCACCGGGTCCTCGATGGTGATGATGTGATACGCGTGCAGCTGGTTGATCTCGTTGATGATCGCCGCCAGGGTGGTCGACTTGCCGGAGCCGGTGGGGCCGGTGACCAGCACGATGCCGTTCTTCAGGTTGCAGACGTTGTACAGCTCCCGCGGCATGTTCAGCTTCTCCAGGGTGGGGATCCCTTCCGGGATGACCCGCAGGACGATGGCGTAGGTGCCGCGCTGGGAGAAGACGTTGACGCGGAAGCGGGTCTTCTGGGGAATGGAGTAGGAGAGGTCGACCGAGCCGTTCTGGAGCAGGGTGCGGATCAGCTCCCGGTCGCCGCGCAGCATCTGCATGGCGATGACTTCCGTCTGATAGGGCGTGAGCCGAGGGAGACCGGGAAAGTTGACCGGGACCAGTTGCCCGTCGATCTCCACCTGCGGCTGCCGGCCGACGGAGAAGTTCAGGTCCGAGACGCGGTCCGACATCTTCAGCATCGCCTCGAGGATGGCGTCCAGGTTGAAGTTTTTCATGGTGGAGGCGAGATTCTAGCGCGGAGCGAGCAGCGGGCGGCGATCAGGCAGAACGCCCGTTGTACCGCGTACCGCGCCAGGTTCTCCTGATCGCTGATCGCCGATCGCTGATCGCCCCGCCTTAGAATGCCCACCGTGAGCACAACCCTGGCCGTCGATCTCGGGTCCAAAAGAGTGGGCATCGCCATCAGCGACTCCGGCGTTCTCGCCACGCCGCACTCGGTCCTGAGCGGCGAGGGCGACGTGGTGGAGAAAGTGGCCCTCCTCGGGGGCGAGCTGGAAGCGGAGACGTACGTGGTCGGCATCCCCCGGCGGGCCGTGCGCAATGAGGCCGCGGAGCGCAAGTTCCACGATTTCGCCCAGCGGCTGCGGCAGCGAACGTGCAAAGAGGTCGTGCTCTGGGACGAGTCGTTCACCACCGTCCAGGCGTCCGAACAGCTCCGCGCCGCGGGGCGCCCTTCTCGCAAAAACATGCGCGACATCGACATGCACGCGGCAGCGGTCATCCTCCAGTCCTGGCTGGACCATCAGGTCGATCAGCGGAGGACGCCATAGCCCGCGGCCGTACCGGCGGCGGCTGCCGCAAGTTCCTCACCTCGCTCGGAACCATCGCCCTCTTCGCGGTGCTCTTCCTCGTGGCGGGCGGCTTCTTCTTCTTCCGCGCCCTCCGCTCCCCGTACAAGGGCTACCCCGAGCCGCACAAGGACGTGGAGATCCGCCGCGGCCTGCGCACGGCGACCATCCTCCGCCACCTGCAGAGCGCCGGCGTGCTGCGCGACGAATACGTGCCCCTCATCTACATGAAGCTGCTCCGCCACAACGACTCGCTCAAGGCCGGCGTGTACGAGTTCGACAGGCCGCTCGCGCCCGTCGACGTGATCGAGAAACTGGTCAAGGGCGATGTCATCCTGCGCACGGTCACGGTGCGGGAAGGTCTCGACCGCTTCGCCGTCGGCAAGCTCTTCGCCGCGGAAGGCCTCGGGAAAGAAGCGGACTGGCGCAAGCTGACCGCCGACCCGGAGCTGATCCACGACCTCGCCCCCGGCGCGGCGTCGCTGGAGGGCTACCTCTTCCCTGATACCTACCGCTTCCATCCCGGCACCGGGGCCAAGGAAGTGATCGCCGCCATGGTGCAGAACTTCCGCAAGCACTTCGGCAACGAGATGGCCTACATCACCACCGGCCTCGACGCGCACGAGACGGTGACGCTCGCCTCCATCGTGGAGACCGAAGCGCAGAAGCCGGAAGAGCGCCCCATCGTCGCCTCGGTCTACCTCAACCGTCTGCGCCGGCACATGCTCCTCGGCGCCGACCCGACGGTGATCTACGCCCTCAAGCTGGCCAACCGCTGGGACGGCAACATCCGCAAGGCCGACCTGCAGATCGACTCCCGCTACAACACCTACCGCTTCCCCGGCCTCCCTCCCGGCCCCATCGCCAATCCCGGTCTGGCCTCCCTCCGCGCCGCCGCCGCCCCCGCCTCCACGACGTTCCTCTACTTCGTGGCCAAACACGACGGCACCCACGCCTTCTCCACCACCATCGAGGAGCACAACCGCAACGTGGATCTGTACCAGAGGCAGTGGTTCCGCGATCAGCGGGCGGCGCAGGCGGCGGGCAAGTAGTCACTCGTTGCTGGTTGCTTGCGCTGCTGCTGGTTCCAGGCGCAGAGGCGCCTAACAACCAGCAACCAGTAACTGCTTACAATGTGTTACCCTTTTCGATCGCTCCATAAATAACGAATCCGCGAGGCGTCATGGCTGCCAGCAAGAAGCCGTACGAGCAGTTCGGTCCGTTCATCCTCTTCAGGAAGCTCGAGCAGGATGCGCTCGGCGATCTCTGGCGTGCCGCGGCCATCGAGAACGGCCAGCTCGGCACCGCCGTCGCCCTGCGCCGGCTGACCGGCGGCAACCGCGAGGCGCTCGTCGCCGCGGCCACCGCGGCGCGCGACATCGCCCCCCTCCTCAGCGGCACCTCCTTCGTGAAGGACCAGGTCATCGACGTGGTCGGCGGAGTCCCCTTCATCGCCTACGAATACGCCATCGGCCGCTCGCTGCGGCAGATCGTCGACCGGGCGCGCGGCGGCAATGGCGTCACGCCGAACCCCATCCCCATCGATCAGGCCATCGTCATCGCCGAAAAGGTCGCGCTCTCCGTGGCCACCACGGCCGACCTCCGCTACCTGGGCAACCGCCTCTCCCACGGCGCGCTCATCCCCCACTTCGTCTGGATCAGCGACGACGGGGAGATCCGGGTGGCCGGCCAGCAGCTCGGCAAAGGGATCATCGCTTCGCTGAAGGAGCCGGCGTTCGGCGCCGCCATCAGCCGCTACTTCTCCCCCGAGTACCAGTCCAGCGGCGAGTCCTCCAAAGGGTCGGAGGTCTACTCCCTCGGCGCGCTGCTCTATCTGCTCGTCACCGGCGCCGAGCCGCCCGACGCGGCGAACGCCAGCGCCTTCGCGCAGGCGGTGCGCGCGGCGAAGATGATGAACGGCACTCCCATCCCGGACGACATCCGCATCCTCCTCGACAAGTCGCTGAACATCGATCCCTCCCGCCGCTACGCGTCCATCGCGGACATGAAGCAGGCCCTCTCCATGCTCACCAACAGCGGCAAGTACTCCGCCACCACCTTCAACCTCGCCTTCTACCTGAGCAACCTGCTGAAGAAGGAGCTGGAGGTGGAGGCGCTGGAGCGGGAGAAGGAGTCGAAGCTGAACGTCGCGCCGTACCTCGACTCACCGGCCGGGCACGCGCCATCCGCCGCCGCGGTTGCGGTGCCGTCCTTCGGCGCGCCGGAGGAAACGGACGCGCCGCGCAAGAGCAGGCTGCCGCTGGCCCTCGCCGCCATCGGCGCGCTCGTCGCCATCGGCCTCGGCGGCTGGGTGGCCATGGGCGGCCTCAAGTCGAAGCCAGCCGCCGCGCCCGCGCCCGCGGTGCAGGCGGCGGCGGTGCCGCAGCAGCAGAAACCGGCCTTCGTGCCGCCGCCCGTGGTGGTGGCCTCGAGCACCGCGCCCGCGGCCACCACGGCCACCACGACCGCCGACGCGGAAGCGGAGCGGAAGAAGGCCTTCGAGGCCGCGGTCGAGCAGAAGATGCAGCAGGAGATGCTCAAGCTGCAGGCCGATTACCTCAAGACGTTGCAGCAGCAGAAGTCGAAGAACGCGCCGGTCGTGACCGCCGGGGCGATGGAGCCCGCGCCGGCGGTGACGCCGCGCAACCAGCCGCCGGCCAGCCCCGACTCCTCCGTCTCCGCGGCGCAGCTCGATCAGCAGCGCCGCGAGGCCGCGCGCACCGACGCGCCGGCCGTTCCGGCGCCGGCACCGATCACCACATCGCAGCCGTCCGCGCCGGCGATCGCGCAGCCGGCGCCGCAGCCCGCGCCCCTCGCCGCGCGGGTCACCCGCGAGGGCGACGTCATCGACTTCCAGGAGCTCGACACCCAGCCGAAGGCACTGTCAGTGGTGCGGCCGAGTTACCCCCAGCTGGCCATCCGCCAGCGGGTGGAGGGGACGATCATCCTCACCGTGCTCATCTCCGAGACGGGCGAAGTGGCGGATGTGCGCGTGCTGCGCGGCATCGACAAGTTCGGCATGAACGAGGCGGCCATCCGCGCCCTGCGCAACACGCGCTTCAGCTCCCCCATGAAGGATGGCAAGCGGGTCAAGACCTGGTTCCCCCAGTCAGTGCAGTTCAAGCTGTAGCCCGTTCAGGCGCACGCCGAGGTCTCTGGGATCGCCGGGCGTGCGCGCGACTTCGGTCGTCTCGATGACGAGCACACCGCTCACCTCATAGGTACGCTCGATGTTCGCCGCGGTGGCGCGGAAGGTGTCGCTGCCGATGGTGATCAGCGGCGGCTCTTGCAGCGCATCGAGCGGCACGTAGAGTTGCAGGGTCAGCTTTCCGGCGGGCAAGGTCATCACCGAGCGCCTGCCCATCCAGCGCCACGCGCCCTGCTCCTCGTCATACCACCCCTCCCCGAATGCGACAGGCGGCACAGGCCGGAGCGAGACGTCGAAGTAGCGCTGCCGAGCCAGCTCCCACAGCGCGCCGTGCTCGCGATGGAACGCGCCTTTTCCCTCCGCGAGCAACCACGCCCGCTCCCCCACCCGCCACGGCGCCAGCAGCGGCCCATCCTTCGAGACGCGCTCCTTCGGCAGGTAGAGGTCGGCATACGCGGCCATCGTCTTGTCGACGTACACCGTGCCTCGAGCCGGGATCGCCTGCATCGCCCGCACGGGCGGCGAGGGTTGGGTGTGCACCTCGCGCAGCGACGGCCACGTCCACGCCGCCATTACCGCGATCAGGATCGCCGCGGGCACGTACCCCCAACGCCGGAAGATCAGCTGCAGGCCGTCCGCGGCGAGCAGCGCGATGAGAGGCGCGTAGCCGATGGAAAAGCGGCTGACGCTGAAGCGGTCGAGCAGCAGGATGGCCAGCGCGCAGAACGGACCGAACGCGGCGAGCAGGGCGAGGGTCGGCGCGCGGCGGCGCACCAGCGTGGCCACGCCGGAGAGGAGGACGAAGAGGGCGAGAGGGAGGTTGACGGGCAGGTAGCGATAAGGCCAGATGAAGAAGTTGTCGACGAGCTGCCACAGCGGCGGCCGGTCCGGCGCGCGGAACGAGTCGGTCTGGGCGATGTAGGCCTGATGCTCGCTCAGCCGCTCGTGATAGAGCGCCCAGCCGCCGCTCAGATGCACCGCCCCGGCATAGCTGGCGATGATGATGGCCAGGCCGAGCGCCACCGCCGCGGCCGCGCGAAGGACGCTCCGCCGCCACACGTGCGGTGCGGCGATCAGCGCCGGCGCGAGCACGATCAGCAGGTTCTGCGGCCGGTAGCCGGCGGCCATCGCCGTAACCATTGCAGCCGCGAACAGCGCGCCGTCGCCGCGGCCGGCGCGCAGCAGCAGCGCGACGGCGAGGACGACGAGCGTCATGGACGGCACATCGCTCAATCCCATGCCGCCGTAGAACCAGACGTTCGGGAAGAAGGCGAGCAGCGCCGCGGCGATGAGCGCCGTCCGAAAGTCGGCGCGCAGCTCGCGGGCGAGGAGGAACATCGCCGGGACGATGGCCACCGCGGCGAGGAAGCTCACCGCCTGCAGCGCGTGAAAGTCGGTCAGCCCGAGGAGCTGGAAGAGCTTCGCCGTGGCGATGTAGAGGGGGAAGCCGGGCGGGTGGGGGTGGTGCAGGGCGACGTTGTAGTCGCGCAGGGCGAGGGAGAAGAGCGCCTCGTCCCAGTCCCACGGCGTGCGGGCCAGCGCGAACCAGCGGGTGATCGCCGCGACTGCCGTGAGCACGATGACGGCGAGCCGTTGGGAGCGCGAAAGAGGCAAAGGCGGCAAGGCGAGCGAGCGCCACCAGGCCTTCATCGCGCTTTCCAGGTCAGACCGCGCAGCTGCAGGCCGAGGTCGCGGGTGTCGCCGCCTTTGCCCAGGCGGGCGGGGTTCACCACGCCGTCCGTCTCGATGCGCAGCTCGTTCGGGGCGCCGGTGCGCGAGGTGAGCGTATAAGTCCGCGCGACCTCGCTCGTTGACGCCGTGAGCGTCTCGACCGGTGCACCGTTGAAGGTGATGGTCACCTGCGGCGGCCGGGGCAGCGCGTCGAGCGGCACGTAGAAGCGCATGGTCAGCTCGCCGTTGCCGTGCAGCGCGGGCAGCAGGATGGTCGAGCGGCCGCTCATCCACCGCCAGGCGTGATCCTCCGTCGACTCCTCGCCGTACCAGCCTTCCAAAAAGTGCGCGCGGTCGGCGAGCGGCTGCACGGAGGCCTCGAAGTAGCCGTGGTGATTGATGTTCCAGAGGCGGCCGTGGGGGCGGCGGAAATTGACCGCGTCCGTGGCCGCGCTGGCGCCGACGGTGATCAGCCACGCGTCGCGCGCGTCGGAGATCTGGTCGATGCGGAAGTCGTCCGGCACCGGCACCTGGCGGTAGTCGCCCAGCAGGTACTCGGCGAAGGGACCCATGCTGCCGTGCACGTAGACCGTGACCTTGCTCCGGTCGAGGTGCCGGCGGACCCACATCGAGGCCGCGTAGGGCGGCGAGTCGTGCCGGCGCGGCTCGCCCAGCGCCGAAGCGGTCCACGGCACGAGCCGGCCCAGAATGGCGAGGAGGAAGACCACCTGGATGATGGCCGCGGCGCGGGCGTGCGGCACCAGCTCCGCCACGGTGCGCATCCCTTCCGCGGCGAGGAGGGCCAGCAGAGGGATGTAGCCGATGGAGAGGCGGCTCAGGCTGGTCACGTCGAGCATCAGCCAGGCGAAGAAGAAGAACGGCCCGAAGGTGAGCAGCGCGTGGCGCGTGCCGGCGCGGAAGCGGAGCAGGCCGAGCGCCGCGAAGACCCCGATGATGGTGGAGACCTTGCCGGCGTGATAGGGATCGATGGTGAAGTCCCGCCACATCTCGAGCAGGGGCGGGCGGCCGGGGTTGTGGTACGAGTCAATCTTCAGCACGTACTGGCGGTGCGCCTCCACCGCGTTGCGGTAGTCGGTGACGCCGGTGGCCAGCGCGGCGCCGCCGTAGGCAGCGATGATGATCGAGGCCGCGATGGCGCCGCCGAGAAGGACATCGGCCAGCGGCCAGCGGCGGGCGGCGGGCAGGAGACCGCGGCCTGGCACTCCTGCTCGCTCCCCGCTGCTCGCTGCCCGCCGGAACGAGCCCCACAAAAACGGCCACATCCCCAGCATCACGTTCTGGGGGCGGAACGCCACCGACACGCCGAGGAGCAGGCAGCCGAGCAGGTACGAGCGGCGATCCTCGCCGCGCAGCAGCAGGGCGGCGGACGCGATCACCGCCACCACCGCCGGCACGTCGCTGAACGCGGTGCCGCCGAAGTACCAGACGTTGGGCAGGAAGGAGAAGAGCGTCGCCGCCACCGCCGCGGTGACCGGTGGCAGTTTCAAAGTGCGGGCGAGGAGCCACAGGGCGGGAAAGGCGAGCAGGGCGCCGAGCATCGTCACCGTCTGCAGCGCGCGGAAGTCGCTCGCACCGACGAGGCGAATCAGGCGGGCCAGGGCCACGAAAAGGGGGAAGCCGGGGGGGTGGGGGTGGTGGGCCGCGACGTTGTAATCGTGCAGCGCCATGGAGAAGAGCGCCTCGTCCCAATCCCACAGAGTGCGGGAGAGGGCGAGGAAGCGGGTGGCGGCGATGAGGATCGAAAGAACGATCAGCGATCGGCGGGCTGCGGTCAACGGCACCATTCTCGCAAAAATCGGCCGCATCATGCCGCCCAGAGGCGTTCGCCGTCGGTGGAATCTCGACCTGCACGGCATCCGCCGGGAAGGGACGAAGGAGACCGGCTTCACTTACCGCGCGTCGGACGGCGCGGAGATCACGGACGAGAAGACCATCGCCCGCATCGGCAAACTGCGCATCCCCCCCGCCTGGCAGGACGTGCGGGTGGCCCGCAGCGAGAGCGCGCCGCTGCAGGCGGTGGGCGTCGACAAGAAGGGGCGCACCCAGTACCTCTACCACTCCCGCTTCCGCGCCCAGCGGGAGGAGGCGAAGTTCCTCCGCGTCGTCGAGTTCGGGGAAGCCCTCCCCCGCCTCCGGGCCCGGGTGCGCAAGGACCTCAGGCGTGAGGAGCTGGACCGGCAGCGCGTGCTGGCCTCCATCGTCCGCCTCATCGACCAGGGTTTCTTCCGCGTCGGCAACGACAAGAGCGCCCGCTCCGAGTCCACCTACGGCCTGACCACCGTCCTGGGCGAGCACGTGGAGCTGGATGGCGAGAAGCTGCTCTTCGACTATGTCGGCAAGTGGCGCAAGACACACAAGAAGGCCATCTCCGATGCCGACGTGGCCGGCATCGTGGCCGAGCTCAAGCAGCTGCCGGGCAGCGAGCTCTTCAAGTTCCAGAGCCACGGGCGCCTGGTCGACGTGAAGGACCGCCACGTCAACGACTACATCCAGGACGTGGTGGGCGAGGACTTTACGGCCAAGGACTTCCGCACCTGGGCCGGCACCCTCCTCTGCTCCATCGCCCTGGCCATGCAGGGGCAGGCGGCGAGCAAGACGGAACGGAAGCGCAACGTGCGGAAGGCGATCGTGGCGACCTCCGAGCAGCTCGGCAACACGCCCGCCGTCTGCCGCTCCTCCTACATCTGCCCGCGCCTGCTGGACGAGTACATGGAAGGCAAGCCGTTCGAAGTGCTGCGCAAGCAGGCCAAAGGCAGCCCCGTGGTGCGCGTCGGCCTGTCGAAGGAAGAGCGCGCGCTGCTCAAGTTCCTGCGAGAGACGATCGCGGACCGGAGGCGGCGGCCAAGGGCCGCGTGACGAGTTGTCGGTTGTCAGTGCTGTCCAAATTAGCCGGGGACGGAACAAGACAGGTTTGAGAGATGAGGCAGTTACGAGGACGGATGGCACGGTGCAGGAAAGAGGTTGGGGTGGTCGTGTGCTATCCAAATTGGATGGCCATCTGGGGAGGGGGA
>DASYMJ010000355.1:0-14989 GCA_036009105.1 Thermoanaerobaculia bacterium | reverse complement strand
ATCGAGGAAGGCCAGGTTGATCGTGCCGGGACACATGGTGGTCCGGTCGAGGTGGATCACCGGCGGGGCGACCGTGCGCACCGGCACCGTCACGCTGGCCGTGTTCGAGCAGCCGAAGTTGTCCGTGGCCGTCACGGTGAGCGTCGCCGGCAGGCCGGTCGGATCGGAGTTGAAGGCGGCCGAAGTCTGTGGCTGGCTGGGCGGGTAGCCGCCGTTGGACATGGTGCCGTTCTGGATGGTCCAGCTGACGTTCTGCCAGCTCCCCTGGGCCGGCGGATCGAGGAAGGCCAGGTTGATCGTGCCGGGGCACATGGTGGTCCGGTCGAGATGGATCACCGGCGGCGCGACGCTGCGCACCGGCACCGTGACGTAGTTGGTGACCGGGCAGCCGTGCTGGTCGGTCACGGTGACGGTGAGCGTCACCGGGCCGGGGCCGTCGGAGGTGAAGAAGACGCGGTTCGTGTTCGGGCCACCGTCCACGCCGGCCGGCTCCATGGTGCCGCCGCTGATGGACCAGCTGTAGCTCTGGTAGTACGGCGGGTAGCTGATCTGGGCCGAGGAGCGGACGCCGGCGCAGACCGCGGGCGGCGCCTGGATGGCGGGCGGCGTGGTCTCGTAGACCGAGACGGCGGTCATCGCCGTCGTCTCGCAGCCGTTCTGGTCGGTGACGGCGGCGGTCAGGGTGACGATGCCGTTCGGGCCGGCCGTGAAGTCGACGGTCTGGCCGGTGGACGAGCCGTTGATCACGCCGTTGGCGATGCTCCAGGCGTAGGCCGTCCAGGTGACGCCGGAGGGAGGGCTCATGATGTAGGCCTGCCCGTTGGCGCCGGCACACACGGACGGCATGACGGTCTGGGCCGTGGCCGCGTTCACCGGATTGACGGTGACGGTGAGCGCCGAGGAGGTCGCGCTGCAGCCATCCGCATCGGTGACGGTGACGGTGTAGCTGGCGGTGGCCGTGGGCGTATCGGTGATGTAGCGCGTGGTGGCGCCGTTGGACCAGAGGTAAGTCACACCGGGTCCCGCATCGAGGGTGACGGGGAGGCCGGCGCAGCTCGGGTTGGAGCCGCCGGTCTGGATGATGACGGGGGTGGGACACGACTGCGCCTGGGCGGAAAGGCCCATGGACAGCAGCAGCACTGCGATCGTGAGTACGGTCGCGTAGGGGCGCATGAATCTCCTCCGGATGGCCCGCGCTCGGGCGCGCGACATCGTGGAATTACCTCGTGATGAAGCGGGAATCTCTCAGTGGGGTGGGAACCGAAACGAGACGTTATTACAGATCGGTGAACGGGGCAAGACGGGAAAAATGGTGAGTGGGGCAGTGGTCGGTGATCCGTTGTCAGTTGTCACTAGACCGATTTCTACCGACCACTGACAACCGACAACTGATCACCTCCCTCGGAAATCTTTGACCTCCCCGCTCGTTTCCCACAGCCGTGAAACCGCGCCAGACACGTGAGATCCGCGTCGGGAACGTCCGCATCGGGGGGGCCGCGCCGATCGCCGTGCAGTCGATGACGGCCACCCGCACCCAGGACATCCCGGCCACCATCCGCCAGGTCGAGCTGCTCGAGGCCGCCGGCGCCGACGTCATCCGCATCGCCATCGACAACCCGAAAGACGTCGCCGCCCTGGCCGAGGTCCGCGCCGCCCGCCCCCAGGCCAACCTCGTGGTCGACCTCCAGGAGAACTACCGCCTGGCCGAGAAAGTCGCCCCCTTCGTCTCCAAGCTCCGCTACAACCCGGGCCACCTCTACCACCTGGAGCGGGAGAAGCCGGTGCAGGAGAAGGTGCGCTACCTGGTGGACGTCGCCCGCGCCCACCACTGCGCGATGCGCATCGGCGTCAACGCCGGCTCGGTCGATCCGGACAAGGTGGCCAGGTACGACAAGTCGGACTCCATCGCCCCCATGCTCGACTCCGCCCTCGAGCACTGCCTCATGCTCGACGACCTCGGCTTCGACCAGTACTGCGTGTCGCTCAAGGACTCCGATCCGAACAAGGTCATCGACGCGAACATCCGCTTCGCCGAGGCCCGCCCGGACGTCCCCCTCCACCTCGGCGTGACCGAGGCGGGCATGCCGCCGGACGGCGTGATCAAGACGCGCATCGCCTTCGAGCAGCTCTTGACCCGCGGCATCGGCGACACCATCCGGGTCTCCCTCACCCTCCCCTTCGAGCGCAAAGGGGAGGAGATCACGGTCGGCCGCCAGATCCTGGAAGACATCGAGCAGGGCCGATTCCGCTCCGTTCCCCGCTTCGAGCACAAGGGGCTGAACATCATCAGCTGCCCATCGTGCTCGCGGGTGGAGAACGAGGCATTCATCGACCTCGCCCACAACGTGCGGGAGATGGCGCAATACGCGAAGGAGCACGACATCACCATCGCGGTGATGGGCTGCCGGGTGAACGGCCCCGGCGAGACCGACGACGCGGACCTCGGCATGTGGTGCGCGCCGAGCTACGTGAACCTCAAGCGCGGCGAGCAATCCCTCGGCCACTACACCTACGACGAGATCCTCGGCCGCGTCCGCACGGAGCTCGACCGCCTGATCGAGGAGCGCCAGTCCGCTTGAAACGCCTCCACTACCTGACCATCTCCCTCGCCATCATCGTGCTCGATGCCCTGACCAAGTGGCTGGTCGCCTCGCGCATCGACGTGCACGAGGCGGTTCCCCTCATCCCCAACCTCTTCCAGCTGGTGCACGTGCGCAACAGCGGCGCGGCCTTCGGCATCGGCGCGAACGCGGAGTCGCAGCTCGTGCCGTTGCTGCTGAACGTCGGCGCCATCGGCGTCTTCTGCATCGTGGTCGTCTACGCGATGCGCTCCGCCGTGACCGACCGCCTCCTGCAGACCGGCCTGCACCTGATCCTGGGCGGCGCCATCGGCAACCTGCTGGACCGCTTCCGCTTCCGCTACGTGATCGACTTCCTCGACTTTTACGTCACCTTCGGCGGCCGCGAGCACCACTGGCCCGCCTTCAACGTCGCGGACTCCGCCATCTGCATCGGCATCGGCCTGCTCTTTCTGGACATGCGGAAGAAGCCGGCCGAGGCGACGGCCTGATTCGAGCGATCAGCGATCAGCGAGCGGCGATCGGCGATCAGGAGAACGCAGCATGCTTCCGTTGATCAGATCCTCCTGCTCGCTGCTCGCTGATCGCTAGAACGCCCACTTCTGCGTCACGAACTGCCCGGCGAACAACGCCAGGAACAGCAGCGACCAGGCGATGATCGCCGCGCGCAGCACGGGGCGGTCGCGGGTGATCTTGGCGAAGCAGGTGAAGATGGGGAAGATGGCCAGCGAGTAGCGGGGGGCGCCGAGGAGGAGGCCGACGGAGGTGACGAGCCAGATGTTGAGCGTCGCCCACAGCGCATACGAGGGGCGCTGGCGCATCCAGCTCCAGACCGTCACGGCGAGGGCGATGGCGGTGAAGAGGAACTCCTGCCAGCCCACCATGATGCTCTCCGACGGCGGGCGCAGCCAGATCCCGCGCCAGGCGTCGTACATGGCCACCAGAGGCGGCGTGAAGGTGTGGTTCCAGTGCTCGTCCTGGTAGGTGCGGAACATGAACCAGTCGCCCGTCACCGACTTGTTGACCCATAGATAGAGGAGCGTCCCGGCGCCGACGAACAGCACCCAAAGCCAGCGCGCCTCGAAGCGGCGCGTTTTGCGGTACTCCGCCCACGCCTCCAGCGCGAGCGCCGGCGCGAGGAGCATCCCGTTCACGCGCGTCAGCGCGGCCAGCGCGCCGAGGATGCCCGCCGCCGCCCACCTCCCCTTCCGCGCGGCGAAGAAGCTCCCGAGCACCAGCGCCATGAACACGCTCTCCGTGTAGCCGATGTGCAGAAAGTACGCGGCCGGAAAGATGGCCAGGAACCAGACCGACTCGCGCGCGATCTCCTCATCTTCATCGAGCCGCACCAGCTTGAAGAGCAGCCAGGCGATGAAGAGCGAGGCGACGTTCGACACGATGAACGCGCCGACCAGCACATCGCCGGTCACGAAAGCGGCCGCGCGGGTGAGCCAGGGGAAAAGCGGGAAGAAGACGATCCAGCGCCGCGCGTCGCCTTCCGTCACGTATCCGTCGCGGGCGATGTCGAGGTAGTGCGGCGCGTCCCACTGGTCCCAGATGGAGAGCCACGAGTGCATGGTGGGCAGCGACTCGTTGCGGATGACGATGAAGGCCTGGATGCCGAACCAGAGGATCAGCAGCTTGATGACGACGAAGAGCGCGAGCGCGCGCCGCGCCTCAGACGGCGATCGTTTTGAGGTCATCGGCAACGGCCAGCTTCGGCTCGGTGAGCGACTGCACTTGTTCCGCCGTCACGCCCGGCGCCACCTCGACCAGGCGCAGCCCGTCCGCCGTCACGTCGAGCACCGCGTAGTCGGTGATGATGCGATTCACGCAGGCGACGCCGGTGAGCGGCAGGTTGCAGGCGTCGAGGATCTTCTTCTCGCCCTTCTTGGTCACGTGCTCCATGGTCACGATGAGCCGCTTCGCGCCGGCCACCAGATCCATCGCCCCGCCCATCCCCTTCACCATCGCGCCGGGCACCATCCAGTTCGCGATGTCGCCCCCCTTCGAGACCTGCATCGCCCCCAGGATGGAGAGATCGACCTTGCCGCCGCGGATCATGGAGAACGAATCGGCGCTGGAGAAGAACGCGGCGCCGGGGAGCACGGTCACGGTCTGCTTGCCGGCGTTAATGAGGTCCGCATCGACCTGATCGTCGCTGGGGAACGGCCCCAGGCCGAGGATGCCGTTCTCCGACTGGAGGATGACTTCCATCCCCTCCGGAATGTGGTTCGCCACCAGGGTGGGCATGCCGATGCCGAGGTTGACGTAGTAGCCGTCGCGCAGCTCCTGCGCCGCGCGGCGGACGATCTGTTCGCGGTTCAGTGGCATCGGGTCATCCCTTCCTCACCGTCCGCTGCTCGATGCGCTTGACGCGCGGCGACTGGAGGATGCGGTGGACGAAGATGCCCGGCGTGTGGATGTTGTCGGGATCGAGCTCCCCCACCTCCACCAGCTCTTCCACCTCCGCGATGCAGACGCGCCCCGCGGTGGCGGCCATCGGATTGAAGTTGCGCGCGGTCTTGCGGTACACGAGGTTGCCGAGGCGGTCGCCCTTCCAGGCGGCGACGAGCGAGAAGTCGCCGACGATGCCGCGCTCGAGCACGTACTGCCGCCCCTCGAACTCGCGCGTCTCCTTCCCCTCCGCCACCATGGTGCCGTAGCCGGCCGGCGTGAAGAAGGCGGGGATGCCCGCGCCCCCCGCCCGCATCCGCTCGGCCAGCGTCCCCTGCGGCACGAACTCCGCCTCGAGCTCGCCCGCCAGGTACTGCCGCTCGAACTCCGCGTTCTCGCCGACGTATGAGGAGACCATCTTGCGGATCTGCCGCGTCTGCAGCAGGAGCCCCAACCCCCAGTCGTCCACGCCGGCGTTGTTCGAGACGCAGGTCAGCTCCCTCGCCCCGCTCTTGACCAGCGCGTTGATCAGGTTCTCCGGGATGCCGCAGAGGCCGAACCCGCCCACCACGAGCGTCGCCCCGCTGCCGACGTCTTTCACCGCCTCCTCGGCGGAAGAAACGACCTTATCGATCATGCGGGGCGGAAGATACCAGACCGCCGCTATTCGACGCAGCCGTGGGACGCGTTCGACCACTCCTTCTGGAAAAAGAAAAAGCGGCTGGGGTGATAGGACGGCGCGTCGTTCGCCCCGGGGATGGTGTGCCTGTAGAAGACGTTGTCCGGCTGGACGCCGAACGCACACTTGTCGTCCCCCTCGGCGTGGTTGTCGTCATACCAGGCGGTGAGGTAGATCGGATCGATCATCGCCTCGCGCACCTCGTGGACGATATTCACCTCCGCGTTCTGGGCATCGCTCGCGTAGATGCCGTCCGGCGCGTGGACTCTGCATTCCTCGCAGTCCGCGTATGGAATCACCGCGTACTTGACGTCGATGCCCGAGGCGCTGTCGCGGTAGGACTGGTGGTACGCGCAAAGACGGAATTGACCTCCGTAGCAGGAAGTGTCTCCGTTGCGGTAGACGGCGTAATGCCCGCTCGCGATCACCACGACGTAGACGGCGTTCGTGTCGTAGCGGCCGGCGAAGTGCTTCCCCACCTCCGCCTGGACCGACGAGTCGTCTGTCGCCCTGGGCGGCACGACCGGATCGAACACGTCCGCCTGCGAGCCGGTCAGCGCCGACTGCGGCGCGCCGTACTGGGCGAGCATCCCCATGTGCTCGGCCATCCCGCCGTATTCGTTGCGGAATGCCACGAGCTCCGAGGCGTAGCCGGCGGGGAGCGGGCCCCAGAAGATGTAGACGACCTTCGCGTAGGCGAGCCGCTGGCCGCCGTGGTCCTTGAGCTGCGGCTGGAACAGGAAGTTGCTCCCGCCGCCGTCGCTGCCGCCGGTGGCGTTGGGATCCGTCTCCGGCGCGGTCAACTGCGCGAAGGCGCCGGTCGCGGCCAGCGCGGTGAAGAGGAAGAGGGCGAGGGCTCGTTTCATAGGAAGGTCTCCTTACTGGACGCAGCCGCGAGCGGCGTTGGACCACTCTTTCTGGAAGAAGTAGGTGTGGCCGGGATGCCAGTAGGGGGTGTCCAGCGGGCCGGCCGGGGTGCGCATGTAGAAGACGTTCGCCGGGCTCGCGAACGGGGAGCATTTGTCGTCCGCCTCGTAGTCGGCCTGGTCGATCCAGGTCGCGCCGTAGACCGGATCGGTCATCGCCTCGCGCACCTCGTGGATGATGACCACTTCCGCATTCTGCACGTCGTTCGCGACGATGCCGAACGCGCTGAACTTGCACGTATCGCAGCTGGCAAAGGGGATGACGGCGTACTTGACGTCGAGGTTCGAGGCCGGGTCGCGATACGACTCGTGGTAGGCGCAGAGGAAGGGGCTCGGTCCGTCGCAGGAGGTCTCGCCGTCGCGGTAGACCAGGAAGTGGCCCGCTCCGAAGACGACCACGTAGATGGCGTTGTTGTCGTAGCGGCCGGCGAAGTACTTCGCGACTTCCGCCTGGGTGAGGCCGTCGTTAACGGCGAGCGGCGGCTCGGAGGGATCGAAGACGTCCGCCTGCGAGCCGGTCAGGCTGGCCTGGGGCGTCCCGTACTGGGCGAGCATCCCCATGTGGTCGGACATCCCGCCGCCGAGGTCGCGGTAGGCCTGCAGCTCGGAGGCGTAGCCGTACGGCAGCGAGCCCCAGAAGATGTAGACCACCTTCGCGTACGCCATCCGCGGGCCATGACGATCGGTCAGCTGGTACACCGTCGGTCCCGGCCTCGTTCCTCCGCCGCCTCCCCCGCCGCCGTCATCGACCCCGGGCGCGATCCGGGTGGGCTGTGCGAACGCGCTGGAGGCGAGGGCGGCGAAGAGGACGAGAGGAAGGATCCGTTTCATGCGCGGAGCGTAGGCGCTCATCCGCGCCCGGGAGCGGCCGATGTAATGAAGGCCCGCAACGGTGACGCGAAGCGCGGTTCAGAAAGGACGAAAGGGCGTCACCGCGGCTCTTCCTCCCCAATGTGGAAGTGATGGATGAGCCGGTGCAGCCAGGGGCCGAGGATCAGGCCGGACGCGGTGACGAAGACGAGGCCGGCGAAGAGCGCATAGAAGGAGGCGAAGAGCTTGGCCGGCGTCCCGACGATCGGGCTGACCGGGCCCATGCCGCCCAGGAGCATGGAGGCGTTGAGCAGGGAGTCGGTCCAGGAGAGGCGGTCGAAGGTGTGGTAGCCGACGATGCCGATGGCCAGCGCGCACAGGATCACGGCGGTGGCGAGCATGAAGTGCCACGCCGCGCGGGCCAGGAACGCGGAGCGGGAGAGGAGCGGCTCCCCGAACCGCTCGTAGAGCTGCAGGCGGCGGGACATGGCCCGTCACGATATCAAAGGCCATCAATAAACCGCTTTCGAGCGGAAATTCGGCGATTGGTGTCCTTCCAAGTAGTCGGTCCGGGAACACTTGCAGGGAGGGTCGTCCCAATGCCACGAATCGCGGTCTGCACCATCATCACAGCTTTGGTCTTCGCCGCTGCCGCTGCCGCGCAGACGGAGCCGCCGCAACCGGGCGGCTTTCTTCACCCCGTCAAGAGTCCGGAGGGCTCGAAAGCCCGCGCATCGGCCGCGGCTATCCAGACTGCCCTGCAGGATGCCAGCGTCGAATTCGACGTGCCGCTCACGCTTCTGGAGGCGGTGGCGTACACGAACTCCGGCTGGGTGCAGCGTAGTCCTGCCGGCGAAGGCGACACGCCACCGTCCTACGGCGTGATGGGACTAAGGGATGACGCCCTCTTCGGGCACAGTCTCGACGAAGCCGCCGCCCTCATCGGCCGCGATGCAGAAGTCTTGCGCACGGACGCGAGGGAAAACATCCGCGGCGGCGCCGCGATCCTGGCCAGGCTGGCGCGTAACCACCGCGGCTTCGGCGAGAACGTCACGGTATCGCCCTACAGTTGGGCCGGCGTGCTGGCGGACTTTAGCGGCATCCCGCGGCCGGACACGGCTAGTCTCTATGCCGAGACGGTGCTCTCCGCGCTTCATGACGGCTTTGAGGTCGGAGGGTTGCGCATCGGAGAGGGAGGGGGGAGCGCGAAGACGTCCGGACTGGTCGGGGCATCTCCCCTCGCCACAACGTCCTGCCCGAACGTGGTCTGGAAGGGTGACAACATCCCCACCTCGAATTACCAGTCGAACGGCCGTTCCGGAGTGGCCATCACCACGATCGTCATCCACACCACGGAAGGCTCGGCGGCGTCGACGCTGGCGACTTTCCAGGACCCTTCGAGACAGGCGAGCTCGAACTATCTCGTCAATCGCGACGGCTCGATCTGGCAATTCGTCAGCGAGGCCAATACCGCATATCATTGCGGCAACCTTTCCTACAACCGCGCGTCGATCGGGATCGAGCTGGAAGGATGGGCTGACGGCTCGCCGGCGGATGATTTCTCCTGGCAGACCACCGCGCAGTGGAACAGCCTGGAAGCGCTCGTCAACTGTCTGCGCGGCGCATACGGCATCCCGCTCGATCGCGCCCATCTTTTCGGCCACAACCAGGTGCCCGATGCAGCGCAGCCGCAATACTGGGGCGGCATCAGTCACCACTTCGATCCCGGCGCCTACTGGAACTGGGACCGGTTCATGTCCGACATGGGCCGCACATCGACGCCGGGCATCGTGTCCGTCAGCTCGCAGTGCACGATCGTGACGCTGCCCCAATCGGGCGCTCCGACCGTGACGCAGGCATTTTCCGGCCAGCGATTCGCCGCTTACGACACGAGCGGCAGCTACCGGCTGCTCTTCCTGGCCGGGCTGGAGGCAGCGCAGGTTTCGCCGAACCTGGGGCCGGGCTGGTTCCACTGGGATGGGTGGATTCCGTCGTCCTGCGTTTCCACCGTGGCCAATGGGACACGGCTGAAGGTCACCGGCTCCGCCCCTTCGACCCTCCGGGTGCGCGCCGGAGTGCAGAGCAACTCGACGGTTCTCGGTCACATCGGCGACGGTAAGATCGTCGCCGCCACCGGCAATACGCAGACCGGATTTGATGGATTCACCTGGTATGAGTACTACCTGGCCGACACCGCCAGCTCGAAGACCGGGTGGTCGTCTTCGGCCTACCTGGCCGTCACCGGCTCGCCGCAGACCTGCACCAGCTTCAGCATCAATCCGACCGCGGCAAGCCCGACGTCCGCATCGGGATCGAGCAGTATCACGATCACCGGCTCGCCAAGCGGCTGCCAGGGCGGGAACTGGTCGGCCGCCGGCAACGGCTCGTGGCTCAGCGTCTCGCCGACGAGCGGCTCGGGATCGGGCTCGGTCACGGTCTCATGGCAGCAGAACAGCTCGACCTCGCCGCGTTCCGCGAATGCAACGATCGCCGGGAACACATTCGCCGTATCGCAGGCCGGCACATCGCCGCCGCCGTGCAGCAGCTTTACGATCACCCCGACGTCCGCGAGCCCATCCTCTGGCGGGGGGTCGACGAACGTCGCGATCACCGGCTCGCCCATCGGTTGCCAGGGCGGTAGCTGGTCGGCCGCGGGCAACGGCTCGTGGCTGACGGTCTCGCCGGCCAGCGGCTCGGGACCCGGCTCGGTAACGGTGTCCTGGCAGCAGAACAGCTCGACATCCTCGCGCTCGGCCAATGCGGCTGTCGCGGGCCAGAGTTTTGCCGTCACGCAGGCGGGCACTTCCGCCCCCATCTGCTCCAGCTTCACCCTCAGTCCGGCATCCGCGAGCCCCTCATCCGCCGCGGGCTCGAGCAACGTCGCGATCAACGGCTCGCCAGCCGGCTGCCAAGGCGGGAACTGGTCGGCCGCCGGGAATGGCTCGTGGCTCAGCGCCTCTCCCACCAGCGGCTCGGGATCGGGCTCCGTCATCGTCTCCTGGCAGCAGAACAGTGCGCCGTCGTCGCGCTCCGGCAACGCCACCATCGCCGGACAGACGTTCACGGTCACGCAGGGCGGAACCTCGCAATCTCAGACGGAGCTGCTGCTGGACGGCGGCTTCGAATCGGCTGCATCGACCGGCAACGCGGCCCCTGGCTGGAACGTCTGGCCTGTCCCCGGTCACCAGTTGATTCTCCAGGGCGGCGCCTTCCCGCACGGCGGCGCGAACTACGCACTGCTGGCAGGAAGCGACGGCACGAATTCCGACATCATCAGCCAGAACTTCACCATCCCGTCCAACGCCACGGCGGCGAACGTCACCTTCTGGCTGAATATCGCAACGCAGGAAGCGCTCGGCTTCGGCGCCTATGACTACCTCGATGCAGGCCTCTACAACCTCGATGGCTCCTTCGTGGCGTCGCTGGCGACATTCACGAACGAAGACGCGGTGTTCTCCAATAATACGAACGGCTCCTATTTTCAGGTGGGACCGATCGACGTCTCCGCCTACAAAGGGCTCACCCTGCAGCTCGCATTCATCGGATTCACCGACCCGAGCTTCCCAACGACGTTCCGCATCGATGACGTATCGCTACAGTTCGCCGCCGCTGCGGCCGACGACCCGCCGACCACTTCCATCACCTCGCCGGCAAACGGCGCCACCGTGGCCGGCACTGTTACGATCAACGCATCCGCGGCGGACGACGTTGCACTCGCATCGCTGGAGATCGACATTGACGGCTCGCCTCGCGCTTCGAATTCGGGCGCCGCGTCGCTCGGCTACTCCTGGAACACGACGCAGACGGCCAATGGCCAGCACACGATCGTCTCGAAGGCCGTCGACAGCGCGGGTCACACTACGTTCTCGCCGTCCGTGACAGTGACGGTCGCGAACGCAGGCACGCTGCCCGGACCGGCGAATGTGGCCGCCGTGGCAACCACGCCAGCACAGGTGCAGGTGACCTGGACCGCCGTTCCGGGCGCGGCGAGCTACTGGGTGTTCCGCAGCTCGAACAACGGCGCATTCGCGTACGCCGGAACAGCGGCCGTGAACAGCTTCACCGACAACGGCGTCGCGGCGAGCACTGCATACCTCTACCAGGTGCGAACCCTCGACTCTTCGAACGCCGCCGGGCCGGCCAGCAGCATCGATCTGGCGACGACGATGATGTACACGGATGACCCGCTGGCCGGGCAAGGGACGCTCATCAAAGCGGTTCATCTGACCGAGCTGCGAGCCGCCGTCAACGCCGTGCGCGCGGCGGCCGGCTTGGCGCCCGCGGCGTTCACTGACTCGGCGGCGCCCGGGGTGCTCGTCCGCGCCGTCCATGTAAACGAGCTGCGGGCGCGCCTCGACGAAGCGCGTTCCGCGCTCGGTCTTCCCTCTCTCGGCTACGCGAATGCGTTGACGAGCGGAGCAACGCTGGTCCGGGGCATCGACATGACGGAGATCCGCAATGGGATGAGATAGCTCAAAGCCGCAGGTCGCGCACGTTCATGCCGTCCGTGACTGCGATGGCGATGCTCCGTCCCGCCACTGCCACCGCGTACTGGCCGGGCGGGAGGCGGGGGATGGCGAAGAGGCCGTGCGCGTCGGTCACGGCGAAGCAGGTGGCGGGGCCGGTGAACGTCACCCGCGCGCCGGCCATCGGCAGGCCGGTGGCGTCCGCGATGAGGTAGCCGCCGAACGAGGCCGGCGCGGGAGGCTGGCGGTCGGAGGCGGCGATGGTCAGCAGGACGATCGCGACGGTGAGAAGCAGCGGGCGCACATCAGATGTACGCCCCTCGCGGGCAAATCGTCTTATCGCCGCTCAGTGCGTATGCGCCATCTGGTGCGTGTGTCCCACGCTCCCCGACTCGATCTGGTGCAGCACGCGGCGGGCGAGCTCCTCGAACGCCTTGGCCGCGGGCGACTCGGGGTCGAGGATCACGATCGGCTCGCCGGTGTCTCCGCCCACCACCACCTTCGCGTCGAGCGGCACCTCGCCGAGGAAGGGGACGCCGAGCATCTCGGCCGTCTTGCGGCCGCCGCCATGGCCGAAGATCTCTTCCCGCTCGCCGCAGTGGCGGCAGATGTAGTAGCTCATGTTCTCCACGATGCCGAGCACCGGCACGTTGACCTTGCGGAACATGGCCAGGCCCTTGCGCGCGTCGATCAGCGCCACGTCCTGCGGCGTCGTCACCACCACCGCGCCGGTGAGCGGCACTTTCTGGGTCAGCGTCAGTTGCGCGTCGCCCGTGCCAGGGGGGAGGTCGATGATCATGAAATCGAGCTCGCCCCACTTCACGTCGGTCAGGAACTGGTCGAGGGCCTTCATCACCATCGGGCCGCGCCAGATGACCGGCGTGTCGGGATCGGTGATGAGGCCCAGGGACATGGTCTTGATGCCGTGGTTCTCCATCGGCATGATCTTCTCGTCCGACTCGTCGATCTGGGGCCGGCCTTGCACCCCGAGCATCATCTGCTGGGAAGGGCCGTAGATGTCGGCGTCGAGCAGGCCCACCGTGTAGCCGAGGCGGCGGAGGGAGAGGGCGAGATTGGTGGAGACGGTCGACTTGCCGACGCCTCCCTTGCCGGAGGCGACGGCGATCTTGAACTTCACGCCGGAGAGGATCGGCGACGGCGGCTGCGCGCCGGCCGGCATGGCGCCGCCGCCCTGCCCCTGGCGGGGACCGACTTCCAGGTGCACGCGCACGTCGGTGACGCCGTCGAGAGCGCGCACGGCCGCTTCCGACTCGCGCGACACCTGCTCGCCGACGGCCGGATTCTCGGTCTGGAAGTGGATGGTGAACTGCACCCGGCCGCCCTCGATGCGGACGTCGCGGACGAAGCCGAAGGAGACGATGTCGCGCGAGAGGCCCGGAAAGCGGACCTTCTTAAGCGCCTCCAGTACCTGCTCAGGTGTTACCGGGGAGGGCATTCCCTTTCTCCTCTTTGAACCGCTCGTACGACGCGCGGATGATGGGGATCGCCTCTTCCGCGGAAGCGACGATCTTGATGACGTCCAGGTCGGGGGGGCTGACCAGCCCGCGCTCGACCATGACGGCGCGAATCCAGTCGATCAGACCGGTCCACATTGTACCGACCAGGATCACCGGATGCTGTTTCATGTGCTTGACCTGCAGGAGCTGCCAGACCATGAAGAGCTCGAGGGCGGTGCCGATCCCGCCCGGCATCACGATGAACGCCGAGGAGAGCCGGACGAAGTGGTGCAGGCGGGAGAAGAAGGTGCGGTGGCGGAAAACCTTGTTCACGAAGGGGTTGGCCGCCTCTTCGGTCGGCAGATGGATGGCCAGGCCGAAGGAGCGGGCGTGGCTCTCCACCTGCCCGTCGATGGCGCCGGCGTTGGCCGCCTCCATCAGGCCGGGGCCGCCGCCGGTGACGATGTCGACGCCCATGCGGGCCAGCTCATAGCTGAGCTTCTTGACCTCTTCGTAGATCGGGTCGCCGCGCTGGATGCGGGAGGAGCCGAAGATGGAGACCCGGTAATGGGAGACGTGCTCCGGCTGGATCTGGTCGAGGTCGTTGATCGTCTCCCACAGCTGGTAGATGGCCTTGTCCAGGATGTAGGTGGGATCGACGCCCGTGCGCGGCTTCTTCGCCTGCGCGTCGCGCAACTGCTCGAGTTGGGGGGTGGTGGTGCTTTCGTCCATTGATCCGTTTGCAGCGAACGCGGTGCCACGTTGTAGTCGCAAACGTGGTGCGCATGCAAGGAGGCAGTTATCGGTTTTCAGTTGTCAGTTGTCAGTTTCTCTACCGACAACTGACAACCGACAACCGACAACTACGGCTCAAACCCCAGCCCCTCCGGCCCACCCTCCACCGCCGCCCCCTCGGCCGGCGCGAAAGAGCCATCGTCGATCCAGACCTGGCCCTGGCCCGCCAGGAGGATGCCGATGGAGATGTTCGTGCTGTCGCCCGGTACGTCGAGCACGATCTCGTACGGCGTCCAGTCGGAGGTGCCGACGATCGCGCGGTCGGCCATGTTGTCGAAGGCGAGGGTGGCGGGCGGCGTTCCCGCGCCGTCGACGCGCATCCAGAGGCCGGCCCACCCCTTCACGTTCTGTGCGCGCACCCGGGCCCGGAAGCGCACTTTCCGGCCGCGATACGCATCGGCGGCAAAGCGCTGCAGCACCGTCCCGAAGCCCTCGCTGTGGAGGTCCACTCCCGGCTTCGAGGCGAGGAAGCCGCTGCCGTTGCCGCTGGCCTTGATGGCGGTGTCGACGCCGGACAGATAGCTCTCCCGCGCGGACCCGGCCAGGAGCCAGCCGTGAGGGAGCGGGTCCGCCTGCGCGGTCGATGCGAGAAGGGAGAGGAGGAGCAGCGCTCGTTTCATGCTCGATATACGTCTTACTTCACGATCCAGACGTCCTTCGCGAACTCTTTCAGCTTCGTCTCCGCCGCCCGCGCCTCCCCTTCCGACGCGAACTTCACCCGGACGCGGAACAGCGGGCCCTTGTCGTTCGAGCCGCGCTCCACGTACGCCGCGGTGAAGCCGTGCTCGATCAGCTTCGCGGCGAGCGCCTCGGCCGTCTTCTGGTCGCCGGTGGAGAGGAGTTGCGCATACGCCGGCGCCGCGGGGGCGGCGGCCGGTGC
>DASYMJ010000354.1:0-12628 GCA_036009105.1 Thermoanaerobaculia bacterium | reverse complement strand
GGTACTACGCGCTGCTCGCGGCGAGCAAAGGCGCGAAGGTGCATGCCTTCGAGATCCAGGCGGACATCGCGGGCATCCTGCGGCGCAACATCGAACGGAACGGGTTGCAGGAGAGCATCACCGTGGTGGAGATGGGCTGCTTCTCGAAGGAAGGGGAAGCGACGATCGAGCATCGCGGCGACGCCGGCTCGGCACGGCTGGACATGAGCGGCGGCGGCGTTCCCCTCACCACCATCGATGCATACGTCACGAGGGCGGGAGTGGAGCGGGTCGATGTGATCCTGGTGGATGCCGAGGGGGCGGACCTCGAGGTGCTGAAAGGGGCGGAGAAGGTGCTGGAGAGATCCAGGCCGGCGGTGATGGCGGAAGTGCATCACCTCGAGGCGTTCGGCGGCTCCGAACAGGAGTTGCGCGGCTACATGGCGCGGCTGGGGTACGAGGCCCGGACGCTGTTCGGCGAGTTCTCCACGGACCTGCTCTTCCTGCCCAAGACCCCCTGAAGACAACAGCGGCGGCCTGGTGGCCGCCGCTGTCGTTCGATGAGTTACGGTTGGGGGGTGGGCGGCGCCGAAGGATTGGGCGTCGGCGTGCTCTTCGGGGCTTGGGGCGTCCCTACCGGCGAAGGCGGCGCGAGGAGGCCTTCCTCCGGCTTGGCGGTCGGTTGCTCGATGACCGTGCCGTCTTCCTTGATCTCGTCGCGGGGCATGTTCACGAAGCGGAGGGACTCGCCGACCGTCTGGCCGGTCGTCGGTCCGGAAGGCGGTGTGCCGGGCACGAGGTTCAGCACGATCGGGGCGACGGCGGTGCCGCCGAACGGCGAGACCGCCACCACCTCATTCGCTTCCGGATCGGGGAGCGAGATCGGACCGGAGTTGTAGGACCAGAGGCCGGCCTCGCCGACGGCCAACGTGCCGTTCTGGAGCGGCGTGCCGGGGCCGGTCGACCCCTTCGGGCGGATGGAAAGCGAGACGGTGGCGGCGCGCTGGCCGTTCTTCGGATTAGAGGCGCTGTCGAGGAACGCCGTGGTCGAGCCGGCCACCACCAGGGAGCTGATGAACTGCGCGGAGCCGATGGCGACCGTGTCCTTGCCGGGCTGGCCGACGCGGAACAGGCCCCACTGGCCCTGGATCACGAAGTTCGCGGGCGTGGTGCGATAGAGGTAGTCGCCGGTCACGCCGTTCAAACCGCCGGCGCCGCCGTTCTTGTCGAGGATGATCGAGTAGGACGTGTTCGTGCCGTAGTTGTCGCGCTTGCCGAGCCACATCGAGAGCGTGTTGTCGCCGATGCGCGTCGAGTCGTTCACGTACGGCAGCTCCTGCCACACGTGGCCGTGCAGCGCGACCACCTGCTGGTCGCCGGAGCCGCCCGGATGGAGCAGATGGAAGCGGCTGGGCGTATTGCGGGCGGCGGCGAAGATCGGCGTCTGCGGCTCGCCGCTGACCAGACCGTCCGAGTAGCCCCGCCACAGCGTGGTCAGGGGGTTGTACGAGGTCGTGTTGAAGCGATACGACATCGGCTCGATGCGGTAGTTGAGGGACGACTGCAGGAGCAGCGGCGGGGAGATGGCCTTCAGCACGTTGCCGAGGCAGGTGTTCGTCGAGCAATCCATCGGGACTTTGGACGCCGGGCAGTAACAGGCCTGCGACCAGTTCAGGTTCGACATGTCCTCGGTCGTGATGAGCACGAACTCGCGGTGGCGGAGCTGGCCCGGAGCGGTGCAGTTGCCGCCGTCATAAACGGTGGCCGAGGCGTACTGGGGGAGGCCGTTGCGGGGGTTGTAGACGTCGGGGCAGGCGATGGAGCCGGTCGGCTCGACCACCAGGCCTCCGACGAGGCCGTGCAGATCCTGCTGCAGCGGGTCGGACGGCGTCAGGTTCACGCCGCCGAGCTCCATCGGCGTGCCGGTCACGTAGCCGTTCGCATCGACGTGCGTCTGGCCGGCGTACCAGTAGTACGTCTGCTGGCCGCCCGTCGAGGCGGTCTGCGGCGGATTGAAGCCGATGTTCATGCCGGCGCTGGTCATCACATCGTAGGAGAGGAGCGCGGGCGTGATGCCGGCGTTGTAGGAGGTGCCGAGCTTGATGGGCGGCGTGGATTTGGTCGCCTCGATCTTGCTGGGATCGAAGGCGGCGAGCGTCTTCGGGAACTTCACGAGGGCCGCCGGGTCCATCTGGTTCTTCAGGGTGAGCGCGATGCAGTCGCCGGCGTTCGCGCGGAGGACGAGCGGCTCGTCGATGTTCGACGTCACGGCCGCCCCGGCCTCGGCCAGGAACTGATACATCAGCTGATACGGGTTGGAGATCTTCGAGGCGGGGAAGATGCCCGCGCCGTCGGCGCCGCGGCTGTTGTAGGTGGTGAGATTGCCGGCCGTGAACGCGTTGATGGTGAGGTTGCGCACCGGCGCGCCGTCCGGGCAGCTGTAGCCGTTGGCGCGCGGCGGCAGCGGCTTCACCGTCGGATTGGTGGAGAGATAGGGCAGATCCGGCTGGGTCGACTTGTAGGCGCGGAAGAGGCCCCACATGCCGTCCACGATGCCGTGCCGCTGGTTGGAGGCGTCCGGCATGTAGAGGTAATCGGACCAGTTGTAGTCCGCGTTCGCCGACGGGCTGGCCCGCGGGGTGTCGAAGAAGAACTCGAAGTGCTCCGAGATGCCCATCGACTGGTTGCTGCGGTAGCCGGAGTTGTTGAACGACGGCTCGAAGAGCCACTTGGCCCCGTGCACGGTGAAGTCGTGCGGCAGCATGTGCGCGCCGGTGATGACGCGGATGCGCACGCGGTCGCCCTCATACGCGCGGAGCAGCGGCGTGTACGGATCGCCGGGCATCATGCCGGGCGTGAGCGGGTACTGCGGGAACTTGAAGCCGTACGGCTGGGCCGGATCGATCGGCTTGTCAAAGGGTTGCGTCTTGACCGCCAGCAGGTTGCGGTCGACGTTCGAGGCGAAGACGTAGGAGAGGTCGGTCCCCTTCGTGTCGCCGGTGCTGGGGAAGACGCGGAACGGCAGCGGCTCGTTGCGGTAATTGAAGGAGAGCGTGCCGGAGGTGGGGCCGGCGCTGATCAGCTGCGGGCCCGGCTCGATGGGGACGGTCTTGCCGCTGATCTTCTTGTTCTGCACCACCGGCGGCTCGACCACATGGGCCGGATCGGCCCAGCTGTCATGGACCGTGACCGTGATCGGCGTCGTCGACCCGCGCACGTCCTGCGTGCCGGTGACGGTGCCGGGCGTGGAGATGCTGGTGGGCAGGTAGGCGAACTGGAAGTCCTGCAGCGCGATGGCGAACTCGCGGAAGGTGTCCTTCTCCGCACCAGGCGTCTCGATGATGGCCGCGAACGAGGTCGGGCCGCCGTCCAGGCGCTTGGGATCGTGCATCAGCTGCTTCGTGTCGTTGGTGAACCACCTGCTGCCGGTCGGCTCCACGATCAGCGCGGCGTAGAGGCCGGCCTGCTGGTGCGTCGACGGTCCGAAGTGATCGTGCGTGAAGACCGTGTTCAGCGTCCGCTCGCCGTTGACCGTGTCCGCGGAGGTGGAGAGCGGGTCGGCATACCAGCGCTGCACCGTGGTCTGCGCGCCGTACCACATCTTGCACTGCTCCGAGCTCGAGTCCGGGCAGATCTCGGCCGGGGGCGCCGTGGGGGCCAGCTTCGTGCGGCCGGTGTTGGTCGGGCTGCACTTGGTGATGCCGGTGAGGCTGGGCGCCAGGCCGCCGCACTGGTTGATCGCCCCGATCTGTTCCTGCACTTCCTGGTAGCTGAGCGTGCCGTCCTCGTAGTTGAAGCCGTTCGCCGCGCCGTCCGAGGAGGTCACGTCGAACTTCACGAGGTGGATGTGCTGGCCGATGATGTCGGTCGGCGTGCGCACCTGGTAGTCATCGAGCTCGTAGTAGGCCGGCACGAGGTTGGTGTGCCAGTAGTTCACGCCGGTGCGGGCGTTCGCGCGGAAGAAGAACGGCTCCGGCGTCCTGGACCCGTCCAACGTCTTCCTCACGTCATCCCACAGGGTGATGAGGCGCGACTGCGGATAGTGCCAGCCGACCTTGTTCAGCACCAGGTCCGTCTGGATGACGGCCGCGCGGTAGTTGATCCAGTCCTTGATCGGCGTGCAGGTATCGCTGTCCGCCTCGGTCGCCTCGCCCGGATCGGCGTACGGTGCGCCCGGCTGCGGCGGCAGGCCGTTGGTGCGGTACTTGGCCGGGGCGCCGAAGGTATCGAAGGTCGGATGGGTGCACTGGGCGTGATAGGCCATGGCCACCTTCTCCACGTCCGTGCCGTTCTCCGGCAGCTGGTAGCTGTTCACCTCCGTCATGTCCTTGCTGAAGTCGAGGTAGTTGTGCTGCTCGGTCACCTTCGCATTGATGATCATGTGCCGGGGCAGGCCGCCGTCCAGCGTCTGGCCGTTGTCCACCGCGAAGTCCATCGGCGGATGCGGCGCGCGCGTGCCGCCCACGCCGGGGATGAAGAACGGGTAGCCGGGGTTGAGCCCCTTGCTCAGGTCATCGGGATTCGTCTCCGCGCGCCAGCCCACCGGCGGCGCGCCGGCGGCGGCATTCGGATCGGTCACCGGCACGATGCGCACGCGGGCCGGCATCGGCGCCATGGGCAGGGAAGGCATCGGCACGAGGGCCGGGATGGGCGTGCCGAGGGCGATCTCGCCGTCCGGCTGCGCGCGGTTCCAGCCGGTGAGCGGCTTGCCGTACTGGTCGAGCTGCGTGCCGATCTCGAACACGTCGTGCGAGCGCCAGTGCGCCCACATGCCGGCCGCGAAGTGCGGGTAGAAGTGGCAGTGGAAAATCGAGTCGCCCACCACCTTGTTCAGGTTGCCGCTCCCCTCGTGCGCGATCTCCATGGTGTACGCGCTGCCGGGGTTGATCAGCTGGCTGTCCAGGTACAAGCTGCCGTTCGAGTTCGGCGAATGGAACCACTGGTGAGCGTGAAGGTGATGCACGTGGGAGACGCCGGTGCCCGCATGCAGGGTGCGGAAGATGACCCGGTCGTTGATGTAGCTGTGGTAGATGTTCGACGGGTCGTCCGGATAGTTCGCCTTGGTCGCCTTGCGCAGCGGGATGACCGGCGGGTTCGCATTCTGGGGAACGTTCGAGAGCGAGCCCTGCGTGCAGTTCGCCCAGTACTTCTTGAGCAGGCTTCCATTCGTCACGTCGGGAGGGCTGGTGCCGCCCGTGTTGCACGGCGCGTTGGCCGGCGAGTCGACCACCATGGCCGGATCGCCCACCGTCCAGGAGCTGAGGAAGAACTCCTCGAATCGGCAGTCCGGGCAGCTGTTCATCGGGCCGACCCCGAAGCGGTTGGCCAGGATCTCCGCGCCGATGCCGCCGCTGCCGTAGTTGATGGCGAACGCGTCGCCGCCCGCCTGCAGCGTCGGCGTCAGGCTCGCGTTCTTGCTGGTCTTGGAGACCGCGTAGTCGTAGATGGGGAAGGCCTGCTGCGAGTCGTTCAGCTCGTGGTACTCGATGGTGAACTCGCGGAAAGGCCAGTCGCGGCGCGGCTCGTAGGGCACGGGGCTGGTGTTCGGATCGCCCGTGTTGCGGAAGCGGTAGCCGTTCGACTTGGGGCCGGCGATGATCGCGGTCAGGTCGCTGTACACGATCTCGTTGCTGGCGTTCAGCATCTGCAGGATGGGCGAGTCGAAGTTGAGGATCGGCTGTCCCAGGGCGGTGAAGCCGTTGGTCCCCTTCGTCTTGTCCACTGCCTTCAAGACGTCGGCGTTGGTGATCTGGCTGCGCAGCCAGACCGAGTCCGCCGGCTCGACGTTCACCGCGCCGAACAGGCCGGCCGTGACCTGCGCGCCGTCGTTCGGGAAGTTGAGGCCGCCCCACGCCGCCCCTTCGCTGTTCAGCAGGAACGTCCCCTCGGCCGTGGCCCGGAGCAGGTACGTCTTGGTCTCGCCCGGAGCGGCGAGGCTGTTCTGGTTCACCCCGACGTACGAGCCGTCATCATTGATGACGTTGACCACCTGCATGCCCGCCACATGGATCGAGGCGTAACGCGTGGCCGGCTGCACGCCCTTGATGCCGGGCTGATTGGCCGGTGCGTCCGCGAGCAGGTTGGTGAACTGGATGGAGAGGCAGTCCCCCACGTTCGCGCGGAGCACGAGCGGGCGGGGGCGCTTGCCCTCGCGCAGCCAGGCGTTCCCTTTGGACGGCTTGCAGTTGCCCGTTCCGTCCGGGCAGCTGAGCGGGACGACGTCGCGGTTGAGCGCGAACACCATCCCCTCGGGCATCATCGCGCCGAGGCGGTTCAGGAAGAACGGCTGGTCGAGAGCCGAGACTTTCGCCGTCACCGTGCGCGCGCAGCCCGGACTGGGCGGCGGCGTGGTAGCCGACTGCGCGACGGCAGGCAGGCTTGCGAGCAACAGGACAACGCCGACACACAAAGCGATCCGACGACGGGTAAACATCGTGCTCTCCTCCGGTATCTCTGCGAGACTTCGAACGATGGGATTCTTCATTAAGGAAGACGCGTTCGGCGCGGCGGCTGTGACCGGCGGGCGTGGCGCAGTGGTCAGTTGCCGGTGATCGGTTGTCCGTGCGCTGCCCCCTCTGACGACCGATCGCTGACAACCGGCCACTGTCCCCGGTCACAACCCAACCCCGCCCCGCGTCTTCTCAGAGGGAAGACGTCTCTCTTGCTCAAGATCGTCATCAACTGCGGGCTGTGCGAGGAGCTGATCGGCCCCTGCCTCGCTTCGGTGCGGGGCCAGACCCACACCGACTGGCAGGCCATCGTGACGGTCGACCGCCGGGGCGACGCGACGTACGAGCGCGCCCTGGAGGCGAAGGGCGATGACGAGCGGATCGTGGTCACCCGCAACCGGCGCCGCCTCTACCCGATGGAGAACGTGGTGCGCGCCATCCGCCGCAGCCACGCCGATCCGGACGACGTGATCGTCATCCTGGACGGCGACGACCGCCTGCTCGACGACCGCGCGCTGGAGCTGATCGCCGCGGCGCATGCGGACGAAGACTGCTGGGTGACGTACGGCAGCTGGATCAGCGACGATCCGCGCCGCCGCGGTCCGCTGCCCCCCTATCAGCCCGGCGCCGACTTTCGTAAGGAGCCGTGGCTCGGCACCGCCATCCGCACCTGGAAGCGCTGGCTCTTCGAGCAGATCGACGAGGCCGACCTGCGCGACCGCAACGGGCGCTACTTCCGGGTGGCGGAGGATCTGGCCTGCATGCTGCCGATGCTGGAGATGGCCACCACCCGCCGGGCGCGGCACATCGCCGAGCCGCTCATGTTCTACAACCGGTTCAGCCATCACGATCCGAAGCGGCGGCTGAAGAATGAAGGGCTGCGCAATGCGGCGGACCTTCGCGCGCGGCGGCCTTATGCGCCGCTGGCGGCGAAAGTGGTGCGCGAGCGGCCGATCGTGGAAAGCGGCGTCGCCGCCGAGTCTTTCGTCTGAGTCACAACGGGACGCCGACGCGCGTCTTGAAGGCAAAGGGACCATCCATAGGGAAGGAGGGCATCCATGGCCACAGGCAAGGGTAAAGGCAAAGGGAAGGGTGGCGGGGGCGGGGGTGGCGACAGCTCCGTGACGTTCATCCTCGAAAAAGCGGTCGCCAAGGAGACATCGGTTGCGACCGGCAACGCCAAAGGCTCCGGCGCGAACGTGGCCGTGACCCTCGGCATCGTCGCGGCGCGGCAGTTGCTGATCGCCCTCACGGGCGTCGTCGGCCCCGGCCCGGTGAAGAAGAAGATTCCGAAGAAGGGCAAGAAGGGCAAATCGGACAAGAAGATGTTCGGCGGCCCCGGCGGCCCGACGTACGGCAAGAAGGGCAAAGGCGGCAACAAGGGTGGCAAAGGCGGCAAGGGTGGCACCGGTAAGGGTGGCACCAGCACCGGCGGCACCAAGGGCGGCAAGCCGGGCGGCGGCACCAAAGGCGGCGGCTCTACCAAGGGCGGCGGCAAGCCGAACACCGGCGGCACCAAGGGCGGCACCAAAGGCGGCGGCAAACCGAACACCGGCGGGACCACTGGCGGCACCAAGGGTGGCGGCAAACCCAATACCGGCGGCACCAAAGGCGGCGGCAAGCCGGGCGGCGGCACCAAGGGCGGCGGCGGCTCCACCAGCGGCTCTACCAAGGGCGGCGGCAAACCGGGCGCCGGCGGCAACAAGCGTCGCTGATGTTCGACACGGCCCCCGCGCCGGAGGAGGCGCGCCCCACCCGGCGCGCCTCCGAGCGCAGCCTCGCGCGGCAACCCATTCCGCGGCGGCTGGAGCGGCTCCGGCTGCAACTGCGCAGAATGGAGCGGCTGCTGCGCGAGTACGGCGGCGAGGATGCCGTCCTCTTCGCCCCCCTCCTCGCCGCGCTGGTCCGCGACCCGTCCTACTCCCGCGAGCAGGCGCTGCAGCTCGAGGCGCACGCGCGCGACGCCGCCCTGCGCTGGCCGTTGCGCCGCCTCGCCGCGCTGCTGCTGGAGACCGCGCTGGCGCGCGTCACGGACAGGAAGGAGCGCCGCTTCTGGACCGCCCGCTTCCGGATGATCGACAAGGCGGAGCTGGCCCGCGAGGGCTACAACAACCGCGAGTCGGTGGAGACGCAGCTCTGGCGACGCCTCTCCCGCTTCGCGCGCATCCACCGCCTCCCCCTGGCCGGCCGTGTCCATGACCGGCCGCTGCGCGATTTTCTCCACGCCGCCGGCCGCGAATGCCGGCTCACCTTCGCCCGCTATCTCTTCACCGTCGAGGAGACCATCGAGCGGATGGAGCGCTTCGTCCGCCGCTCCGCCGGCCGGCCCGATCCCGGCCGCCACGGCCAGTTCCACGGCGAGTCGAAACGGGCCATCGAGAACCTCCCCCGCCTGGAGCGGGCCATCGCCGAGCACCTCGGCCGCGACTCGGTGATCCGCTGGGCCGCATACAGCACGCCGTCGAACCTCAACTCCCTCGTCGAGTTTCCCCTCGGCACGGTGGTGATGACGGTCAAGCCGCCCGGCAGCAGCCACGAATTCGAGATCAAGCGCGCCGGCCGGCCGAACCAGCTGCCGCTGGACGTGGTCTGGGCGCGGGGGAACTACATCGTCCCCAGCTCCCATCACCTCGACGGCGGCGCCATGCTGCAGCTGCTCACCTTCGAGGCGGAGAACTCCGCGTTCTTCTCCCGCGTCTTCCGGGAGGTGCACGGCTTCGACGCCTCGATGTCGCGCACGCTCTACCTCTCCACCATCTACACCATCCCCACCGCGGACGGCGGCACGGCGGACGTGCTCGACTACTTCACCGCGCGCCGCGTCTTCGGCCAGTGGTACGACGACATGCGCTGGAACATGCGCCACGTGGTGAAGACGCTGGCCGACTATCTGAAGGAGCCGCTGGCCAAGCACCCCAGCGAGCTGGCCCTGACCGTCGACTTTCTGGGCCGGGTGAAACCGGCCCAGGCCATCCAGCTCGGCACGACGTCCTATCGCCTCGACCGCCTGGAAAAGTACCTTCTGCGCAAGGGCCCCGACCGCTACTTCCGGGAAGGGCTGAAGGTGGAGCACGACGGGGACGCCGACCGCCGCTTCGCGGACGAGCTCCTCGACGAGCTCCTCGGCGCGTACGAGCCGCCGCGCACGCCGTGGCGCTCGCACGAGCAGTACATCGCCGCCGCCTACCGCGTGCCGGCCAACCGCTCCCGGGCGAACCGCAATTACGTCTCGGTGATGGAGCAGTTCGGCCGCTTCTGGGGCACGCTCCTGGCCATCCGCGGCCACACCCTCGGTGAGTCGTTCGTGGCCCGCAACGCCGGGCTGCGCATGGTGTGGTGCGACGGCGAATGGCAGCCGCGCATCGTGTTCATGGACCACGACTCGCTCTCCTTCGGCTCGGTGGCCACGAATACGTTCCGGCCGAAGAACTCGGTGAACAACGCGGCCAAGGACGCCAAGTACGTGCTGGGCGGCGTGTTCAACGGACGCAACAAAGTGCGCGGCGCGCATTCGTATCTGAAGTCGATCTACCGCGTCGGCCCCGGCACCGCGCGGCGCGGCGTGACGGCGTTCCGCGTCGCGCTGAAGGACGCCTACCGCGCCACGCACCAGGCGATGCGCACCAACCCGGAGCTGAACCGGATGTTCCGCGCGCCGTTCATCGAGAAGCTCACCCACTGGGACGAGCTGGTGAGCTCGTACCTGCAGATACCCAAACTCCGCTCCGCCCGCGAGGCATGGAAAGCGGCCAGCCGCGAGCTGCTCGCGGGCCGCGGCTACAACCCCGAGATCGCCGAGGAGCACGTGTTCACGGTGACCCGGCAGGCGAAGTTTTTGCGGAGGATGGGGTATTTGTTTCGATAGTTGTCGACAACTGACAACTACATCCTCTTCAGCTGCTCGTACAAACACCCCCCCTCGAACTCCGCGTCCTTGTCCACCCCGCTCCGGCGCCACATCTCGTTCCAGAGATGGATGGCGACGGACGCCGCGGGGAGGGCGGGGGGATGGGGGTCGAGGAGGCGGTGCCACTCGGTGTAGGGGATGGGGCAGAAGACGTCGGGGGGCTGCACGGCGTGCTGCAGGGCGAAGCGCTCCACCACTTCCAGCATCAGCTTCGGGCCGGTCTCGCCCCAGCGGAGCGACCGCGGGTCTTTGGAGTTGCAGCTCTCCCAGGCGAAGGCCATCGCCTCGCTGCCGGGCGGCGCCTTGATCGCGCCGCTGTTCACGTGAGGCACGCCTTTGGAGAGCTCGCTGCCGAAGACATGCTCGCCCTCGAAGGCGAACGGGCGGAGGCAGATCATGTCCGTGTCCACCCACCACCCGCCGCGCTCGAGCAGCAGCTTGTAACGGAAGAAGTTGGAGAAGCCGGAGACGGAGTTCTGCTCGCGATAGACGAAGATCCGCTCGGCGGGGAGGATCTCCCGGCCGTCGCGGAGGACGGTGCCGGCCGGCACGCCGTCCACCTCGCCGTAGGTGTAGAGGTGGACCTGGTGGCCGTGACGGAGGAAGGACTGGATGGAGAGCCGCTCCATGGTGGAGAGGCGGGGGCCGATCCAGAGCGTCTGGATGAGATCAGGCGGCAAGCACTTCCTCCCACTTCGCCATGGCGGCCTGGAACGGAAAGCGCTCCACGACCGACGGCTGCAATTGCGCGCGGCGCGCATCATCGCTCATCAGCGAGGCGAGCGCCTCCATCAGCGCGGTCGTGGTGTCGGGGCGGACCAGGAGCCCGTCGAGGCCGTGGCGCACCAGCGAGCGGACCGACGCGCCGCAGTCCATGGCCACCACCGGCACGGCGCAGGCGAGCGCTTCCCAGATGGCGTTGCCGAAGCCTTCCACCATGGAGGCGGAGACGAAGAGATCGGCCTCGCGCAGGATGCGGTACGGCTCGCTGCTGAACGGATGGAGCAGGACGCGTCCCGGCGCCCACTCTTCGATGAGCCGCTCGGTCTGCGCGCGCAGCGGCCCGTCGCCGTGGATGTGCAGCTCCCAATCGCGCAACTCCGTCCTCGCGAAGGCGCGCACGGCCATCCCCGGCCGCTTCTCCGCGGCGAGCCTGGTCAGCATCACGGCGCGCGGGCGTCCCGCCCGCCGGCCGGGGAACGTCCCAACCGGCGGCAACAGCGGGTTGGGAATGGCCACGGCGCGGGCGCCATGCCGGGCCAGCCATCCCGCGCAGACCTCATGCGTCGCCACCACGGTCCGCGCCCGCCGGTACAACGCCGTCCGCTCCGCCCCCCACCCACCCATCGGCACCCGGGTGACGTCGGTGTGCTCGCAGGCGATGACCGGGATGCCGGTCTCCTGCATCGCGGCGAGCACACGGATGTTGGTCATGGTCAGGTGGGAGATCACCACGTCCGGCTCCGTGGCCAGGATCGCGTCGCGCAGCAGGGTGAGCAGCCCGGCCTGGAACCGCAGGTTCGTGCAGCGGTCGGCCCGCAGCACGCGGAGCACCGGCGCCAGCGAGCGGGGGGTAATCTCGCCGCCGCGGTCGAGGCGGCGCCACTGCACGCGCGGATCGACCTGGTAGACGCACGCTCCGGGCAGCGCGGTCAGCAGCGTCACGTCCCGGCCGGAAGCCGCCCACGCGTTGGCCAGGTTCGCGCAGACGCGCTCCGCCCCGCCGCCGCCCAGGTTGCCGATCACCATGGTGATGCGCATGGCGCTACGGGCTCGGGTATGCCGCCACCACCTCGAGCA
The DNA here is from genome assembly GCA_036009105.1 of Thermoanaerobaculia bacterium. Lineage (GTDB taxonomy): Bacteria > Acidobacteriota > Thermoanaerobaculia > Gp7-AA8 > Gp7-AA8 > JAFAVZ01. The sequence goes on along the minus strand of DASYMJ010000354.1, from coordinate 493 downwards.
TGACCCGCGCGCCGGCCGGCAGCGCGGCGGCCTGGAACGCGGTGCGCGCGGGCAGCGCGGTCACGCCCATCCCCGGCAGCCACGCCGCGTACAAAACATCGATGGCCTTGAAGTCCTTGATGTCCGCCATCAGCAGCGTGACCTTCACGATGTCCGCCGGCGTGCAGCCGGCGGCGTTGAGGATGGCATCCACATTGGCCAGCATCTGCCGGGTCTGCGAGTCGAGATCGTCGGCCAGCTTGCCGGTGGCCGGATCGCGCCCCGTCTGCGCCGTGACGAACACCAGGTCGCCGGTGCGCACGGCCTGGGAGTGCGTGCCGATGGAAGGCGGCGCGGCGTTCGTGGCGATGCGGATCTTGTTCGGCATCAGACGCGCTCCGCCCGCAGCGGGATCTCGTACCACACCTTCACCGGCCCGCCAGCCAGGGGGGCGAGATCGAGCAGCTGGGTCTGGCCGGGGAAGATGATCTGCAGCAGCACGCAGTTCGAGGAG
>DASYMJ010000353.1:0-9399 GCA_036009105.1 Thermoanaerobaculia bacterium | reverse complement strand
TGTTTGCCAATTTGATTCTGACGTTTTGAGGAGAATGATGAAACGGCTCGCTCTTGGTTCGCTGCTCATGCTCGGTGTCATCCTGAGCCGCGCAGACGGCGCAGGATCCCCTGCCACGGGCAGCGCATCCGCCGGGAGATCCTTCGGCGTCTCCGCGCCTCAGGATGACACGAGCGCCGGCTGCCTCTCCTGTCACAACGGCATCGAGCCGATGCACGCCTCCGGCGCCGTGCGCCTCGGCTGCACCGACTGCCACGGCGGGAACGCCGCCGCCACCACGAAAGAGGCGGCGCACGTGAAGCCGCTCCATCCTGAGATCTGGAAGTCCTCCGCGAATCCGCCGCGCACCTACACCGCGCTCCTGCAGGAGTCGCCCGAATTCGTGAAGTTCGTCAATCCCGGCGACCTGCGCGTCTCGGCGGAAGTGTGCGGCCCCTGCCATCAATCCCAAACCCTGGCCGTGCCGCGTTCGACGATGACCACCAGCGCCGTCTTCTGGGCGGCGGCCTCTTACGCGAATGGCATCCTCGGCCGCAAGCAGGGCCTGCTCGGCGAGAGCTACAACCGCGACGGAAACGCGCAGGCCATCAAGCCCGCCTACCCGCCCACCCCCGAGCAGCTCGCCAAGGGCGCGCTGCCGCTCCTCCTCCCGTTGCCGCGCTGGGAGATCACCCAGCCCGGCGAGTACTTCCGCGCCTTCGAGCGGGGAGGCGTCGCCGGCACCCCCCAGCCCCCCGAGGTCGGCAACCCGCGCGGGGAGGACGAAGCCGGCCGGCCGGACATCCGCCTCGGCAACCGCGGCCGCGGCACCGGCCTGCGCATCAGCCCCGGCATCCTCAACCTCCACAAGACGCGCCTCAACGACCCCCACCTCTCCTTCCTCGGCACCAACGACCATCCGGGTGACTACCGCTCATCGGGATGCAGCGGCTGCCACGTCGTCTACGCGAACGACCGCGACCCGCTGCACTCCGGCTCCTACGCGCAGTTCGGCAACAACGGCATGTCCATCAGCGGCGACCCCACCATCCCCAAAAACGAGAAGGGCCATCCGCTGCGGCACCAGTTCACGCGCGCCGTGCCGACCAGCCAGTGCATGTCCTGCCACATGCACCAGCCGAACTCCTTCGTGAACACCTACCTCGGCTACACGATGTGGGACTACGAGACCGACGCTTCGCTCCTCTGGCCGAAGCAACAGCGCTATCCCACCGAAGCCGAGAAGCGGGCCAGCCTCGCCGCCAACCCGGAAGGGGCGGCGGTGCGCGGGTTGTGGTCGGACGTCGACTTCCTCGAGCGCGTGACGAGCCTGAATCCGCAGGCGAAGAACACCCAGTTCGCCGACTATCACGGCCACGGCTGGAACTTCATGGCCGTCTTCAAGCGCGACCGCCACGGCAACCTCCTCGATGCCGACGACAAGCAGGTTGCCTTCGACGACCCGCGGAAGTTCAGCAAGGCCATCCACCTGCGCGACATCCACCTGGAGAAGGGGATGCACTGCGCCGACTGCCACTTCTCGCAGGACGAGCACGGCAACGGGCAGCTGTACGCGGAGTACGGCAACAACATCGAGATCGAGTGCCAGGACTGCCACGGCACCGTGCAGGCGTACGCGAACCTGAAGACGAGCGGCCCGGCCGCGCCGCCGGGCGGCAACGATCTGCGCGGCGGCACGACCCCGTTCGGCCGCCTCCGCTTCGCCTGGGTGGGCGGCAAGCTGTTCCAGCGCTCCATGCTGACCAGGGACCTGGAGTGGGAAGTGATCCAGGTGAAGGACTCCGTCACGCCCGGCAACGAGCACTACAACGAGCGCTCCGCCTACGCGAAGACGATCCGGAACGCCTCCGGCGGCCTGGCCCACGCCGACGCGAAGATGACCTGCTACGCCTGCCACACCTCGTGGATGACCTCGTGCAGCGGCTGCCATCTGCCGCAGGAGCAGAACGCGAAGACGCCGATGCAGCACTACGAGGGCATCGACACCCGAAACTACGCCTCGTACAACCCGCAGGTCATCCGCACGGACGCCTTCATGCTCGGCGTCAACGGCACCACCAAAGGCCATCGCCTCGCGCCGGTGCGCTCGTCTTCCGCGCTCGTCCTCTCCTCCACCAACGCGCTGCGCGACCGCATCTACATCCAGCAGCCGCCCATCTCCTCGCCCGGCTACTCCAGCCAGGCCTTCAACGCGCACGTGCCGCACACCGTCCGCTCCCGTGAGACGCAGGGCTGCGACAGCTGCCACGTCACCGCCCGCAACGACAACAATGCCTGGCTCGCCCAGCTCCTGCTGCAGGGAACGAACTTCGTCAACTTCGTCGGCCGCTACGCCTACGTGGCGGAAGGGGAGGGGGGCTTCGAGGCCGTCGCCGTCACGGAGTGGGATGAGCCGCAGGCGGTGATCGGCTCCTCGCTGCATCGCATCGTCTATCCCGACTTCTATGCGAAGCACCAGCAGAACCAGCAGGAGCTGCAGACCGCGCATCACCATCACGGCGACGCGCGAACCATCCAGCTGCGCGGCGAGTACGCCTTCGCCGCGAACGGGGAGGAAGGCTTCGAGGTCTACGACGTGGCCAACGTCGACAACAAGGACTTCTCCGAGCGCCTGGTCTCCGCCCCCGTCTCCCCCCTCGGTCAGCGAACGTTCGTGAAGACGAAGTTCGCCGCGGCGGTCGCGCTGCCGACCACGATGCCGATGGAGCCGAACCGCAAGACGCAGTTCGTCCCGGAGAACGAAGAGCAGCCCATTCATCCTCTTTATCAGTACGCCTACATCGCCGATCGCGAAGAGGGGCTGATCCTGATCGATGTCACCACGCTGACAGACGCCGTTCCTTCCAACAACTTCCTCAAGCGCGCGCTCACCTACAACCCGGACGGCGCGCTGACCGGCGCCCGCTCCATCGCCGTGGCCGGCCGCTGGCTCTTCCTCGGCACCGAGCGCGGCGTGCAGATCATCGACATCAACCAGCCGCTCATGCCGCACATCCTCGCCACCGTGCCGGTCAAGGACGCGACCGGCATCGGCGTGCAGTTCCGCTATGCGTTCGTCACGAATGCCGAAGGACTGCACACCATCGACATCACCGATCCTTCCCATCCCCGCGTCGCGGCGACCGTCGCCATCCCCGACGCGCGCAGCGTCTACGTCGCAAGGACGTATGCCTACGTCGCGGCGGGCAAGCGCGGAATGGTCATGGTCGATGTGGAGCGTCCCGAGGAGCCTGCGCTGCTGCCGTGGAAGGACGACCTCGAGCACGACGCGTACGACGTGAAGGTCGCCTCCACGAACGCCTCCACCTTTGCCTACGTGGCCGATGGCGAGCACGGGCTCAAGATCTACCAGCTCCTCTCGCCGGAGTGGACGCCCACGTACGCCGGCTTCAGTCCGAAGCCGGAGCCGCGCCTCGTCGCCACCCGCCATACGCACGGCCCGGCCCTCGCCGTCTCCAAGGGGCTCGACCGCGACCGCGCCGTCGACGAGAGCGGCTACCAGGTCTCGATCTTCAACCGCATCGGCGCCCGCCCCATGACACTGGGCGAGATGCAGCGGCTCTACCTGCGCGAGGGGAAGCTCTACACCGTCAGCGAGAGGCCGACCAAGCCGAGGTGATGACCATGAGACGAGTGCTTTGGGTTGCAGCTTCGATGCTTGCCGTCACGGCGGCGGTGGCGCAGGAACCGCCCGTGGCCGCGCCGGGCCGCTACGTCGGCGTCGCCTCCTGCATCAACTCCGGCTGCCACGGCTCCACCCAACCGCTCAACGCCAGCCGCGTGCTGCAGAACGAGTACTACACGTGGAAGGACCACGACCGTCACGCCCGGGCCCAGTTCGTCCTCTCCAACGCCGTCTCCGCGCGCATCGCGCGCAACATGCATCTGCAGCGGGCCGCGGAGAAGGAATCGCTCTGCCTCGACTGCCACGCCACCAACGTCCCGCCGCGACTCGTCTCCGGCCACATCGACATCGAGGACGGCATCCAGTGCGAGAGCTGCCACGGGCCGGCCTCCGGCTGGCGCGACGAGCACGCGCAGGCCGGCTGGACGCACGAGCAGTCCGTGCAACGCGGCATGATCGATCTGCGCAGCGTCACCAACCGGGGCACGCTCTGCCTCTCCTGCCACCTCGGCACCGGCTCCAAGGAAGTCGATCACGAGCTGATCGCCTCCGGCCATCCCATCCTCGCTTTCGAGTTGGACAACTACACGGAGAACATGCCGCCGCACTGGACGCCGGGCCGCGAGACGCACGGCGTCCGCGCCTGGGCCACCGGCCAGGCGGTGGCCTTCCGCGACTCGCTCGACAACCTCGCCCGCCACGCGCGCGGCGGGAAATGGCCCGAGTTCTCCGACCTGAGCTGCTACAACTGCCATCACGGCCTCAAGGGCAGCCAGTGGCGCCAGGTGCGCGGCTGGACCGGCCGGGCCGGATTGCCGTCCTGGTCGCCCCAGCACTGGGCCGTCCTCCGCCTGATCGTCGGCCGTGTGGCGCCCTCCACGCGGGCGCAGCTCGATGGCCAGGTGCAGCAGCTCGCCACGCGCGTCTCGCGGATGAACGACCATGACGGCATCGCCGCTTCCGCCGATGCCATCCGCCGCGCCATGGACGACGTGATCCCCCGCATCGACCGCCTCTCCTGGAGCGAGGCCGACGTCCGCGCGCTGATGAACGCCATCGCAGACGACGGCGACTACCTGTTGCGCGCCGACGTCCACTCCGCCGAGCAGGCCGCGCTTTCGCTGCAGGCGCTGAACAGCTCTCTCACCCGGCGCAACCCGCGCCTCCTGCGCGGCCCGACCACGCGCGCCATCGACGAGCTCTTCACCGAGCTCAAGGAGCGCGAGGACTACGACCCGCAGAGGTTCGCGGTGAAGTTGAAGTCGGCCAGGCCCTGATGGAGCGGGCAGCGAGCGGCGAGCAGCGGGCAGGAGCACCCTGGCCCGTTCTCCGTTCTCCGTTCTCCTGCTAGCCGCTCGTCGATCGCCATGCGCGCCCGCAGCGACGCCGTCTTTTTGGCCAGGCTCGCGTACTTTGCCGCATGGAGTGATGGCCCGACCTGCTGGAACTGCAGGTTCGCGATGACCAGCCGGCCGGCGGCGGTGATGGGATACGCATAGAGCGCGTCGATGTGGCGCGGTACGGCGACGCGCGCGATGTGCCGGTGGAACGACAGGATGAACGCGCCGAAGAGCTGGATGGGCTGCACGATCAGGCTCTCGATGTAAAGGTTGCGCACCGCGCCGCGCTCCCCCGGCGGGAAGATGTCGTCCCGCTCGATGTCCTTCTCGCCCTTCGAGCCGTCGATGAGCGCGCGCAGGATGGGCGGCTTGAGCGGCAGCATGGTGGCGTGCCCCACCAGCTCGGCGCCGTCGCGGATGACCAGGAAGCCGTTCGGGTTCGCCGCGTGCCACATTTGGAGGCGATAGAGCGCCGCCGCCTGCTCGTTGCCGTAGTGCTCCACCTCCAGCTGCGCGATCCAGCGCAGCTCGGCGGCGGACGCGACGCCGACCACCACGTCATGGGCAATCATGATTGAAGAGCTTCAGTATAGCCCGCCGCCCCGGAAGCGCCCGCCATCCCCGCGCGTTCTCCCTGCTCGATGCTGCGTCGGCTCTCCATCCTCCTCCTCGCGCTCCTCGTCTGCGGCGCGGCCGCGCCGCAAAAGCGGCTGGCCGGGGAGCGCAGCCGCTACCTCATCGAGCACGCCGACAACCGCGTCGACTGGTATCCCTGGGGGGCCGAGGCGTTCGCGAAGGCGCAGAAGGAAGGGAAGCCGGTCTTCCTCTCCATCGGCTACGCCAGCTGCCACTGGTGCCACGTGATGGAGCGCGAGTCATTCGACAACCCCCAGGTCGCGGACATCCTCAATGCGCATTACGTCCCGGTGCTGGTCGATCGCGAGGAGCGGCCGGACGTCGATGCGACGTACATCGCGTTCGTGCAGGCCGCGAACAGCGGCAGCGCCGGCTGGCCTGCGAACCTCATCCTCACCCCCGACCTCCGCCCGCTCACCGGCTCCTCCTACCTCACCGCCGACAACCTCGGCCGGCTGCTCAGCGCCGTGGCGCAGAAGTGGGAGCACGAGCGGCCGCAGCTCCTGGCCGGCGGCGAAGAGCTGCTGACGCTCGCCCGCACCCTCGCCGAGAAGCCCTCGTCGCCTGCTGAGGTGCCGCCGGCGGTGCTCGACGGCGCGTTCCGGCAGATCCGCGACGCGTACGACCGCGAGCGCGGCGGTTTCGGCCGCGGCGCGAAGTTCCCCCAGCCGCTGCTCCTCGACTACCTGCTGCGCTACTCTCTCCGCCAGAACGGCGGCGAGGCGCGCGACATCGCCGCCGCCTCGCTGCGCAAGATGGCGGAGGGCGGCCTGTACGACCACCTCGGCGGCGGCTTCCATCGCTACACCGTCGACGCCGCCTGGCGCCTGCCCCATTTCGAGAAGATGCTCTACGACCAGGCGCTGCTCGCCATCGTCTACACCGAGGCCTGGCAGGTCACCAGGGACGAGCAGTTCCGCGAGGTGGCGCGCGGCACGCTCGACTACGTGCTGCGCGAGTTGAAGTCGCAGAAAGTCGCCGCCTTCGAATCGGGGCAGGACTCGGAGAGCCTCGTGCCGCGCGGCAAGGGGCCGGTGTCGCTGGAAGGGGTGTACTACGCCTGGAGCGAGGAGGAGCTGGTCCAGATCCTCGGCCGCAAGAACGCCGACCTCATCGCCTACTACTACGGCGTGAAGCCGGAAGGGAACGTGCCGGGCGCCGAGCTTGCCGGGCTGAATCTGTTGTCAATCGCGCATTCGAAGGCGATGACGCGCACCAGGTTCGGCCTCAACGAGCAGCAGCTGGAGGAGAGGCTCGGCGCGTTGCGCGCGAAGCTGCTCCTGGTGCGCTCCCATCGCCCGCAGCCGTTCCGCGATGACAAGGTGATCGCCGGCTGGAACGGCCTGATGATCTCCGCGCTCGCGCGCGCCGGCCTGGCCTTCGACGAGCCGCGCTACACCGAGTCCGCCCAGCGGGCCGCGACGTTCGTCGCGACCCAGCTGTACGACGCGAAGACCAGGAAGCTGGCCCGGACCTGGCGCGACTCGCGCTCGTCCATCGACGCGCGGGCCGAGGACTACGCGTATGTCGTGCAGGGGCTGCTCGATGCGTTCGAGGCGACCTTCGACGTCCGCTGGCTCGACCTCGCGGTGGAGTTGCAGCAACAGCAGGACGCGCTCTTCTGGAAGGGCACGCGCTACGAAGATCCGGGCACTCTCCCCGAGGCGCTGCGGGGCGTGACTTATGAGTCGGATTCGGCGCTGCCGTCCGTCAACTCCGTCTCCGCGATGAACCTCCTGCGCCTGGGCGAGTTGGTGGACAGCGAGCCGTGGCGGGTGCGCTCCGGTGCGATCGTCCGCTCCTTCGCCACCCGTCTGCAGGACGGGCCGATCGAGCTGCCGGCGCTCGCCTCCGCGTATGCGGCGTCCCTCGCCACGCCCAAACACATCGTGATTGCGGGGGAGGCCCGGAGCGACGCCGGCCGCGCGCTCCTGCGCCCCATCGCCGAGCGCTTCCTCCCCAACCGCGCGCTCATCGTCCTGCGCACCGATGCCGCGAGAGCGCGCCTCGCCCAATACCTGCCCACCGTGGCGGAGATGAAGCCGATCGACAAGAAGCCGACGGCGTACGTCTGCGAGCGCTACGTGTGCAAGGCGCCGACGACGGATCCGGAGGAGCTGGCGAAATTGCTGAAGTAGTGGTCAGGCGGACGAACGAGCATGGCCGGTCCGCTCGCGTACAATTGATTCGTGGCGGCGAAGGAACGGGGAGGCGATAGCGCCGCTGCAACCCTGCTTACACACGCGCGCCGGAGTCCTTCCCTCGAAGTGTGCCGGTGCACCCGTGGTCTTGCAGGCGCGTCCGCGCTCGGAGGTTTTATTGTGTTCATGCCCCTGGTTTCGTTTGTAATCCTCCTGGTCGGCGTGCTTGCTTCCGTGGGGGGCATGATCATCGTCCGGCGGTTCATTCCGGCCGAAAAGCTGTCGGAGAACAATGAGTATGTGAGCTTTACGTTCTCCATACTCAGTCTGGTATACGGAATCTATCTGGCGTTCACGGTGGTCGTGGTCTGGCAACAGTACGAAGGCGCCAAGGAAAAAGTCATGACCGAAGTTGCGCTCCTCGGCTCCGTCTGGCGAACTCTCGAGCCATTTGGCACCGAGGACCGGGTCCGTATTCGCCAGGACCTGATCGACTATACGCGAGACGTGATCGTGAATGACTACCCCAGGATGGAGCGGGGCCTGGCATACAGCGCCAATGCCAAGTGCGACAAGATCTGGACCGACTTCTACAGCCTCGAGCCGGATGCCAGGGACGTCCGCCAAGCCGCGTTCTACGAAGAAGGGCTTGCGCGTTTGAACGAGTTTACGATCGCGCGGCGCCAGCGGATCCTGGCCAGCAACGCATCCCTTCCGACCAGCATGTGGATCCTTCTGGTCATCGGTGCGGCCGGAACGATCGTGTTCACCTGGTTCTATGGCACGCACTACCTTTCCATTCAGGTGGCGGCGACGACTTTCCTTTCGGCGGTCATCATCTACAGCGTGTTGCTAGTCGGTATGCTGGAATATCCGTTCGGAAGCGGCGTGCGCGTCGGCTCTGCTCCGTTTCGCGACCTATTGGAGATCTTCGAATCGCGTGCGAAGCTGGACGTGCATTGACGCCAGGTTGCGCGACGCCAACAGCCAACGACTCCCAACTAACAACCACCAAGCCGCAGCGTGAAGCCGCGCGGGCCGAACGCGTCCGGCGCGGTCATGGTGAGCACCCGCACCTTGGCCGGCTTGTTGCCGGCCTCGTCGCCCGGCACGGCGGCGATGAAGCCGGCGTCGCCGTCGACGCGCGCCGCCAGGCCGACCACCGCCATCGGCAGCGTGACGAGGTACTCGCCCGGCGTCACGGTCTCGACCCGCAGGCCGTTTCCATCGCTCAGGGCACGGCCGTCGGCATCGACCACGAAGCTCCACCAGATCTCGGGATTCATGCCTGGTAGTGACGCGGATCACGTTTGCGTTTCATGGCTGGAGGCCGATGGAGCCGAAAACATCCGGACCAGCTCGTCGTCCGGCGAGCGGGGCAGGTCGATGCCGAGGAGCGGCTCCGGAAGCGTCGGCGAGATCGTCCCGCCGCTGCTCGTTTCCGCGGTAAGCGACCGGATGGCTACAATCGCGGCATGCGGCCCGCCAATGCCGTCGTCGCGGTGGTCGACGATGAGGAGAACATCCGGGAGACGGTCGGCTTCGCGCTGCGGCGCGACGGCTACCCGGTCGAGCTCTACGCGCACGGCCTGGAGGCGTGGCGGGCGTTCCAGCAGAAGCTGCCCGGCCTGGTGATCATCGACATCCTGATGCCGGA
>DASYMJ010000352.1:0-48813 GCA_036009105.1 Thermoanaerobaculia bacterium | reverse complement strand
CGTTCGTGCCAACTGACAACCGACAACTGTTATCCTCTCCCCTGCCGGTACCGCGGAGGACCCGATTGCCGTCATTCCGCGCGTCATTGCTTTTCCTGATGATTGCACTGCTCTTCGCGCCCGTCTCGCGGGCGGATGACGGCAGTGTCTCCTGGCTGACCGACCTCGACGCCGCGCTGCAGAAGGCGCGGGCGGAGAAGAAGCTGGTCGTCGCCTACGTCCGCTCCGGCTGCGGGCCGTGCATGGTCAAGCCGGACAAGGCGATGGCCGCCGCCGAGACGCATGCGCCAATCCTGCATCTGGAGCGCAACTTCGTGCTGGTGCGCATCGACATCGCCAGTCCGTCCGCCGCGGTGAAGGCGCTGGCGGACAAGGACCTCAAATTGCCGGTCGTCGCGGCGCTCGACGGGACGGGAGAGGTGCTCACGCTCTTCCCGAAAATCAGCGAGCCGAACCTCTACACCACGTGGCTGAGCGATCTGCGCACCGAGACGAAGCAGCTGGTGCGGAGCGGCGAGCGGCGCGTCACCGATCCGGCCGAGGCGGACCTCATTCTGGGCGACGTGCAGATGCGGCTGGGGTTGATGCGGGAAGGGCTGGCCCGCTTCACGAAGGCCCGCGAGCGGTTCGAGAAGAGCGGCAAGGCGGACCGCGCGGAGTTCGCCCAGATGTACGTCGAGTTCAGCAGCTACCTGATGATGCGCCAGGACCGCACGTCGCGCGACCGCGCGCTGATCGACCTGATGCGCCTCGTGAACAGCACGAAATGGCCGGAGAACGCGGCGGACGGGTGGGTGGCCATCGGCGTGATCCGCTACCTCGAGCACGACCGCGCCGGCGCCGCGCGCGCGTACCGCCGCGCGCTGGAGCTGGCGAAGCCGGACAGCGAGGCCGCGGCCGCGGCGCGAAGCACGCTGCGCAGCCTGGGGGAGACGGTGATCGAGGTGCCGGCCGAAGCGTCCGCCACGACGACCACCATCCGCGTGGTGCCGCCGCCGCGCGCATCGATCACCGGGCGGGCGAACTTCGTGGCCGTCACTGCACCCCATGTAGCGAAAGTTGCTTTTTTCCTCGATGGCGCCTATGCGGCCGTCGCCACGAAGGCGCCGTTCCAGGCGCGCCTCGACGTCGGGTCGCCGCCGCGCCTGCGCACCATCAAGGCGATCGCCTACGACCGCGCCGGCGCTCCGGTCGGCGAGGCGATCACCACCATCAACGATCAGATCGATCTCTTCCGCGTCTCCATCATCTCGCCGGTCACCGAGACGCTCACCGGCACGACGACGATCGAGGCCGACGCGCAGGTGCCGGAGGGGCGGAGGCTCACCTCGCTCGAGCTGTTCTGGAACGACGAGAAGGTGGCGACGCTGGAGAAGCCGCCGTTCCGCCATCAGCTGCAGGTGCCGAACGGCTTCGGCTACCTGCGCGCGGTGGCCACGCTCGACGATGGCGTCTCGGCCGAGGATACGCGGACGTACAACTCCAGCGGCTTCGTGGCGAACGTGGAGGTGGCGGCGGTCAACTTCGCGGCGACGGTGGTCGACCGGGCGGGCGATCGCGTTCCGAACCTCGTGGCGAAGAGCTTCGCCGTGCGCGACGAAGGGAAACCGGTGGAGCTGACCGTGCGCGACAACCCGGAGGAGCCGGTCACGATCGGCCTGGCCATCGACGCCTCGGCCAGCATGCGGCCGCTGCTGCTCGACGTGCTGGAGATCGCGGACCTCTTCGTGCAGACCGCGGTCACCTCGCAGCGCGAAAAGATGTTCGTGGTCGCCTTCGACGAGCTGCCGCACGTGGTCCGCTCCGCGACGTCCGACGTGAGCTCGCTGCAGAACGCGGTGTTCGACATCCGCCCGGCCGGCGGCACCTCGCTCTACGACGCGATCGCCTTCAGCCTCCAGCAGTTCCGCAACGTGGGGGGCAAGAGGGCCCTGGTGGTGCTGACCGACGCGCGGGAAGGGGCGAGCCAGCAGAGCGCCGAGGTTTGCATCCGCATGGCCCGCGAGACCGGCGTGCCGATCTACGTGGTGGTGCCGCCGTTCGGCAACATGAGCCGCTTCGGCAGCGCCCTGGAGAACATCACCAGCATCAGCGGCGGCCTGGTGGTGTACGGCCCGAAGTCGGAGCAGCTGCCGGCCATCTTCCAGACCATCCGCGCGGAGATCCTGGGGCAGTATCTGCTGTCGTTCGTCGCGGCCAGCGACGCGAAGCCCGGCACCTGGCGGCGGATCACGGTGGAGGTGCCGAACGCGAAGGTAAGGACGGTTTCGGGGTATTACGCGAGGTGAACGATGAAGGATGAACGATGAACGGGTTGTGCCGGGCTTTGTTCATCGTTCCCTATAATCGCGACCACGGAGGCTCTTTCCCATGACCGTCCAGGCATCGCCTTCCTCTCTCGAGCGGGAGCTCGAGTTCCGGAAGAAGCTGACCACGATTACCAACCAGATCAACGCCGCGGAGTCGATCCCGCACATCCTCTTCGCGCTGAAGGACAAGATCATGGAGCTGCTCGACGCCGAGCGGCTGACCATCTACGCGGTCGACACCAAAAATCAAGAGCTCTACTCGCTGCAGAAAGTGGGCGACGCGCCGAAAGAGATCCGCGTGCCGAAGTCCTTCGCCTCCATCGCCGGCTTCACCGCCCTGGCGCGCAAGACCATCAACATCAAGGATGCCTACGACGCCTCCGAGCTGGCCCGGTTCCATCAGAACCTCCGCTTCGACCAGCGCTGGGACAAGCAGACCGGCTTCCGCACGAAGGCCGTCCTCTCCGTCCCCATCATGTTCGAGAAGTACCTCCTCGGGGCCATCCAGCTGATCAACAAGCGGCACGGCGTGGCCTTCACTGCACAGGATGAAGACACGGCGGAGGAGATCGCCCGCATCCTGGGGATCGCGTTCTACAACCAGCACCGGGCGACGCGGCAGTCGAAGCCGTCCAAGTTCGGGGCGCTGGTGGACAAAGGGGTCGTCTCGGAGAAGGACATCGAGCAGGCCGTGACCAGCGCGCGCATGAACAACGTGCCGGTGGAGAAGGTGCTGATCGAGGACCACCACGTGCCGAAGGAGGAGCTCGGGAAGTCGCTCGCCGCCTACTACAGCACGCCGTTCTTCAGCTACGACGGGTCGCAGACCATCCCCTCCGACCTGCAGGAGCGGGTCACCGCGGAGATGTGGAAGAAGTACACCTGCGCGCCGGTGGAACGGAAGCCTGGTCTACTGGTGGTAGCGGTCGACGACCCGCAGGACCTGACCCGCCTGGACGGCATCCGGGCCATGAACCTCGCCCCCCGCTACGACTTCCAGGTGGGCCTGCGCCACGAGATCCTGGCCTACATCGCCGCGTCTTATGGCGAGGTCGCCGAGCCGCAGGCCGACTCCGCCGATCTGGCCAGGATCATCGACAGCCTCGGCGAAGGGGAGCGGGTGGAGCTGGAGGACGAGGCGAAGGAAGGGCCGCCGGAGATCGACGAGACCGACTCCGGCATCGTCCGCCTGGTGAATCAGGTCATCATCGAGGCCTTCCAGCGCGGCGCCTCGGACATCCACGTCGAGCCGGACGGCATCAAGCAGCCGTGCACCATCCGCCTGCGCATCGACGGCGACTGCCAGAAGTTCATGGAGATCCCCGGCCCGCACCGCAACGCGATCGTGCAGCGCCTGAAGATCATGTCGAAGCTCGACATCTCCGAGCGCCGCAAGCCGCAGGACGGCAAGATCCGCTTCAAGTATTCGAAGGGGACCATCGAGCTGCGCGTGGCGACGATCCCCACCGCGAACGGCAACGAGGACGTGGTGATGCGTATCCTCGCGGCGTCGAAGCCGCTGCCGCTGGACAAGATGGGCTTCGCCGAGCACAACCTGACCCGCTTCAAGGAGATCGTGCAGAAGCCGTACGGCATCTGCCTCGTGGTCGGCCCCACCGGCTCGGGCAAGACGACCACGCTCCACTCCGCGCTCGGCCACATCAACACCGTCGACATGAAGATCTGGACCGCCGAGGACCCGGTGGAGATCACGCAGAAGGGCTTGCGGCAGGTGCAGGTGCAGCCGAAGATCGACTTCACCTTCGCGGCCGCCATGCGCTCGTTCCTGCGGGCCGATCCGGACGTGATCATGGTCGGCGAGATGCGCGACCACGAGACGGCGGCCATCGGCATCGAGGCCTCGCTCACCGGCCACCTCGTCTTCTCCACGCTGCACACGAACTCCGCGCCGGAGACGATCACCCGCCTGCTGGACATGGAGATCGATCCGTTCAATTTCGCGGACGCGCTCCTCGGCATCATGGCCCAGCGCCTGGTGCGCGTGCTCTGCCCGAAATGCAAGGAAGGCTACAACCCGACGGCGGAGGAGTTCGAGGAGATCATCGAGGTGTACGGCTACGACTGGTGGCCGGCGACCGGCATCACGTACTCGCCCGCGCTGATGCTCTACCGCCCGAAAGGCTGCCCGGCCTGCAACAACACCGGCTACAAAGGCCGCATGGGCGTGCACGAGCTGCTGGTGGGGACGGACGAGATCAAGCGGGCCGTACAGCGCCGCGCCCCGATCGACGAGCTGCGCCACCTGGCCATGCAGCAGGGCATGCGCACGCTGCTGCAGGATGCGATCGAGAAGGCCTTCAAGGGGCATACGGACATCAAGCAGGCCAGGGCCATTGCGGTGAAGTAGCGGGCAGCGAGCAGCGAGCAGGAGAACCGGCTTCGCAGTGCCGGGCTCGTCCCGATGGCACGCTGCTGAGTCCGTTCTCCTGCTCGCCGATCGCTGCTCGCCGATCGCTATCCCGGAAATCGCCACCGCGCCGAGTCCGTTACCGTACATATCAATGATCGGAAACGGGTGTGTCATCGCCATTGGCGGGAACGAAGACAAGCGGGGACGGCACGGCTCGCTGCTGGCGGAGTTCGTCCGGCGGGCGGGCGGGGCGGAGGCGAGGCTCATCATCATCCCCTCCGCTTCCATCGAGCCGAAGAGGCGGGCGGAGCAGTACACCCGGATCTTCCAGGGACTGGGGGCGACCGCGATCCACGTCGTGCATGCGGAAGCGGGCGCGACGCCGGACGACCTGCTCCTCATCGAGAACGCGACCGGCATCTTCGTCACCGGCGGCGACCAGGAAAAGCTGATGCGCTGCCTCGGCAGCACCGGCTGCGCGAGCGCGATCGTCAATGCGGTGAGGAGCGGCGCCGTCTACTGCGGCACCAGCGCCGGCGCGGCCGCCGTCTCCAAGAAGATGATGTTCGCCCGGACGCTGGCCAACGGCCGCGAGGTGATCGACGTCGCGGAAGGGCTCGGCCTCGTCCCTTCCGTCATCGTCGACCAGCACTTCTCCGAGCGGCAGCGGCTCCCGCGCCTGCTCGACGTGGTGAAGCGGCACGGCCTGACCGGCGTCGGCCTGGACGAAAACACGGCCGCGGTGTGGGAGGCGGGCAGCCAAGCGCACGTGCGCGGCGCGAGCTCGGTCACCGTGGTCCGGCCGGACGACGAGATCCGCGTCGCGGAAGACGGCGAGCTGCTCCCCATCTGATCACGAGCGCCCCTGCACCTGGCTGCCGTCCGGCTTGTGCGGCCGGAGCGATTCGAGATCGAACGAGTAGTCGCACGGCAGCACGTGCACCGCGGAGTCGGTGATGGCGAGCACATCCTCCTCGGCCGCCTCGCCGGCGTTGCTGTGCGTGATCCGGCCGTCGAAGACCCACACCGCCCCTTTGCCGACCACGCGGAAGCAGACGCCGGGCTCCACGTCGATGGCCGTGTTCTCGTCGAGGCCGATGCCGAGGAGCTGCGGGTTCTCGGCGAAGACGGTGAAGATGCGGCTGATGCGGCCGCGCTGGGCGAAGTGGGTGTCGACGATCACGTCGCGCATGTAGCCGAGGCCGGGGGCGAGGCGGACGTCGGCGCGGCGGACCGTGCCCTCGTCGCTGCCGCCGATGAACATGGTGCTGGAGATCGCCGCCGCGCCGGCGCTCGTGCCGCCGACGACGAGGCCGTCCTCGTGCAGGCGCTCGCTGACGATGTCGCCGAACCTGGTGCCGGCGACGAGCGCGGTCAGGCGCAGCTGATCGCCGCCGGTGAAGAACACGCCGGTGGCGCGGCGCGCCGCCTGGAGCAACTCCTCCTGCTCGGCGTCATGCCGCTCCGCGATGTTCGCGTGCACGACCTCCGCCACGCCGATGCGCCGGAACAGCTCGTCGTACTTGCGCTCCTTGTCCCGCGGATCCTCGGACGGCGCGCCGCAAACGACCAGCCGCGCCTCCTTCCCCCCGCACATGCGCACGAAGTAGGGGAGGATCTCCATGTGCTCTTCATCCGGATCTTCCGCGCCGCCGATGGCGAGAATGCGTCCCTTCATGTCGTGGCCTTCCTTCCCATCAATCGAATGTTGCGGTTGCTCTCCGCGAGGAAACGCTCGCGAAGGAGGACGGCGCCGTCGCGCATGACGAGGCGGCCGTTGCAGATGACGTGGCGCAGGGCGAGCGAATCGGCGTCCACGAGCAGCACGTCGGCGCGCCGTCCGGGCGCGAGCCGGCCGGCGTCGAGCTTGAGGATGCGCGCCGTGTTGGAGGTGGCGACGGCGATGGCCTGCATGTCCTCCCGGGCGCATCGCATCACCTGTTCGAAAAGCATGTGGGGCGACTTGCTTCCGGCATCGGAGGAGGCCGTGATCAGGGCCGGATCGCCGTCATGCTCGCGGTAGAAGCGAATCCACCGCGGCAGGTCTTCTTCATGGACGTCGCAATCGATCGGCATGCCGCGCCGGGCGAGCTCGATCGCTTCCGACATCAGCGGCTCGTCGCGCTCGACGTGGGTCAGGTACAGCGTGGACGGCGCGACGTCGAAGCGCTCCAGCAGCTCGCGCACCACGGCCAGCCGCCGCTCGCCCGGTCCGACGTGAAGGTGCAGCAGCCCGGCCTTGCCGGTCAGCGTGCCGGCCACGAAGCATTGCGCGGCGAGGCGCGCCAGCCGGGCGGCATCGAGCTGCGGCCCGCGCGCGTCCGCGATGGCTACCTCGCCGGCGCCGATGATCTCCTCGATGAGGGTGATGTCGTCCCCGAGGGAGTCGAGCAGCGGGCGGGCGTCGTAGCCGCCGCTCCAGGCGTAGGCGGCGAGGCCTTCATCGCGCAGCGACTTCACCTTGCCCAGGAGCGCGCGCATGGTGCGCGTGGAGGTGTCGGCGCCGAGGGTGCCGACCACGGTGGTGATGCCGCCGCGCAGCAGCTCGCTGGCGGAGAGCTCCGGGGTCTGCGAGGCGAAGCCCTGCTCGCCGCTGCCGCCGATGAGGTGCGCGTGCGGGTCGATGAGGCCGGGCATGGCCAGGCAGCCGGCGGCGTCCAGCGTCTCCAGCTCGATGCCGCAGCGCGCCAGCACGCCGCCGTCGACGCCGACGGCCTCGATCGAGCCGCCGGCGAGGAGCAGCGACCTCCGGCCCAGAGGAGCCGGCGCGAAGACCTCCGCGTTTTCAACGAGCAGCATCGGCCACTTGTCGGGAGGAGACGCCGCGGCGGGTGCGGCGGAGCTCCTCGATCATCCGGATGGCCGGCTGCGCCTCGTCCACGAAGAGCACGACGAGATCGCCCGGCTCCGCGTCGCGGACGGCCAGCCGCACCGCCTCCGTCTCGTCATGGCGGTCGACGAGCTGCTCCTCGCGCATGCCGGCCTCGCGCAGCGCGGCGCGGATGATCGCCGGCACGCGGCCCGGCTCCCGCCCGCGCAGGTCGTGGTCTTCCCGGATGATCACCTTGTCGAAGGTCGAGGCGATGGCGCGGGTGGAGGTGCGCAGGTCGCTGTCGCGCCGGTCGCCGGGAAGGCCGAAGACGGCGATCAGCCGGCCGCTGCGCAGCTCGCGCACCAGGCTGCAGATGGAGGCCAGGGCCGCGGCGTTGTGCGCGTAGTCCAGCAGCACGCGGAAGTCGCCGAAGTCGAAGAAGTTGATGCGCCCCGGCGTGGTGAACTCGGACTGGAAGAAGGACAGCAGGCCGGCGGTGATGTCGAAGACCGGGATCTTCGTGGCATACGTCGCGAGCGCGGCGGCCAGGGCGTTGGCGATGTTGAAGCGCGCCTTGCCGCCGAACGTGATCGGCACGCGGTTCACTTCGCACAACGAGAAGCGCAGCGACTTGTCGTACAGCACGATCCAGCCGCTCTCCACCGTGGCGCCGAGGCCGCCGGCGGCGACGTGGGCGCGGAAGTTGTCGTTGTGCGGGTCGGTGGAGAAGAACGCGATCGCGCTCTCCGCATGCTTGCGGATGAGCGGGGTCATCGCATCCTCCGCGTTGAGGATGGCGAAGCCCTCCGGCAGCACGCGCTCCACGGTGACCGCCTTCACGTTGGCCAGATCCTCCAGCGTGTCGACGTCCCGCGTCCCGAGGTGATCCTCGGCGATATTGGTCACCACGGCGGCGTTGGCCCAGTCGTAGCCGACGCCGGCGCGGAGGATCCCGCCGCGCGCCGTCTCCAGCACGGCGAAGTTCACTGACGGATCGCGCAGCACGACGGCGGCCGAGGCCGGACCGGTCGTGTCGCCGCGCTGCACCAGGCGGTCGCGGATGTAGATCCCTTCCGTGGTGGTCAGGCCGACGCACTTGCCGGCCTGCCGCGCGATGTGCGCGCAGAGGCGGGCCGTGGTCGTCTTGCCGTTCGTCCCGGTGATGGTGATGATGGGGATGCGCGACTCGGCGCCGGGGGGGAAGAGCATGTCCACGATCGCCTCGCCCACCGGCCGCGGCTTCCCCTCCGTCGGCGCGAGGTGCATGCGCAGGCCGGGCGCGGCGTTGACTTCCACGATGCCGCCGCCGTTCTCCTCCAGCGGCACCTCGATGGAGGGCGCCACGACGTCGATGCCGGCGATGTCGAGATCGACCAGGCAGGCGATGCGCTCCGCCAGCTCGATGTTCGCCGGATGGACGCGGTCGGTGACGTCGACGGCGGTGCCGCCGGTGGAGAGGTTCGCCGTCGTCTTGAGGTAGACGACCTCGCCGTTTCGGGGAACGGAGTCGGCGGTCAGGCCGCGCATGGCGAGCAGCCGCTCGGTGGAGCAGTCGATCTTGATCCGGGTCAGCACTTTCTCGTGCGACTCGCCGCGGCGGGGGTCGCGGTTGGCGACCTCGACCAGCTCGCGGATGGTGCTCTTGCCGTCGCCAATCACGTTGGCCGGCACGCGCTGCGCCGCGGCGACGAAGCGCCGGTTGATCACGAGCAGGCGGTAGTCGCCGCCCTCCAGATGGCGCTCGATCACCACGGTGGTGCGGTGCTTCTGCGCTTCCTCGAAGGCCGCGCGCAGCTCCGCCTCGTCCCGGATGTTGGTGGCGATGCCGCGCCCCTGCGAGGCGTCGAGCGGCTTGACCACGACCGGCCAGCCGAGGTCGTTGGCGATCTCCAGGGCGCGCTCGATGCTGCGGCAGGTCTCGCCGTGCGGCACCGGCACGCCGTGCATCCCGAGGAGCGACTTGGTGAGGTCCTTGTCGCCCGCGATCTCCACGCCGATGTGGCTGGTGGTGGAGGCGATGGTGGCCTGGATGCGCTTCGCCCGGGCGCCGTAGCCGAGCTGGACGAAGCTGGACTGGTCGAGGCGGATGTGAGGGATGCCGCGCCTGGTGGCGGCGTCGACGATGGCGCGGGTGGAGGGGCCGAGGGCGTTGCGGTCGTTCGTCTCGCGCAGCTCGGCCAGCTTCTCGGCGATGGGGAAGGGCTGCTGGGCCACCAGGTGCTCGATCAGGTCGAGGGCGATCTCGCCGGCCAGGATGCCGGTCTCCCGGTCCTCGCATTCGTAGACCACGTTGTAGACGCCGGTTGGGCCGGCCCCGCGCGTCTTGCCGAACCCGACGTTGACGCCGATCAGCGACTGCAGCTCCAGCGCGATGTGCTCCATCACGTGCCCCAGCCAGGTGCCGTCGTCGAGCCGGGAGAAGAAGCCGCCGCGGATGCCTTCCGAGCAGCGGTGCTCGATCAGGCTGGGCAGCAGCTCTTTCACCCTTTCCGGAAAGTTCGGGATGGCGTTGGAAGGCTTCTCCTCCAGCGGGCCGAGGTCGATCTTCCACTTGATGCACGGGCGGTGGGCGTAGAGATTTGGACCCATGAGCGCGAGGCGCTCGAGAACGCGAATCATAGGGGGCATGGCCTGTCAGCTCCGGCGAAGGTACGGGTCGACTGCGTCGTGCTGCGCGTCGGGGGGCGGGGGAGGGGGCGGTGGGTGGAGGTCGGGCGATTCGATGGGGAGCTCGCGTCGCGGATCGGGCGGGCGGGAATGCTCGCGCAGGTGGGGCGG
This sequence comes from Thermoanaerobaculia bacterium, assembly GCA_036009105.1. Classification (GTDB taxonomy): domain Bacteria; phylum Acidobacteriota; class Thermoanaerobaculia; order Gp7-AA8; family Gp7-AA8; genus JAFAVZ01. The sequence continues at coordinate 38,543 of DASYMJ010000352.1, read as the reverse complement.
CAGGTTCTCGGAGTTCGGGGCGCCCTTTCTCATGGCACCTCCTTCTTGAGCAGATTTTGCGCCAGACGCAAACCCTGCCGCTCAGCGCTCGCCGTCGGCGCAGATCTCGAGAATGCCCTTGGTGAACTCGTCCACGTCGAAGGGCTTGGAGATGACCAGCTTGACGATGTCGAGGTCGAGGTTCGTCAACGCCTGCTGGGAGACCGCGGAGACGACCGCCACGGGCACGTTCAGCCCCTCGCGCTTGATCACGTCGATGATCTCGAAGCCGTTCGTTTCCGGAACCATGAGGTCGAGCACGACCACCGAGTAGCGGTTCTGGCGCAGCTTCTCCACCGCCTGCCGCCCGTCTCCCACCGTGTCGTGCTCGATGTGGTGCCGGGCCAGGAGCTTGCCGACCAGCCGGCGGATGGCCGGATCGTCCTCGACGACGAGCGCGCGGTGGGGCGACATAGGAGAGAAGAGTGTAACAGCGGCCGGACGCCGGCCCTGCTGCCAATCTGAGGAGCCTTTCCGCGTCTTCACCGGGGATTCATGCCTTCCCACCAGGTGCACATGGCGCGGTTGCGGCAGCAGCTCGAGCGCGCGGTCGAGCTCTCCCGGCAGGCCGAGGCGGAGGATGACCGGGTGGCGGCGCTGCTGCTCCAGCAGCGGGACGCGATCAGCGAGGCGGTGACCCGGTTCCGTCACCAGCGCGGCCGCGACCTGCGCGTGCTCGCTCTCGACCAGGACCGTCTGCTGTGCGACCTGTACCAGGCGGTCGCAGGAGCGTTCGGCATCGGCTGCGACGTAGCCGCCGACCAGGCGGGGGTGAGGAAGACCAGGCACGACGCCGAGCACGCGCTGATCGTGGCCGACCCCAGGCTGCAGGACGCCATGGTCGAGGCGCTGGCCGAGGAGCCGCGGCCGATGCTGGTCATGACGCCGGACGTGGCGGAGGTGGCGCTCACGCTGCAGTCGCCGTTCATGGAGCGCTCGCTCGGCATGCTGGTCAAGCCGTTCGAGCTCGAGCCGCTGGCGTTCATCATTTCCCACTGGACGTTCATCCGCCTGATCGGGGACGAAGCGCCGGGCAGCGTAACGGTGCATTAGAGGCCGTTCTCGGTTGTCAGTTGTCGGTAGACGACTGGTTCGTTCCAGCCGCCCCTCTTTTTGGTCACGTCCTGGTGACGGCCAACCTTTTTCGCAGCCGGGCGTCCTATGTTGGGAACGGGGAAAGGAGCCGGTCGTGGCGAGAACGAAATCCATCGCGTTTCTGCTGATCCTGATGATGTTGGCCGCCGGCTGCGGCCTGGCCGGCCGGGCGCGGGTGCGGCTGGCCCGGCTGATGACCTGCCACCTCTTCGCCATCCGCAACGACGCCGTCCTCACCCAGAGCACGTTCCACAAGCATGACGTCGTGGCGCCGCGCATCGGGAGCAGGAAGGCGGTGAAGGCGAGGCGCGAGCAGCGGAAACGGGAGACCATCACCGGCCCCATCGAGCTCGCCTCGCTGCATCTGCCCGCCGCCACCGCCGGCGTGAGCAACGAGCGGTCCGTCCTCTGCGTCGCCCGCGACCGGCTGCAGCAGCCGCGCGAGCGGGTCTTCCGCCGTTACGTCATCGTCACGGGCAGCGCGTCAAATCCTTCGGTCGGGGGATAATGCGCGCCGCATGAAGACGCTCCTCGCGGTCGCCCTCCTCCTCTCCACCGTCGCCGCCTCCGCCGCCGAGCTCTCCGCCGCGGACCTCGACAAACGCCGCAAGGCGCTGGCCGACCTCCTGCACGAGCAGTGGGAGTACACCATGAGGACGAGCCCCGAGTTCGCCTCCATCCTCGGCGACAAGCGCTACAACGACAAGGTCAGCGACAACTCCGAAGCGGCCCGCCTCGCCGACGTGCGCGAGACCAGGCGGTTCCTCGAGCGCTTCCAGGCCATCAACACCGCCGGCTTCTCCGAGCAGGAAAAACTGAACAAGGAGTTGATGGTCCGCGATCTCAAGGACGGCCTTGAGGCCGACCGGTGGCACGAGTGGGAGATGCCGGTCAACCAGATGGGCGGCATCCATCTCTTTGCCGCGCAGTTCCCGTCCTTCCTCTCCTTCACCAGCGTCAAGGACTACGACGACTACATCACCCGGATGAAGAAGTTCCCCGTCACCATCGACCAGACCATCGCCACCATGCGCAAGGGGATGGGCGAGAAGCTGATGCCGCCGAAGTTCCTCCTGGAGAAGGTGACCGGGCAGGCGCAGAAGATCGCCGATCAGGATCCGGCCTCCACGCCGTTCGCGCTGCCGCTGCAGAAGTTCCCCGACTCGATCGCCGAGGCGGACCGGGCCCGCATCCGCAATGACTTTCTCGGCGCGATCCGCACCTCCGTGCTGCCGGCGTACGCCAAGTTCGCGAAGTTCGTGCGCGACGAATATGCGCCCGCCGGGCGGACGGACGTCGGGATGTGGTCGCTGCCGCAAGGCGTGGAGCGCTACAACCGCCGCATCCGCCGCTCGACCACCACGAACATGACCGCGGACCAGATCCATCAGCTCGGCCTGCGCGAGGTGGCGCGCATCGAAGGCGAGATGCTGACCATCGCCAAAAAGCTCGGGTACAACGACCTGCCGTCCTTCTACAAAGCGGTCGATCAGAACCCCGACCTGAAGGCGAAGTCGCGCGAGCAGATCATCGAGCTCTACCGCAAGTACACCGCCCAGATGTACGCCAAGCTGCCGGAGCTCTTCGGCCGCCTGCCGAAGGCGAAGCTGGAAGTGGTGCCGATGGAGTCGTTCCGCGAGGCGTCCGCCGCCGGGGCCGACTACAACGACGGCGCGCCGGACGGCTCCCGCCCCGGCCGCGTGAACGTCAACACCAGCGAGCCGCGGTCGCGCAAGACGATCACCATGGAGTCGACCGCCTACCACGAGGGCGTGCCCGGCCATCACATGCAGATCTCCATCGCCCAGGAGCTGGGCGACCTTCCCGACTTCCGCAAGCAGAGCAATTACACGGCGTATGTCGAGGGGTGGGCGCTCTACTCGGAGCGCCTGGGCAAGGAAGTCGGCTTCTATCATGATCCGTACAACGACTTCGGCCGGCTGACCGACGAGATGCTGCGCGCGATCCGCCTGGTGGTCGACTCCGGGCTGCACGCGAAGCACTGGACCCGCGAGCAGGTGGTGCAGTTCTTCCACGATCACTCCGCCATCGATGAGGTCGACGTGCAGAGCGAGACAGACCGCTACATCGTCTGGCCCGGCCAGGCTCTCGGCTACAAGGTGGGGCAGCTCAAGATCCTCGAGCTGCGCGAGCGGGCCCGCGCCGCGCTGGGCGACCGCTTCGACCTCCGCCAGTTCCACGACGAGGTCCTCGGCGCCGGCGCGCTGCCGATGGATGTGCTCGAGGAGCGGATCGACGCCTGGATCGCCGCGAAGAAGAAGGCCTGATTCTTGAAAAGGCGGCGCAAATGCGCCGCTTGCTCGCTCTCCTGCTCCTGCTCACCGCCTGCAAGTTCGCGGAGGAGAAGCCGTCCGCGACGTCGTCCTCATCGTCGACACCGGCAAAGTCCGCCTCCTCCGCTCCCACCATCCGCGTCAAGGGCTCGGAGACGATGCGCGGCCTGGCCATCCGCCTCGGCGGCGCCTACAAGGACGCGAAGCTGGCCGTCGACGGCGGCGGGAGCTCGGCTGGCCTGGCCGCGCTGCTCTCGGGCGGGGCGGATGTGGCCACCTCCTCCCGCCTGGCCACGCCCGAGGAGCGGGCCGCGGGGCTGAGGGAGACGCCGGTCGCGTATGACACCATCGCGTTCTACGTCCACGAGATGAACCCGGTGCACGAGCTGACCATGCAGCAGCTGGGCGGCATCGTGACGCGGAAGATCACGAACTGGCGGGAGGTGGGCGGCGTGAACGCGCCCATCGCCGTCTACGGCGAAGCCGCCGCCCGCGGCGTGACGACCTACCTCGGCGTCCCGGACGTCCCGCCCCAGCCCACCCGCGACTACACCGACCCGAAAGGCGTCCTCGCCGCCCTGGAGGCAGACCCGGCCGGCCTCGGCTACACCGGCCTCTCCGCCGCCCCCCACACCCGCCTGCTCTGGATCCGCCGCGCCGACGGCGTGGCCGTCGCGCCGACGCCGGTGACGATCCGCGACCGCTCCTACCCCCTCAGCGGCCGCTTCTACCTCTATTCGAAAGCCGACGCGCCGGAGCCCGTTCGCAAGTTCGTAGCCTGGGCCGCCTCCCCGGCGGCCAAGAAGGCGGTGGAGGACTCGGGATACGTGCAGAACGCGGAACGATGAAGGATCAACGATGAACGATGAAGGATGAACGATGAACGATGACCCGTACTATGCTTTTGTTCATCGTTCATCCTTCATCGTTCATCGTTCATCGTTCTGCGCCATGCCCGAGCTGCCCGAGGTCGAATCCTTCACCCGCTACTTCGCGAAGCACGCTTTGCATCAGCGGGTGGCGCGGGTCGAGGTGCGCGACGCGCGCATCCTGGGCGAGGTGCGGGCGGACGTGCTCGCCGGGCGGGTGGAGGGGCGGGAGTTCACCAGCGTCCAGCGGCATGGGAAGCACCTCTTCGCCGATACGGGTGGGGGGTGGGTGCGGCTGCACTTCGGCATGACCGGGGATCTGGCGTACTACCGGGAAGGCGACGACCCGCGGTTTGCGCGCGTCATCTTCCATTTCGCCGACGGCGCGAAGCTGGCGTTCGAGGACATGCGCCTCTTCGGCGCCGTCGACCTGCTCGACGATCCGGATGCCTACATCGCGAAGCAGCGGCTGGGGCGCGATCCTTTGGACGCAACGTTCAAGCTCAAAGACTTCCGCGAGCTGATCCGCAAAAGAAGGGGCGCGATCAAGGCGCTGCTGCTGTCCCAGGAGCTCGTCGCCGGCCTGGGCAACCTCTACGTCGATGAGTTGCTGTTCCAGACCGGCATCCATCCCAAGCGGCTGGCCGAGAAGTTGAGCGATGCGGATGTCAGGACGCTCTTCACCACCATGCGGCGCATCCTGCAGGGGATGATCGACGGCAAGCCGCGCCGCGGCTGGCTCTTCGACCGGCGGGAGGAAGGGGAGCGCTGCTGGCGTTGCGACGGCACGCTCGAGCGCGCGACCATCGCCGGGCGGACCACCTACTGGTGCAACAAGCACCAGGCCTGAGACGCTGACGGTGGCCGAGGCTTGGCCAGCTAGCGCGGCCGGCCGGGCCGGCTTACAATCGCCGGCCTTCAGAGAGAGGAGCGTATTGGCGGAGACGATGCAGAAGGTCCTCCAGGAGCTGCGCCACGTGGTGCCGTACGACAGCGCCTCGGTACAGCAGCTGCGCGGCAGCCGCCTGGTCATCGTCGGCGGCGTCGGCTTCGCCGACCTGGACGTCATCCTCGGCGAGAGCTTCGACGTCGATGCCGCCGACACGCCGAACGGCGAAGTCGTGCATCGCCGCCGGCCCCTGATCGTCTCCGACACCGAGCAATACCGCGCCTTCCGCCGCGGCCTCCACGTCGGCGCCGGCATCCGCTCCTGGCTCGGCGTCCCCCTCCTCCACAACGGCCGCCTCGTCGGCATGCTCGCCCTCGACAAGGAGGAGCCCGACTTTTACACCGCCGAGCATCAGCGCATGGCCATGGCGTTCGCGGAGAAGGTGGCGGAGGCGGTGGCGGATTGAGAAGTTGCTGGTTGCTGGTTGTTGGTTACTTGCGCCTCAGCGCCTCTACCAGCAACCAGTAACGAGCAACCAGCAACTCGTCACTGCGCCCCGAACCCGAACGACGGCTCGCGGTACACGTAGCCTTCCGGCGCGTTGAAGATGGCGGCCGGCAGCGGCTCCTCCTTCACCTCCGACACGTCGAGCTTGAACGTCTCGGTCATCGCGGGGCCGCCTTCGATGGACCGGGAGACGTTCACCACCTCGCGCAGGGGGTTGCCTTTGCCGGCCAGCGCTCTGGCGATCTCTTCATCGATGGGGGGGAAGCCGGTCTTCAGCGCGAAATGCAGGCCGTAGGGGATGGCCTCCAGCGTGCCGGGCATCATCCAGAACGTGGCGTCCGAGTCGACCCGGCCCTTCAGCTTCTCTCCCTCGATCTCCATGGCCAGGTTGTAGCCGGTGCGCACGGTGAGCTTCGTGGTGTCGCGGCCGGCGATCTTCGCCTCCGCTGTCTCGCGCGCGGCGGCGACGGTGTGCTTCGATGCCTTCGACGTGCCCGGCCCTCGCCAGAGCGCCAGCTGGCCGGTCATCAGGTCGGTGGTGCGCATGAAGTACGTCCGCTGGCGGTGGTCGATGATCATCAGGATGGAGCCGCGGTCGCGGGAGACGATGGTCATCTTCGGGTTGAACAGCGGATGGCCGCCCTCCGTCACGTCGTAGCGCGCGTGCGGCCCTTCCACCCACGCCTTGCCGCGGAACGTGTACGGCACGGTGCCGTTGTTCTGGCACTCGAAGACGAACGAGGTTCCGGCCAGCGCGGGGAGGGAAAGCACGAGCAGCGCGACGGCGAGCGGGAGGCGGCGCATGGAAAGGAGTGTACGGCCGGCTGCGGACACGGAACCGTCACAGTGCTATACATAGAAGATGCTTTCCGCTCTCCTCCTCGTAGCGCTCACCGCCCTGAAGCCATCCTCCGAATCGGTCGCGCCGGTCGAGCTGCCGGAGACCGACAACCCCTCCAACCGCGAGGCGCTGGCCGTGGTGCACAACCGGGCGCGGCGCATCGTGCCGTTCGGCGGAGGGCGCTATCTCGTGGTCTATCCGTCCGGCAAGGCGAACGTGAGCGGCGCCTTGATGCGCGGCCCGAAATCGAACGCGATGCCGTACGTCATCGTCCCCGCCGCGGCGCTGCCGCGCATCGCGCGCGAGGACGACGGCGGCGGCCAGCTCCTCGATGCCGCCTTGCTGGACGACAAGTCGTTCGCCGCCTCCGCGGACGCGCTGCCGTTGAAAGCGAGTGACCGCGGCGCGATCATCTTTTATGACTTCGGCCCGGACCACGAGCCGAACCCGACGCTCGCCGTCCGCCTGAAAGGCTGCGTCGGCGCGATCGCCCCCGGGCCATCGTCGTCGGTGGTGGCGCTGACCGAGAACGGCGTCACCGTTCTCTCCCGCGATGGCGTGGTCCTGGGCCGGCTCCTGAAGGATGCAATCGGCTGCGCGGATCTCATCACCCGCGTCGCCCCCAACCGCTACGCCGCCTACAACGCCGCGAAACAGCAGGTCATCCTCTTCCGCCTCGACCTGGGCAAGCAGCTGTCCAAAGGCACAGGCCCCGACTGGCGCGACGCCGACTACTCGGCCGCCTCCGTAGCCGAGGCCATCGTCGAGAAAACCATCGACGTGAGCGAAGGCGCCGCCGGCGGGCCGGCCAAGTCGCTCCATGTGGACAAGGAGGGCAACATCTTCCTCGTCCGCGGCGACACTGTCGTTCGCTTCGCCGGCAGCAGCGCGCAGAGCTGGGCGGCCGGCCGGGAGTGGGGCGCCGTCTACTGGGACGGCGACACGCTGGTGGCGCTGACGAAGAACGCGCATTGGCAGAGGGTGAGGTTTTAGAAGTTGCTGGTTGCTGGTTGTTGGTTGCTGGTAGAAGTGCCGCCGTGAACCCGGTCACTACCAGCAACCAGCAACCAGTAACCAGCAACTGCACCGAGCGGGAACGCAACTTGCCCCACGCGCCCGGCATGGGATCGCAAAGCATTGCCAATCTGATCGACGGCCAGGGATGGCTGGATGAAGCCTCCGGCCCGATCGCGGACACCATCCGCGACGTCCTCCCTCGCGAGCTGAAGAACCTCCTGCACGGCACGTGGCTGGGGCATCCGCTCCATCCGGTGCTCACCGACATCCCGGTCGGCGCGTGGACCGTGGCCCTGGCCCTGGACGCCGTCGCGGGCATGACCGAAAGCGAGGACGTCGCGAACGCGGCCGACCTCTCCGTCGGCATCGGCCTGCTCGGGGCGGTCGGCGCGGCGGTCACCGGCGCCACCGACTGGTCGGAGACCTACGGGCGGGGACGCAAGGTCGGCCTGGTGCACGGCATGCTCAATCTCGCCGCGGCCGGACTCTACACCGCGTCGCTGATTTCGCGCCGGAGCGGCAGTCGTGATACCGGCGTCGCCCTCTCCATGCTGGGCTTCGCCATCGCCGGCGCCTCGGCGTATCTGGGCGGTCATCTCGTCTTCGCCGAACAGATCGGCATCGACCACACCGCCACCGCGGATGCCGACAAGCCGGAGGACTTCGTTCGGGTGCTGGCCGCCGCCGACCTGGCCGAGAACAAGCCGACCCGCGTCGTGGCGGACGGCGTGGCCATCGTGCTGGTCAAACGGGGCGAGCAGATCTTCGCCCTCACCGACACCTGCCCGCACCTCGGCGGCCCGCTATCGGAGGGGCCTCTGCTGGACGGGGCCATCAAGTGCCCCTGGCACGGCTCCGAGTTCGCGCTGGAGGACGGCAGCGTGGTCAACGGTCCGAGCACCTTCCCGGCCCGTTGTTTTCAAGTTCGTGTCCGAGAGGGGCAGATCGAGCTGCGCGCGGCGAGCAAGCACGCTGCAAAATAGCGGGATGCCCCGCTGGCTGCAGGTCGTCCTCGCCATCATCGCCGTCGGCATCGTCACCGTCATCATCCTCGCCTTCGTCGGCTATCGCTGGATGAGCCGCAACGGCGGCCGGCTGCAGGCGCAGATGAAGCAGCTCACCGCGCAGGGATCCGAGTACGGCCGGGGCAAGGACGTCACCGACTGCATGGACGAGTCGGTGCGCCTCTACCGGGCCAGCGGCAAGTCGTTCAAGGGGCGCTTCACGACGCAGATCTGGATGGAGTCCTGCGTCCGCTCCGCCACCGTCACCCCCGCCTTCTGCGCGACCGCGCCGCGCGGCAGCGAGATCTTCAAGAGCGCGCAGTGGGCCGTGGCCGAGTGCGCGAAGCGCGGCCTGGCCAACGATCGGGGATGCAGCAACTTCATGCTGGTCGCACCGCGCGCGTGCGACATGAAGAGAGAGTGAGCGCGGCCGCTTCCCGCCGGCCGCGACTGACCGGGAGAGAGATCATGATCCGTCGAATGGCAGCCGTCGTTCTCAGCCTGGCTCTTTCCAGCGCCGCGCCCCTTCCGCTGCTCGGCCAGCAGTACGGAGAAGTCATCGAAGTGCGCGTCATCAACATCGATGCCGTCGTCACGGACAAATCGGGCAACCCGGTCAAAGGCCTCTCGAAGGATGACTTCGAGATCTTCGAGAACGGCAGGAAGAAAGATATCTCCAACTTCATGGCCGTGGAGGAGACGCGGGCGACGCTGGTGACGCCCGAGGGGCGGAAGCAGCTGGCGGTGCAGTCGGCCGCGCCGGCCCGGCGGCACGTCGTGGTCTTCGTCGACCAGTCGACGCTGCTGCCGATGAACCGCAACCAGCTCATCCCGGCGCTGAAGGACTTCGTCAACCAGGCGGTGCGGCCCGGCGACGAGATCACCATCTTCAGCTGGAGCCCTTCGCTGCGGATGGACCTGCCGTTCACGGCCGACAAGACCGCGGCGCTGACGGCCATCGACGCCATCGCCAGGCAGGGGACGGCCGGGATCGAGCAGGAGGCGCGCTTCCGCCGCGCGGCCAAAGAGATCTCCCAGATGCCGAACGACTTCGACTCCTCCGTCAACGCCGATCCGAAACGCCAGCAGCGGGACATCAACAAGCCTTCCGGCGATCCGGTCATGCTGGCCAACTCCGGCCTCGATACGAAAACAAAGCCGCCTTACGAGCCGGCCTTCGCCGCGGCGCGCAACTTCGCCGAGCAGGTGCTGTACGACCAGCGGCAGAAGGCGGAGGCGGTCAAGGGCGTCATCGCCCAGATGAAGAGCTTCGAGGGGAAGAAGCTCTTCGTCTTCGTCACCGAGTCGTTCTCCACGGCCCAGGCGAAGCAGATCTTCGAGCATCTCGACGCCATCAAGGACGGCTTCCTCAATGGCAAGAACCAGAGTCCGCGGGCGGAGATCGCCCGCTTCGACGATGCGCCGCTGCTGGCGGACGTGATCGCCACCGCGAACGCCAGCGGCGTCACGCTCTACCCGATCTCCGCAGCCGGCAAGTTCGGCGGCCTCGGCAACAACGACGCCTCGGTCGGCGCGCCCGGCTTCAACGACATGCCGGTGGTGGTCGACAACATGAAGAACATCGACCAGCCGCTGCAGCAGATCGCCGGCGCCACGGGCGGCGTCGCCCTCACCGGCTCCTCCGACTTCAGGCTCGGCTTCGACCGCATCCTCAACGATCTCACCTCCTATTACTCGCTCGGCTATCGCGCCGACGGCTCGGCCGCCGATTCGGTGCACAAGATCTCGGTGCGGGTGAAGAAGCCGGGCCTCTCCGTCCGGACGCGCGAGGCATACGTCGACCGCTCCGTCACCTCGGAGATGAACGACGCGGTGATGGCGAACCTCATCTACCCGGTGGCCAAGAACCAGCTGAACATCAGCGTCTCGGCCGGAGCGGCCGCGGCGGCGGCGGGGGAGGATGTCACCGTGCCGGTGGACATCAAGATCCCCACTGCTTCGCTGACGCTGGTGCCGGAAGGGGCGGACCTCACGGGCAGGATCTCGGTCTACGCGGCCTTCTTCCGCCGCGACGGCGCGACCTCGAAGGTGACCAGGCAGGAGTACCCGATCCGCTTCCCGGCCGAGTCGCTGCCGCGGCGCAAGCAGCTGACGGTGAAGATCGCGGTCACCGCGAACAAGGCCACGGATGCGATCTCCATCGGGGTGATGGACGACGTGGCGAAAGTGACCGGATTCGGGACGGCGAAGGTGGCGGGGGGCACCTAAACGTCCAAGTAAGCAGGTGCCGATAGGCGGAGCCCTACCATTCGCCAGGTGAAAGCCATGACTGAGCTCCGCACGACCATCCAGAACCTGCAACCGGGCATGACCGCCGACCAGCTCGACCGCTGGAAGCGCGCCGCCCTGGCCCTCATCGACAGCGCGACCGGCGCCGCCGGCCAGCTGCTCCACGACCGCCTCTCCCCGCGCGAGACGGAGGTGTTTTCCATGCTCCTCGCCGGCAAGCGCCTCAAGGAGATCGCCGCCGATCTCGACATCAGCGTAAAAACCGTGACCACCCACCGCTCCCGCCTCATGCGCAAGCTCGACGTGGAGGACAACCTGGGGCTGTATCGGTATGGGATCCGGAATGGGTTGATCGGGGTGTGATGGCAGTTGCTGGTTGCTGGTAGAACCGAATCGGGACGCCTGCCAGTAACCAGCAACCAGTAACCAGCAACTACAATCCCTCCATGCAGATCCACATCGGCACGAGCGGCTACAGCTACAAGGAGTGGAAGGGCACGTTCTACCCGGAAGACCTGCCGGCGGCGAAGATGCTGGCCTTCTACGCGGGGGAGTTCTCCGCGGTGGAGATCAACAACACGTTCTACCGCATGCCCGATCCGAAGACGCTCGGCAAGTGGGCGACCGAGGTGGGGGAGGGGTTCACCTTCGTGCTCAAGGCGCCGCAGCGGATCACCCATCAGAAGAAGCTGGTCGATGCGTCCGAGGAGGTGAGGCGGCTGTACGAGGCGGCGGAGGCGCTGGGGCCGAAGCTCGGGTCGGTCCTCTTCCAGCTGCCGCCGTACCTCAAGCGCGACGCCGAGCGGCTGCGCGACTTCCTGCGCATCCTGCCGCGGGAGGGGAAGATCGGCTTCGAGTTCCGCCACGACTCCTGGCTGGACGAGGAGATCTACGAGCTGTTGCGCGGCCACGACGCCGCGATGTGCCTCTCCGACACGGACGAAGTCTCCGACCCGGAGAGTCTGGTCATCCCCACCGCCACCTGGGGCTACCTCCGCCTGCGCCGGACGGAGTACTCCGACGAGCAGCTGGGCGGCTGGGCGGCGCGGATCCAGCGCCAGCCGTGGCAGTCCGGGTACGTCTTCTTCAAGCACGAAGACGAGGGGAAGGGGCCGGTCTTCGCCAAGCGGTTCGAGAAAGCACTCCGATAGCGAGCAGCGGGCCGCGGGCCGCGAGCAGGAGAACCTGCGGCCGAAGGTCTGACGTTCTCCTGCTCGCTGCCCGCCGGCGGGCAGTCGTGCTACCCTCACCGCCCGTGGGTTGGCTCAGAACCGTCCTCGTCTTCACCACGCTCCTGACGCTCAGGTACCTGAGCAAGATCTTCTATCGACACGACTTTGCCTGGGTGGGGGACGTGCCGAAGAACCCGTGGCGGAGCCATCGCCTGGTCGCCTTCCTCAACCACACCAGCCTCTTCGAGCCGGTCTTCCTGGGCGGCGTGCCGAACTCCTTCCTCTGGCGGGTCGCGGCGCACGGCGTGGTGCCGGCGGCGGACAAAACCACCGGCCGGCCGCTGGTGGGCCTGCTCTTCAAGTTCGTGGCCCATCACGTCATCGCCATCACCCGGGAGCGGGACCACACCTGGTTCAACGTCCTGAACAAGATCGATCCGCACTCGATGGTCATCATCCTGCCCGAGGGGCGGATGAAGCGGCGGAACGGGCTCGATCTGCATGGCAACCCGATGACCGTGCGCGGCGGCATCGCGGACATCCTCCTCGCGGTCAGGGAAGGGCGGATGCTCATCGCCTACAGCGGCGGCCTGCATCACGTGCAGCATCCCGGCGGCGCGCCGCGCGTCTTCAAGACCGTGCGCATGCGCCTGGAGATCGTGCAGGTCGAAAAGTACATCGCCGAGCTGATGGCCCACGGCGGTCCGGACGAGTTCAAGCGCAACGTGATCAAGGACCTGGAGCGCCGCCGCGAGCTCTACTGCCCGGAAGAGGAAAAGGTGGCGGCGCGGCAGGTGGCGTAACGCCGGCTAACGCAGCGTCGTCTCGAACTTGTCGATGGTCATCGGCTTGCTGAAGAGGAACCCCTGGATGTAGTCGCAGCCCCAGCGCATCAGCGACTCGCGCTGCTTCTCGTGCTCCACCCCTTCCGCGATCACCTTCGTCCCGATCTCGTGGGCCACGGTGATGAGCGCCTTCGTGATCGCGCGGCAGCGCTTGTTCTCCTCCACGCACTTCACGAAGTCGGCCGGGATCTTGATCCCGTCGACAGGGAACTTCTGCAGATGGGTGAGGGTGGAGTGGCCGGTGCCGAAGTCGTCCAGCCAGAGCTGGATACCGAGCTTCTTCAGCTCCTCCAGGATGTGCATCGTCTCCTCGGGACGCTCGATGTAGCTCGTCTCGGTGATCTCCACCGTCAGCCGGCGGGTGTCGATGCCGCAGCCGGAGACGAGCTTGGTCAGGCGATCCAGGACGTTGCCTTCCTGGAACTCGCGGGGGGAGAGATTGATGTGCAGCCGCACGTTCGGCGCGCGCTCCTGCCAGCGCGCCGCGTCGCGGAGGGCCTTCTCCACCACGATGGAGTCGAGGGCGAAGAGGTCGCCCCGCGGCGCATCCTCCGCCGCGGCGGTGATGATGCCCGCCTCCCGGATCTCCCCCGATTCCCGCCGCTGCCGCAACAGCGCCTCGGCCGCGACGATCTCCCGCGTCTTCGCGTCGTGGATCGGCTGGTAGAGAAGGAGGAGATCCTCCTGCTCGTCGAGGGCGCGGTCGAGTGCCGCCTGTTTGTCCGCCATGAGGCCGGACACATCAAGAGCGATGCCGAAGTCGCTACAATCGCCGCCCCATGCCCACCGCCATCCTCTATTTGCGCAGCCGCCGCGCGGAGCGGATGAAGCGCGTGCAGGTGGTGCAGCACCTCTTCGCCGCGGTGGTGCTCATCGTCACCGGCTGGGATCACCTCGGGCACGGACGCGTGCTGCCGTACTTCGAGGTCGCGGCCGGCGCGATCCTCATCGGCGCCGCCATCCGGGAGAGAGTGCGCCACACCCACAGCCGCGTCGGCTGGCTGGAGATCGCCGGCGCCGCGATGCTCACCGTGGAAGGGCTGGCCAAACTGCAGGAACGCCATCACCTGCCGATCTACATCCTCGCCTTCCTGCAGCCGCTGCTGCTGCTGGCGTTCGGCGTGTTCGACGTGCAGATCGCGCAACGCCGTTATCTGAAGGCGGACGACCACGGCCTCGAGCTGCGCACGCGCCTCTTCTGGTGGAAGCGTGTCCCCTGGGAGGGGCTGCGGACGTACCGCATCGCCGAGAAGGCGCTCTTCCTCGATGAGCGGAAGATCTCGCTGCGCGACATCATCAACCGCCAGGAGGCGGATGGCTGGCTCCGCGCCGAGCTCGCCCGGCGCGGCCTGAGCGAGAGCTAACCGCCGCCACCGACCCGTCGTCCAACGACCATGCGAAAGCTCGCCCTGCTCGCCGTTCTCGCCTTCCCCCTCTTCGCCGGCAATCCGTTCTCGTACGTCTGGGTCCGCAACAACCGCCAGACCATCTCCATGCACCACATGAACATGGACCGCGCCATCGAGCTGCGCGACCGGCTCGGCACGAACTTCATCTGGTTCCGCCTGGGCGGCACCGAGTACCTGACGCGCGATGCCGTCACGCTCGGCGCCATCGACCGGCTGTGGGAGCCGTACCGCGCGTCCGACCCGGAGTACGACCAGCTGATGGCGCGCCTGCGCCCGCTGGAGAAGAAGGAGACGGCCCTCGACCGCGAGCACGACGCGCTGGAGGATCAGGAGGAGCACGCCGACAGGACCCGCCTGCACGACCTGGAGCGGCAGCTCAAGGATGTGCAGCGCCAGCTGCGCGCGCTGGAGGACGAGGAGCGGCGCCTGGACAACGAGCGCGATGCCATCGAGCGCGACGTGGAGCGCAGGATGGTGCCGCTGCTGGAGGATGCGGTACGGCGGGGCGTGGCGAAAAAAATGTAGGGCCGGCTCTCAGCCGGCCCGATTGATCCGTGAAAGCTGGGCCGGCTGAGAGCCGGCCCTACATTACTTCTTCAGGATCTGCCACGTGGCCAGGGTCATGCCGAGGAGCGCCAGGGCGATCAGCAGCTTGTTGCGCAGGATGATGGACGACAGCGATCGGGCATCCGCGTCCTGACGCTGGCGCTCGCGGACGAGCTCCATCCGCTGCAGGGCGCCGTGCTCGGCGCGCTTCACGTCCGCCTCGAACTGGGCGAGCGTCCGGGCCCCCTCGGGGCTCACGGCCATGCCGCGCTGCGTATCGACGACCACGGCGTCCGTGGCGACCGGCGTCACCATGCGCTGGTTGCCGTCGCGCGAGACTTCGTACGTCCCCTGGTCGAAGTAGAGGACCGTCGGGCCCACCCGGGACTGCTTGACGAAGACGACGTTCTCATCGCCCTCGCGGAACTCCGGGATGCCGACCGTCGACTGGCCGATGTTGCCCACCTGGCCGCCCGGCGTGACCAGGGTGACTTCCTGCCCGGCCGTTCCCTTGAGCGCCTTCTCCACCCGGATGGTGGAGTAGGTGAGGATCCAGCGATGGCTCGCGTCCCAACGCGACTCGGTCTTCGTCACCTTGCCCAGGACCACCGATTGCGCTTCGGCGACCTTCGTGTCGAAGTCGACAGCGCGGGTCAGCGAGGCATCAGCGCGAGGGGCGGAAAGGACCGCGGTCGAAGCGAGCGCGGCCGCAAGGAGCAGTCGGTTATTTGGAGTCATCGCGATGAGGACTTAAGCAAGCGGTCTGCCATGAAGATTCCGCTTCAGGAAGTCTCCGACGACCTTCATGGACGCGTCCGTCACGTGATGCCCCATCGGGAGCTCGTGGTACTCCGGCTCGATGCCGTGCTCTTCCAGAACGGCCCGCGCGCGGCGGGCCGCGGTGACCGGGATCATGTCGTCGCTCGTGCCGTGGACGAGGAGCACCGGGATGTCGCGGTGGGCGTCGAGGTCGCCCTGATCGGCCTCGTACAAAGCGCCGGACATGGTGATGATGCCCGCCAGCGGCTGCTCCGTCCGGTAGCCGACGTCGAGCGCCATGAGGCCGCCCTGCGAGAAGCCGCTGAGGACCACCTTGCCGGGCGGAGTGGGAAAGCGTTGCACCAGGTCGTCCAGGAGCGCGAGCAGGAGGCGGCGCGACTCGACGATGGAGTCGCCCTCCGGCGGCCAGCCGTCGAACCAGGTGTAGCCGAACGACATGCCGGGATAGGGCTGGAACGGCTTCGGCGCGTTGGGGAAGACCCAGCGGTAGCCGTCGTCGATGAGCGGCGCGAGGTCGGCCAGATCGCGGTTGTCCGCCCCCCGCCCATGCATGAGCACGACGAGGGGGAGGGCGGCGGTGTCGGGCTGCTTGCCCGGGGTGACGACGAGGTGCTGGAGCATTCAGATCAGTCTACGCGTCGCCAGCTTCGCCTCGATGGTCTTTCCACCTCGCAGCAGCATCAGCACGTGCTGCTCGCCCTCCTTCTTCAACATCAACCGCAGCTCCTCCAGCGACGTCACGGCCCGCCCATCCACCGACACCAGCTCGTCGCCGACCGCGACGCCGGCCAGGGCAGCGGGCGAGCCGGGGATCACGTGGTCGGCGCGGAAGCGGTCGAGCTTCGCGTCGATGGCGACGAAGTAGATGCCGCTCATGTCGTACTCGAACGGCTCGTGGAAGGCGGCGTTGCGCCGCAGCAGGAGGCGCTCGTGCGGATAATCGACGGTCAGCGTGAAGCGGCGGAGGATCTCGCCGCCGAGGAGGCCGTCGAAGTTCGGGTCGGCATCGCCGCCGGTGGTCGCCGTGGAGAAGCTCGTGATCGGTGCCTCGATGGGGATGCCCGCCAAATCGATCCGGGTCAGGCGTCCGATGCGTTGCGTCGTCACGCCGCCAACCCCCGCCCCCAGCAGCCCGTCGATCGTGGGCCCTTCGGCGAGATGCGTGCGGTCGAGGAACGGCTTGCCCAGGTCCACCGCGGCGCGCGCGCCGGTGTCGACCAGCAGGCGCGCCTGGTGGGAGACGCGGTCCGCGCCCGTCACCTTCACCGTCACGATCGGCGCGTTGCCGTAGAACGTGATCGGCAGCGCGATGGCCTCCGGATCGGGCACATACGAGGCCGGGTCGTGGAAGCGGAGCTCGCCGCGCGCGTAGTCGATGTCGATGATGAAGCGGCTGAGCACTCCGTAGCCGACGATGCCTTCCATGGCCTTCCCCTCGCGCAGCGACAGCGCGCCGAGGTCGATGGCGGCGATCGACTGCAGCGGCAGCTCCAGGCCGGCGAAGGCGATGCGCGGATTGGGGATCAACGCCGTCTGCGCCGAGGCCGGCCCCGAGCCGCGCGTCTCCAGGGCCCCGGACATCTTCAGCCCCAGAGCCTCGGCGCGCTTGCGGTCGATCAGCGTAAAGTCGGCGCCGGTGTCGAAGATGAAATCGGTCGGCGCGGAGCCGTTCACGGAGAGCGGGAAGTAGATGTGGTTCTGCACGAGGCGGAACGGCGAGATGGCGACGCTGGCGCCGCCGGGGAACGCGATGGCGGCCAGCTTCGACTCCGGCTTGCCGAACAGCGCCGCATCGACGGCGGGATTGAGCTCCGTCCTGGTGGCCGTGATCCCGATGTCGAACTTCGGATCGCCGGTCGACTGCAGCAGCTCATGCGGGAACTTGACGCCATCGACCTCTTCCCAGGAGTTGATGGTGGTGAGCTGCGTCCGCTCCTGCAACGGCTGCTGGATGGCGTGCGGCAGCCACGTCCTGCGATCGAGCAGCACCCGCGCTTCGCGGCCGCCGGCCGGTTTCAGCAGGAGCACGACGTACGGGCCGTTCGCATCGGCCAGCTCGATGGTGCCGGGGCGGCGATCGGGGAAGAACATGGAGAACGAATCCATGTAGAGGTTGGTGACGGCGATGTTGAGATCGAAGCCGCTGATGCGATGCGGCTGCGCGTCGCCGTCCGCCGACCACCCTTCGCTGCCGTCGAAGGTGGTGATGGACGAATAGCCGGCCAGTTGCGTCTCCCCGCGCGACTGGCCGGCCGCGGTCGTCCAGTCGCGCTCCGTGCCGGAGACGCCTTTCATGGTGAGGGCGAGCTCGCGATGGACGGCGCGGATGCGCGCCAGCCGCTCCCGCCCTCCCAGGGCGGCGGCCCAGCGGTCGAGCGCTTCGTCTTTGGTGAGCGGGCCCGGCGCGGTGGTGCAGCCGGCGGCGAGGAAGAGGAGCAGGCAGAGCGTCGTGCGTCTCATAGTCCGATTCGTACTATACGCCGGACCGGCTATGATGTTTCGCACCAATGCGCGAGGCGACCGAACTGGAGAGCACCGTCCTGGGCGTGGTCTGGCTGCGCGGGCCGTGCACGGCGTACGTCGTGCGCCAGGAGTTCCTGGCCTCGATCTCCGCGCACTGGAGCGGCAGCGCCGGCGCGATCTATCCGCTCCTGGCCCGGCTCGAGCTGCACGGCCTGATCAAGGCGAAGAAGAGCGAGTGGGGCCGCGGCTCGAAGAAGGAGTTCTCCATCACCCGCCGCGGGCTGGCCGCGCTGCGCCGCTGGATCGGCCCGCCGCTGCCGCAATGGACGGCCGCCCCGACCTTCGACCCGGTTCGCACCCGCCTCTCCTTCCTCGGCGCGCTGCCGGCCGAGAAGCGCCGCGAGTTCGTCGCCGTGGCGCTGGAAAATCTCGAGCGCGAGCTGCTGCGGGTCCGCGAGGCCGTCTCCGCCTTCAACGCCGAGGAGGACCCGTACGAGTACCTCAGCACCCTCGGCACGATGCACGAGCTGGAAGGGCGGCGGCGGTGGCTGGAGGATGTGGAGAAGCTCGTCTCAGCGTAGCGCGGCGCCCCGGCGCGGCCAACAGTTGCACGGGAGAGGGGAAGAGCGAGCAGGAGCGTGACGAGCGGCGCGATCACGACCCTCGTACGGAGCGGCGCGTATAATCATCCGCTCACAATTCGAGGAGACCCCGTGCACATCAATGACCTGCTGAAGATTGCGGCTGAGCGGAGGGCGTCGGACCTTCACATCAAAGTCGGATCGCATCCCGTCATCCGCGTCGACGGCGAGCTCATTCCGCTCGTCGAGCTCAAGCGCCTCATGCAGGAAGACACGATCGCCATGGCGTTCTCGATCATGTCCTCCCGCCAGAAAGAGAAGTTCAAGAACAACTACGAGATCGACATCGCCTACTCCGTCCCCGGCCTGGGGCGCTTCCGCTGCAACATCTTCCAGCAGCGGGGCACGGTGGGCATGGTCCTGCGCGTCATCCCGGTCAAGATCCTCTCCATCCGCGAGCTGATGCTGCCCGTGGTCCTGGAAAAGATCGCCGAGGAGCGGCGCGGCCTGATCCTCTGCACCGGGACCACTGGCTCCGGCAAGTCGACCACCCTGGCCGCGATGATCGACTACATCAACGCCCATCGCACGGAACACATCATGACGGTGGAGGACCCCATCGAGTTCCTCCATCGGGACAAGAAATCGATCGTGAACCAGCGCGAGATCGAGGTCGACACCAAGTCGTTCTCCCAGGCCTTGCGGTCGGCGCTGCGCCAGGATCCGGACGTCATCCTGGTCGGCGAGATGCGCGACTACGAAACGATCGAGACCGCGCTCACCGCGGCCGAGACGGGCCACCTCGTGCTCTCCACCCTGCACACCATGGACGCCACGGAGACCGTCAACCGCATCATCTCCGTCTTCCCGCCTCACCAGCAGAAGCAGATCCGCCTGCAGCTCGCGGCCGTCCTCAAGGCGGTCATCTCCCTTCGCCTCCTGCCGCGCGCGGATGGCTTGGGCCGGGTGCCGGCGGCCGAGGTTTTGATCTCGACTGCTTACATCCGGGACTGCATCGAGAACAAGGAAAAGACGAAGCTGATCAAGGACGCCATCGCGGCCGGTACCTCGCAGTACGGCATGCAGACGTTCGATCAGTCGCTCTACACGCTCTACAAGAACGGGCTCATCACGCTCGACGAGGCGCTGCGCCGCGCGTCGAACCCGGACGAGTTCCGCCTCAAGCTGCAGGGCATCCAGTCCACCTCGGACATCTCCCGCGAGGAGATGGAGTCGAAGCTGACCGTGAGCGGCGCGGAGTCGAACGACCCGTTCGGCGACGACTCGCCCTTCGACTTCTCCAACACGATCTAGGTGGACTGCTACACCGCCGCGCTGCGCATCCTGAACTTCCGCTTCAACTCCGCCGCGGAGTTGCGGCGGAAGCTGCGCGCGAAGAAGTTCGACGAGGAGACGATCGCGGCCACGCTGGACCGTCTGCGCGAGGAGAAGTGGCTGGATGACGACCGCTTCGCCGACTCGTTCGTCCGCACCCGCGCCACCAAGCGGATCGGCCGCCTGCGCATCCTGCGCGAGCTCTCCGAGGCGGGTGTTTCCTCATCCGCCGCGGCGCGCGCCGTCGCCGAACATCTCGATCCGGAGCGGGAGCGGGCGGAGCTCGAGGCGCTGTGCCGGCGCAAGCTCGAGTCGCTGCGCCGCCGGCGCGGCGACGAGTACGCGGCCTCGGACGAGGGACGGGCCAAGCTGATGGCCTCCCTGGCGCGCAGCGGCTTCGACACCTCGGCGGTGATCGAGGTGGTGGAGAGGGCATTGCGGGAGTAGTTGCCGGTTGTCAGTTATCGGTTGTCAGTAGCCCGGTCCTCGACCGACAACCGACAACTGATCACTGACAACTTCCCCGGGATGACACCGCACCGCCCCGCTGTTACGATCCCCGCCCTCATGCTCACCACCAGCCAGATCCGCGAACAGTTCCTGAAGTACTTCGAGACGAACGGCCATCGCCGCGTCTCCAGCTCCTCGCTCGTCCCGGCGGGCGACCCGACGCTGCTCTTCACGAACGCCGGCATGAACCAGTTCAAGGACGTCTTCCTCGGGCGCGAGCAGCGCGACTACAAGCGCGCCACCACCTCCCAGAAATGCGTCCGCGCCGGCGGCAAGCACAACGACCTGGAGAACGTGGGGCGCACCGCGCGCCACCACACGTTCTTCGAGATGCTGGGCAACTTCTCCTTCGGCGACTACTTCAAGGAAGAGGCGATCCGTTTCGCCTGGGAGCTCGTGGTCAACGTCTGGAAGCTCGATCCGGAGCGCCTCTGGTTCTCCGTCTTCGAAGGCGACGGCAACGTGCCGGCCGATGAGGAAGCGGAAAAACTGTGGGTGAAGATGGGCGCCCGCCCCGAGCGCGTGCTCCGCTTCGGCAAGAAGGACAACTTCTGGTCCATGGGCGACACCGGCCCCTGCGGCCCCTGCTCGGAGATCCACTACTTCCGCGGCGACGACATGGCCAGGAACGTCGCGGCCCTCGTCAACGGCGAAGGCGACGACACCATGGAGATCTGGAACCTGGTCTTCATGCAGTACGACCGCGACGCGGACGGTACCCTCACCCCGCTCCCCGCGCCGTCCGTCGACACCGGCATGGGCCTGGAGCGGGTGACGAGCGTGCTGCAGAACGCGTCCACGAACTACGACATCGATCTGTTCCGGCCGCTGATGCGCACCATCGCCG
The DNA here is from genome assembly GCA_036009105.1 of Thermoanaerobaculia bacterium. Lineage (GTDB taxonomy): Bacteria > Acidobacteriota > Thermoanaerobaculia > Gp7-AA8 > Gp7-AA8 > JAFAVZ01. The sequence continues at coordinate 17,250 of DASYMJ010000352.1, read as the reverse complement.
GCATCAGCGGGCATCAGTACACCGGCCGGATGGAGGACGAGCTCGACACCGCGGTGCGCGTCCTCTGCGACCACTCCCGCGCCGCGACGTTCCTCATCAGCGACGGCGTGATCCCCTCCAACGAAGGGCGCGGCTACGTGCTGCGCCGCATCATCCGCCGGGCCATCCGCTTCGGCCGCAAGCTGCCCAAGCCGGTGGTCCTGTCCGAGCTGGTCCACTCCGTGATCGAGGCGATGGGGGATGCCTATCCCGAGATCCACGAGCGGCGCGAAGCGGTCCTGCTCACGCTCGGCTCGGAGGAGGAGCGCTTCTCGCGCACGCTCTCCACCGGCATCGAGCGCGTCGGCGCCGTCCTCGACGCCGTCCGCGCCCGCGGCGAGCGCATCCTCGGCGGCGAGGAAGTCTTCCGTCTCTACGACACCTACGGCATCCCCATCGACCTCATCGCCGAACTGGCGGAGGACGAAGGCGTGACGCTCGACCGGGAAGGCTTCGAGCAGATGATGTCTTCGGCGAGGGCCAAGGCGAAGGCATCGTCCAAGTTCCAGTCATCGACCGATGCCACCGCGTTCGCGCGCATCGCGGAGAAGACCGGGCCGGTGGAGTTCGTCGGCTACGAGCAGTACTCGGGCGTCCCTTCGACCGTGAAGGCGATCGTGATCCAGGGCGAAGAGCGCGACGTGCTTCACCACGGTTCCGAGGCCGAGGTCGTGCTTTCACCGACGCCGTTCTACGCGGAGTCGGGCGGGCAGATCGGCGACGCCGGGACGCTGGAGTGGGAAAGCGGACGGGCCACCGTGCTCGACACGCAGAAGCCGGTCGGCGACCTGGTCGTGTCACGGGTGCGCGTGGACGATGGCCATCTCCCCATCGGCGCCACGGTCTCGGCCTCCGTGCCGGCGCCGCAGCGCCTCGACACGACCGCCAATCACACCGCGACGCACCTGCTGCACAAGGCGCTGAAGGACACCCTCGGGCCGACGGTGCAGCAGGCCGGCTCGCTGGTGGCGCCCGACCGTTTGCGCTTCGACTACACCGCGCCGGCCGCTCCGACCGAGGCGCAGCTGGCCGCGATCGAGGATCAGGTCAACGAGCAGATCCGCCGGAACCTGGAAGTGACGAAGACGGTGATGCCGATCGCGGACGCGAAGCAGAGCGGCGCGGTGGCCATGTTCGGCGAAAAGTACGGCGACGTGGTGCGGATCGTGGCCGCCGGCGATTACTCGCGCGAGTTCTGCGGCGGCTGCCACGTCAACCGGACGGGCGACATCGGCATCTTCAAGATCACCTCCGACCGTTCGCTCGCCGCCGGCGTGCGGCGGATGGAGGCGCTCACCGGCCGCGGCGCGCTGGAGCACTTCCGGCGCCTGGACGACACCGTCAGCGCGCTGCAGTCGCAGCTGAACACCGCGCCGGCCGAGCTGCCGGCTTTCGTCCGCTCGCTGCAGGAGAAGCAGAAGCAGCTGGAGAAGGAGCTCAAGCAGCTGAAGATGAAGCTCGCCTCCGGCGGCGCTTCACCCGCCGGCGATGACTCCGTCGACGTGGACGGCATCCGCCTGCTCACCCGCCTCGTGGAGAACGTGGAAGGCGGCGACCTGCGCAACCTCGCCGACACCCTCCGCTCCAAGCTCAAGAGCGGCGTGGTGGTGCTCGGCTCCTCGGCCTCCGGCAAGGTCTCGCTCCTGGTCGGCGTGACGCGCGACCTGGTGGAGCGCCTGCCCGCGACGTCGCTCATCGCCAAGCTCGCCCCGATCATCGGGGGGAAGGGCGGCGGCAAGCCCGATCTCGCCCAGGCCGGCGGCAAGGATGCGGACAAGCTGAGCGAGGCGCTGGACCAGGCGCCGGGGGCGGTGCGGGAGCTGTTGGGAGTGTAGGGCGGCGCGATGAAGGCTGACATGTCCGCGCGCGCCGTCACGGTCCGCATCAAGCGGACGGCTCAACTGCGCAGTCTCTGCCTCTCCCTGGCCAAGGCGAAACCCGCGAAAAAGTAGCCCCTCAGTGCGTCCTTCGGTGCGGCGTCACCGCCGTCGGGATCGCGTTTCCCACCGTCACGTTCACCGTGCGGCTGTCCACGCTGCCGCAGGCGTTCGACACGCGGACCCAGTAGCTCGTCGTATCGGTGATCGGGCCCGTGGTGAACGTGCGGCCGTTGCCGCCGGAGAGCGGGAAGAGCGTCGAGCCGGTGTAGCCGGAGTACCACTGGTAGGAGAACGGCCCGGTGCCGACCGGCGTCACCTCGAGCTGCGCCACGTTGTTGCGGTTCACCACCCGGTCGAGCGGCTGGCCGATGCCGAGGAGCTTGGGCGGGTCGCAGGTGATGTTCACCACGAAGCTGGTCGAAGCGGTCTGGTCGCCGCCCACGGCGGTGAGGAAGACCGGGTACGTGCCGGGCAGCGTCAGCGCGCCGGTCTTGATGGTCAGCGTCGAAGTGCCGCGGCCCGGCGCGACGAATGACGTCGGTGAAAGCGTTGCGGTCACGCCCTCGGGCAGGCCGGCCACGTTCACGAACACATCGTTGGCGAAATTGCTCACCGTCTGCACCGTCACCGGGACGGTGATGGTCTGGTCGTTGCCGACCGAGCGGTCCTCCAGCAGGTCCGGCACGGCGATCGAGATCTGCGGCCCGGCCGGTCCCGCGTTCGCGCCGCACGAGGTGCGCGCGGCGCCGCCGGTCATGGTCACGGAGTAGCCGCCCTGCGCCTCGCCCAGGAACGTGGAGACCCAGAGCGTGACCGGGCCGGTGAAGTCGGGGGTGAAGGTGAGGGTGGTGGACGTCGCGGTGCTGTTCGACGTCTCGTTGATGATGCTCAGCGTCGCGGTACCGCCGGTATCGGCCAGCCCGCGCATGATGCCGACGTTGGGGAAGATGTCCCCCGAGGTGCGGGTGACGCTGATGGAGACGGCCGTGCCGGTGGTGACGTCGAAGCAATACCAGTCGTAGCCGTCGACCGGAGCGCTCCAGCCGATGGTCCCGGTGGAGGGCGTCGTCGGCGCGAGGCCGCCGTCGTAGGTGATGACTTCCGTCGATCCGGGGACGTGCGTTGCAAACGCCATCGGCGCGATGACCGCGCAAAGTAGAACCGCCGCTATCCGACCCATCCGCATGCCACACCCCCGAAAAGCGTTCGAGATACGGGAATACACAATGATAGGCTCGGGGTAAGGGACGACGCAAATGCCCCCCCATCCCGAGACCGCCACCCACGCCTGGGGCACCCAGCCTGAGATGTTCGGCCCCCGCCACGAACACCGCCTTGCCATGATCGTGCGCGAAGTGCGGCGCCTCCCTCCGCATGCCCGCATTCTCGACGGCGCGGTCGGCCTGGGACAGCTCGCCGTGCGGATGCAGCGCAGCGGCTACGCGGTGGTCGGCATCGACTACTCGTTCGAGGCCGCGCTGCACGTGAAACGGACCTCCTCCCTGCCTGCCGTGGTGGGCGATCTGACCCGCATGCCGTTCCGCGACGGCGCCTTCGACGCCGTCACGACCGGCGAGACGCTCGAGCATCTCGATGACGACGCGGCGGCCGCCGGCGAGATCGGCCGCATCCTGACCGCGGGCGGCACCTGCATCGCGACGGTGCCGGCGCTGCGCAGCCTCTGGTCCGCCTCGGATGACTACTACGAGCATCGCCGCCGCTACTCGCGCGCCGAGCTGACCGCGCTCTTCCGGCGGGCGTCGTTCTCGATCGAGAAAGCATCCTTCTGGGGCTTCCCCATCGTGCTCGCCTACGACACGCTCTTCCTGCTGCCCATGAACAAGCGCCGGGCGCGCCGGCAGGTGACCGATGACGCCGCGCTGCAATCGGTCGCCCGCGCCGGCCGCTCGCGGGCCCTGGTCGGCCTCGTGCGCGGCGTGTTCGCCCTCGACCGCCTCTTCTCCTTCCTGCCGTTCGGGCCGGGCCTGCTCCTCGTGGCGCGGAAGGTCCCGCGCTAGTGCGGCCGATCGCAGCGGATGTCGTCACGCTGGCCGGCGTCCTCGATGTCCGCGCGCGCGACACCCCGGAGGCGCTTGCGTTCGGGATGGGGGAGGAGCGCCTCGGCTACCGCGCCCTTCGCGACGATGCCGACCGCCTCGCGGCCGGCCTGCTGCACCGCGGCGTCGCACCGGCCGATCGCGTGGCGATCGTCCTGCCGGCCGGCCTCGATCTGATCCGCCTCTACTTCGCCGCGCAGCGCATCGGCGCCGTCCCCTGCCTCTTCGATCCCTCGGTTCCTGCCGAAACGACGGCCCGACGCATCGCCCGCATCCGTCCGCGGGTCGTCCTACGCGACCTGCGCGAACTGGCCGGCTCGCACCCGCTGCCGCCGCTCGCCGGCCATCCGGAGGACGTTGCCTTCCTGCAGCCGACGTCGGGCACCTCCGGCGAGCCGCGCGCGGCGGTGGTCCTGCAGCGCAATGCGCTCGCGTCTTTGCAGTCCGCGCGCGCATTGCTCGATCCTGGCTCCCACGATGTCCTGGTCGGCTGGGTCCCGCCCTGGCACGACCTCGGCCTGCTCCGCTTCCTGCTCGGTCCGGTCTACTTCGGCGTGCCGTGCTATCTCGTGCCGCCCGCCGTGCGGACCATTCCGCAATGGCTGACCACCATCGGGAAGGTGCGGGGGACGATCACCGGCGCGCCCGATTTTGCCTACCGCCTGGCCACGCGGTTGGTGAAGCAGGCCGATCTCTCCTCGCTCCGCTACGCAACCAACGGCGGCGAGCCGGTGCGCTGGAGCACGATCTCCACGTTCGAGCGCCTCTTCGGCCTCCGGCACGTCATCCGCCCCGGCTACGGTCTGGCCGAGGCCACCCTCGGGGTGACTTGCGTCCGCGCCGGCGAAGCGCCGCGCTGCGATGAGCGCGGCAATGTCGCCACCGGCCGCGCGCTGGAAGGCGTCCAGGTACGCGTTGCCTTGGATGGCGAGATCCTCGTGCGCGGACCGGCCGTCTTCGCCGGCTACTTCGACGCGGAGCAGGAGACGTCCGAGGGGCTGCGCGGCGGCTGGCTGCACACCGGCGACGTCGGCAACCTCGACGCCGAAGGCAACCTCTATGTCCTCGGCCGGCGCCGGGCCATGCTCAAGCGCGGCGGCGCCGCCCTCGCGCCGCGCGAGTTGGAAGAGGCGGCGCAGCTGGTGCCCGGCGTGCGCATCGCCGCGGCGGTGGGCATCCCGCCCGCGGTCGGCTCGGCGACGGAGGAGGTGGTGGTGGTCGTGGAGACGGAGCAACACGATATCGCCACCCTCGTCGCGGAGGCGGTGGAGCGGGCCATCGGCTTCGCCCCCGACCGCGTGGTGGTGCAACCGCCGCGGACGATCCCCCGCACGGCGAACGGCAAGATCCGCCATTCCGTCCTGCGCAGTCAGCTCCTGGGGCGCGGTTCGGCGTAGAGAAGCTCGCGCAGCAGCCCGAGCGTGAGCTCGCGGGGCGATTCACGCAGGTAGTGCTCCAGCCATTGCGCGGCCGCATCCGCCAGCTGCTCCTCCGTTTCGCCTTCCAGCCTCTTCCCCAGCATCACCTGCACGTCGGTGCCGCGCCAGCGCATGACGAGCGGCACGATCGGCGCGCCGGTGATGCGCGCGAGGGCGAACGCGCCGCGCGCGAGCGCCAGGCGATTCCCGAGGCATTTCGTTTCGATTGCCGCGTCCGAGGCGGCGTCGAGGGCGAGGAGGACGAGATTGCCTGCGCGCAGATATTCGAGCGCCCGCACCATGACCGCGGCGCGCTGCTGTTCAGTCCCCTCCGACGTGATCAGCTCCAGCGGCGGGCGGGGGGTGAAGATGCGGCCTTCCCGGATGCCGAGGACCGGCTTGCCGAGCGCCTCCAGCGCCGCGCCCACGGCGTGCAGCGCCCCGACGTGGAAGGTGCCGAGGATGCAGGGACCGTGGAGCTCCTGCGGAACCTTCACCAGCGGCCGTATGACATCGAGCCCGGCGCGGCGGATGCAGCGGACGAGCACCTCATTGCGCTCCTCCAGCGCGGCCATGGCCAGCCTGTCCGCGAGGCTCTCCACTTCCCGGCTGGAGGGCCACCTCCCCGTCACCGCAGTTCTCGCCCCGCCGATGGCCGAGGCGAGCCGGAACGCCGCCCGCGGCCACCTCACCGCCAGCCGCGCCAACAGGGTGGTAACCGGGTCGAGCTTTCTCACGCCGATCCGCGAATGCGCCCGAGCAGCCGCCCGACCGTCAGCGGCTGCCCATCGAGCAACTCCGCCGCGACGCTGATCCCGAACTGCTCCTCGCAGGCCAGCAACACCTCGACGATGGCAATGGAGTCGAGCCCCAGCCCGCCCGCCCCCAGCGGCAGCGTGGCGTCCAGGGTGCCGGCGTAACCACGCTTGCGGAGGATGTGGTGGAGGGCGGCTTCGAGGTCGGCCATCAGAGGGGATTGATCACGCGCAAGCCTTTGAATCTACGGAAATCGCGGTCCGTCGTGTAGACCGTGCCGTCGTGCTCGATGGCCAGCGCCGCAAGATGCGCGTCCATCACCAGATTGCCGCGGGCGGGCGTGTCGAGAACGAGGCGGCGGAGGATGGGCCAGTAGTCCTCCCCCGGTTCGATCGTGGCGACATTCGCGCGGGACAGCCAGGAGTTGATCAGTGCGACGGCCTCTTCGAGCGGCATGGCCGCTTCAGAAATGACGCCGCTCGTGGTGAGACGCAAAAATGCATGGATGCTGCTCCAGGGAAGACGAACCTCTTCCTCGCTGGAGAAGGCCGCCGCCAGCCACGCCTTCGCCGCGTCGTGCCTGGGAGCCTTAGTCAGGGTCGCGTAGATCAGCAGGTTCGCGTCGACAAGCTTCATTTGCGCGTCGGGCCCTCGACCTGATCCAACAACTCCTCGATGTTGTCGATATCGATGCCCGGCTTCAGTTGCAACGGGGTGAACGGCGGAAATACGTACGGTTTCCCCTCCACCCGCTCCTCCGCGGCCGGCAGTGCCCGCCGCAGCGTATCCGAGGCCACTTCCTCCACCGGCGCGCCCGCGCGGCGGGCGGCGGCGTCGAGGCGGGCCGCGACGTCGTCATCGAGCGTGATCGTGAGGCGGCGTCCCATCGTGGAAATCCTACTCTACAATCCGCACCCGGAGGGTTCACCGATGTCCGACTACGACAAGCCCAGTCGAGCCGAAGACGAGTACTTTGCCAGGCAGGAGCTCGAGCGGCGGAAGCAGTGGGCGAAAGAGCGCGCCTCGACGATGGCCGTCGCCGAAAAAGAGAGCCTCAAGCAGGCCCACTACATGAAGTGCCCCAAGTGCGGCCACGACCTGGAGACGATCGACCTGCACGGCGTGAAGATCGATCACTGCCCCGCCTGCGAGACGACCGTCCTGGACAAGGGGGAGCTCGACCAGCTCCTCGATCAGGAGCGCGGTCTCTTCCACAAAGTGATGCACATCTTCAAGTGATGACCATCATCCTCGGCCGCGGCGAGATCCGGGGGAAGGACGCCGTCGCCTGGCTCAGCGCCGACTACGCCATGTTGGCCGCCGGCGCCGTCCTGCACCTCGACAGCGCCGAGGCGTGGGGAGCCGCGATCTGGAGAATAGGCCCCGCAGCGTGGCGGTTGCATCTCGCCGGAACGGAGCGGCTTACCGCCGCCGAGGCGCTGGCCGTCGGGCTGGCCGACCGGGAGGTTGATCCGGTAGAGTGGATGGCCGGGCGCAGCGAGATGGCCCTGCAATCCGCCGCCGGGCTGATCCGACACCAAGGCGGCGACGCGCTGGAGCGGGCCGAGTTCGCCCGGCTCTTCGCCGCGGGCGAGCCGCAGACCGGGCTGGCCGCGTTCCTGAACAAGCGCAGGCCGGAATGGAGACGACACGATGAGCCGCAATGAATCCGACGTGATGGTGAGCGGGCAGCTGCCGGCGATCAGCAATCAGGCAGAGGAAGGCCGGCAGCTGAGCCTCTTCAACCCCGCGGTGCTGCAAGAAGTGGCGAAGGAAGAGCAGCGCTGGCGCGGCGAGGTCCACGATCCGATCAACACCCGCAGAGGGCCGTGGAAGAAAGACTTCACCACCGTCAGCGGGATGGAAGTCAATCCGCTGGCCACGCCGAACGACGTCGCCGGTCTCGACTTCGACCGCGACCTGGCCTTCCCGGGCGAGTTCCCCTACACCCGCGGCCTCCACCCCACCGGCTACCGCGGCAAGCTCTGGACGATGCGCCAGTTCGCCGGCTTCGGCACCGCGCGGCAGTCCAACGAGCGCTACAAATACCTCCTCTCCCAGGGCCAGCACGGCCTCTCCATCGCCTTCCATCTGCCCACGCTCTACGGCTACGACTCCGACCACTACTACGCCGCGGGCGAGGTGGGCAAGTGCGGCGTCGCCGTCGACTCGCTCAGCGACATGGAGACGATCTTCGAAGGCATCAACCTGGAGGACATCACCGTCTCCATGACCATCAACTCCACCTCTTCGATCCTCCTCGCCATGTACCTCGTGGTGGCGGAGAAGCAGGGAGCGGACTGGAAGAAGATCAGCGGCACGCTGCAGAACGACATCCTCAAGGAGTACATCGCGCAGAAGGAGTACATCTTCCCGCCGCGCCCCTCCATGCGGCTGATCACCGACATCTTCTCCTTCTGCGCGGAGAACGTGCCGAAGTACAACACCATCTCCATCAGCGGCTACCACATCCGGGAGGCGGGATCGACCGCCCTGCAGGAGCTGGCCTTCACCCTGCGGGACGGCATGGAGTACGTCGAGTACGGCGTCCGCGCCGGCCTCGACGTCGACGAGTTCGCGCCGCGCCTCTCCTTCTTCTTCAACTCCCACAACGACCTCTTCGAAGAGGTGGCCAAGTTCCGCGCCGCGCGCCGGGTGTGGGCCAAGGTGATGCGCGACCGCTACGGCGCCAAGGACCCGCGCTCCTGGATGCTCCGCTTCCACACCCAGACCGCCGGCTGTTCGCTGACCGCGCAGCAGCCGTACAACAACATCGTCCGGGTCACCCTCCAGGCGCTGGCCGCGGTGCTGGGCGGCACGAACTCGCTGCACACGAACTCGCTGGACGAGACGCTGGCGCTGCCCACCGAGCAGGCCGCGCGCATCGCCCTTCGCACGCAGCAGATCATCGCCCACGAGTCGGGCGTGATCAACACGGTCGACCCCCTGGGCGGCTCGTTCTTCGTCGAGGAGCTGACCAACCGGATGGAGCAGGGCTGCTTCGACTACTTCGACAAGATCGACCAGTTCGGCGGGATGGTGGAAGCGATCGAGGCCGGCTTCCCCCAACGCGAGATCTGGGACGCCTCCTACCAGTTCCAGCGCTCCGTCGACTCGGGGGAGAAGAAGGTGGTCGGCGTCAACGCGTATAAGATGGAGAAGGAGGATCCGTACGACATCCTCTACATCGACGAGTCGGTCACCGGCGAGCAGCTGGCCGAGTTGCAGCGGGTGCGCTCCACGCGCGACAACGCCAAAGTGCAGGACGCGCTGCAGGCATTGCGCACCGGCGCGGCTGATCCGAACACGAACACCATGCCGCTGATCATCGACGCCGTGCGCACGTATGCGACGGTGGGGGAGATCAGCGACGCGTTGCGCGACGTCTTCGGCACGTATCAGGAGCCGGCGCTCTTCTGATTTGCTTCCTCCGAGGAAGGGGCGTAGCCTCAGCGGCAACCGTCCAAAATCGCAGCATCACTTTAGGAGGAACGAATGAGCGCACTGTTCCCGGTTCTGCTCCTGCTCCAGCAAGACCCCAACGCCGCCGCCCAGGCCGCAATGGCCGGCGTCGGCACCGGCGTGATGATCGCCTATCTGATCATCCTCGGTCTCACCGTCATCGGCATGTGGAAGGTATTCGACAAGGCCGGCGAGCCCGGCTGGGCCGCCATCATCCCCATCTACAACCTCTGGGTGCTGCTCAAAGTCGCCGGCAAGCCGGGCTGGTGGCTGATCCTGATGTTCATCCCCTTCGTGAACTTCCTCGTCCTGATCCCCGTCTCGCTCGGCGTCGCCGCGCGCTTCGGCAAGAGCGCGGGCTTCGGCATCGGCCTCTGGCTGCTGCCGTTCATCTTCTATCCGCTGCTCGGCTTCAGCGACGCGCGCGCCGGCGCGCCGGCCCTGGCCTGATCTCATCCCCGGGCGGGCTCCGGCCCGCCCAACCCCCCCTCCCTTGCACATCCTCCTCGCCCTCTTCCTGGCCATCACTTCTCCCACAGCGGACGAGCAGTTCCGCACGGGGAAACAGCTCGTCGAACAGGCCGATCATGCCAAAGCGGTTGCCGCGCTGCGGACGCATTGCGCCTCGGCTATCCCGATCAGCACGCCGTCCACCGCCTCCTCCTCGCCGCCTACCAGGGCCTGAACGATCCGCCGAACGTGAAGCGGGAGATCGAGACGGTCCTCGCCCTCGACCCGGACGACCGGGAAGTGCGGCTGATGTGGATCGATACGCTGCCGCCGGAACGGCGGCTGGAGGAGCTGCGCGCCTTCGCCGCGAAGTGGCCGGACCTCGCCATCGGGCACTATCTCGTCGCGCGCAGCGCGGAGGTGGACGAAGCAGCCAAGAGAGCGCGGCGCTGGCTCGACCTCGCGGACGTGGACCAGCAGCGCGAGCTGACGGCCGGCCTCTTCGCCGACCGCTCCGAAGCCGATCTGCGGCGCCTGCTGAAAAGCGATGCGAGACTCTACCCGGCCAGCTTCACCCTCGCCCTGCTGCTGATCGACAAGCTGGAGAGCGACGCGTATGAACAACTGCGCGCGTTCTACCGCAATGCGCCGCCGCCGGTAGCCACCGCGTTCAGCGCCGCGATCTTCCGCCAGCTGCGCAAAGCCGGCCGCATCGCCGAGGGTCAGAAGCTGCTCCAGGAGTTCGGAACGAAGCTGGAAGAGGGGGCAAAGCAGCATTAGCCGCCGGCCCGTGCGCACGAATTCTGCTAAGCTGTTGCAACCGCAGTACGTGAAGGGTGTGATGGGGCTGCTCGAATTCGCAAAAAGCCGGCGTGGAGGGGAGCTGATCGGGACCGTCGTCCTGTCGGCCGGCCTGCTGCTCGCGCTCGCGCTCCTCTCCTACCGTCCCAACGACTCCTCCGCCTTCTTCACCTCCACCAGCTCCATCATCCAGAACTGGATCGGCTACTACGGCGCGACCATCGCCTGGCTCTTCGTCGGTTTCTTCGGCTTCGCCAGCCTGCTCTTCCCGGCCGTGCTCCTCGTCGTGGGCTGGAACCGCTTCCTTTCCCGCGAGCTGGAGTTCGTGCAGACGAAGCTGATCGGCTTCCTCATCCTGACGATGGCGTTGCCGCCCCTGTTCGACCTCGTTCTCGGCAAGGTCTGGCTGCGCGGCGCGCTGATCCCTTCCGGCGGCTACCTCGGCCAGGAGATCGACCGCACCACATCCGCGAACCTCAATGCCAGCGGCGCCGCCATCGTGCTGATCACGACGCTGCTGGTCGGCCTCCTCCTCGCCACCCGCATCAGCCTCGCCTCCGTCTTCCTCGGCCTGCACCAGCAGTTGCTCGCCATCGGCCGCGCCATCTCGCTGCAGGTGGCGCGCATCACCGAACGGCGGCGCAAGGACCGGATGAAGGTCGCGCTGGTGCGCAAGCACCTCGAGAAAGTGGAGACCACCGAGTCCACCGTGCTGCCGGTGGCGGTAGGCGGGCCGGTGGTGCGCGAAGTGCGCGGCGCGGGCAAGTTCCAGATCCGCAAAGTGACCAAGGCCGATCTGCGCAAGGCGGCCGAGGAGCTTTCCAGGCAGGAGCCGCCGGATCCTTTCGAGTTGTATGCGGTGCCCTCGCCGGCGCCGGTGGGGCCGGCGCCCCTCACCCGCCTTCGGCACCCTCTCCCCGCGCCGCGGGCAGAGGGCCGGGGTGAGCCGGAGCCGGATCCCGACTTCGAGGATCCGCTCTATCTCGATGACGATGCGCCGGCTGCGCCCGCGCGACCGAAGCCGCAGATTCCCCGTCCGGCCGCGCGCCGGCCGAAAGAGGCGGTGCGGAGCGAAGTGCGCTCCGGCAACGACCAGCTGCCGCCCGTCCACCTGTTGACCGCCGGCCCCAAGCAGGACCAGATCAACGACGAGGTGCACAAGAAGTATCTGGAGATAGGGCGGCTCATCGAGGACCGCTGCCGCGAGTTCTCGGTGGAAGGCGAAGTCACGGCCTATCATCCCGGCCCGGTTGTCACCACCTTCGAGTTCAAGCCGTCCGCCGGCGTGAAGTACGCCAAGGTGGTCAACCTCGGCGACGACCTCGCGCTGGCGCTGAAGGCGGAGTCCATCCGCATCGAGCGCATCAGCGGCTCGTCCACGGTCGGCATCGAAGTGCCGAACCGCAAGCGCGAGCTCATCACCCTGCGCGACATCATCGACACCGAGGCCTTCGTGCAGTCGCAGTCGCATCTCACGTTGGCTTTGGGGAAGGACATCCACGGCGACGCGATCGTCACCGACCTGGCCAGGATGCCCCACCTGCTCGTGGCCGGCGCCACCGGCGCGGGCAAGTCGGTCGGCCTCAACTCCATGATCGTCTCGCTGCTGTACAAGGCGCTCCCCAAGTACCTGCGCATGCTGATGATCGACCCCAAGATGGTCGAGCTGAAGATCTACGAGGACATCCCGCACCTGCTCCACCCCATCGTGACCGACCCGAAGCTCGCCTCCAACGCGCTGATCTGGGCCGTGCAGGAGATGGAGAACCGCTACCGCATCCTGGCCGAGTGCGGGGTGCGCAACATCGACCAGTTCAACCATCTGATCAAGGACCTCGAGGCCTACCGCCGGGCGATGAAGCTGCCGGAAGGGGAGCCGGTCAAGCTCCCGGACACCATGCAGTTCATCGTCATCATCATCGACGAGTTCGCCGACCTGATGATGGTCGCCTCCAAGGACGTGGAGGACTCGGTGACCCGCATCGCCCAGAAGGCGCGCGCGGTGGGCATCCATCTCATCATCGCCACGCAGCGCCCGTCGGTGGACGTGATCACCGGCGTGATCAAGGCCAACTTCCCGTCGCGCATCTCCTACCAGGTGGCCTCGAAGATCGACTCCCGCACCATCCTCGACGCGCAGGGGGCGGAGAAGCTCCTCGGCAACGGCGACATGCTGTTTCTGCCTCCCGGTACGGCGCGCATCCGCCGCATCCACGGCGCGTACGTGGCGGAGAAGGAGATCAACGACATCGTCGACTTCGTGAAGAAGAACCAGGGCCAGCCGAAGTTCCTGGAGGAGATCACGAAGGTGGTGGAGGAGAAGAGCGGCGCGGACGGCATCGAGTACCTGGAGGATCCCAAGTACGACGAGGCGGTGCGCGTGGTGCTGACCACGGGGCAGGCCAGCGCGTCGTACCTGCAGCGCCGCCTCAAGCTCGGCTACTCGCGCGCCGCCCGCCTGATCGAGATCATGGAGGCGAACGGCGTGGTGGGCCCGAGCCAGGGGAGCAAGCCCCGCGAGATCCTGGTGCGGTCGGACGACTACCCCTCCGCCAGCGGCGAGATCTGAAAATGTAGGGCCGGCTCTCAGCCGGCCGCAGTAAAGCAACGATTGGCCGGCTGAGAGCCGGCCCTACATTTCTCCTCCCGCCATGCCCAATTACGACGTCCTCACTCCGCCTATGGCGTGCCCATCAACGCCTGGACGCGCGCGGGAGATCCTGGTGCGGTCGGACGACTACCCCTCCGCCAGCGGCGAGATCTAAAAATGTAGGGCCGGCTCTCAGCCGGCCGCAGTAAAGCAACGATTGGCCGGCTGAGAGCCGGTCCTACATTTCTCCTCCCGAGAATCGCGCGCGCTGCTTGCGCGTTTTACCTCCCGCCATGCCCAATTACGACGTCCTCACTCCCGCCCATGGCGTGCCCATCAAGGCCTGGACGCGCGGCGTGCCGGTGGAAGCGGAAGCGAAGCAGCAGCTGATGAACATCGCCTCGCTGCCGTTCATCTACCGCTGGATCGCGGCCATGCCGGACGTGCACCTCGGCAAAGGGGCCACGGTCGGCAGCGTCATCCCGACGAAGCAGGCCATCATCCCCGCCGCGGTCGGCGTCGACATCGGCTGCGGCATGATGGCCGCGCGCACCTCCCTCACCGCCAGCGACCTGCCGGACGACCTCCATCCGCTGCGCACCGTCATCGAGCGCGCCGTCCCGCACGGCCGCACCGACAACGGCGGGCGGAACGACCGCGGCGCCTGGCGCACGACGCCCGCGCGGCAGAACGAGGTGTGGTCGCGGCTCGAGCCGGCCTACCGCGCCCTCGTGGCCAAGCACCCCCGCCTCGGCAAAGGCAACGACCTCAACCACCTCGGCACACTCGGCACCGGCAACCACTTCATCGAGATCGACCTCGACGAGGAAGACCGGGTCTGGCTCATGCTGCACAGCGGCTCGCGCGGGGTGGGCAACCGCATCGGCCAGTTCTTCATCGAGCTGGCCAAGCAGGACATGCGCAAGCACTTCATCAACCTGCCGGATCAGGACCTGGCCTACCTGCCGGAAGGGACGCAGCACTTCGACGACTACGTCGCCGCCGTCCACTGGGCGCAATCGTACGCGACGGCGAACCGCGAGCTGATGATGGAGGCTATCCTGCGCGCTCTGCGCTCGTCGGAGCTGCTGCCGCCGTTCGCCGCGGACGCGGAGGTGGTGAACTGCCATCACAACTACGTCGCGGTGGAGGAGCACTACGGCCAGCAGGTGTTCGTCACGCGCAAGGGGGCCGTGCGGGCGGGCAAGGGCGAGCTGGGCATCATCCCGGGCAGCATGGGGGCCAAGTCGTTCATCGTGCGCGGGAAGGGCAACCCGGAGAGCTTCGAGAGCTGCAGCCACGGCGCCGGCCGGGCCATGTCCCGCACCGAGGCCAAGCGGCGCTTCACGGTCGAGGACCACGTGCGGGCCACGGAAGGGATCGAGTGCCGCAAGGACAAGGACGTGATCGATGAGACGCCGGCCGCGTACAAGTCGATCGAGGCGGTGATGGCGGCGCAGAGCGACCTGGTGGAGGTGGCGCACACGCTGCGCCAGCTCGTGGTGGTGAAGGGCTGACCGCCGCTATACTCCGCCGTCCTCCATGCCCGTCCCCTCCCGCTATCTGCGCGCGTTCAGCCCCTCCACCATCCGCCAGCTCGAAACCATCGGCTCGAAAGTCGTGGTCCGCTCGCCGCTCTTTTTCCGCTCCGCGTACACGGCGATGGTGGTGGAGAACGAGCGGCGGACGTTCGCACCGGTAGTGGTGGTGGAGGCCGCCAAGATCGCGCGCTGGTTCTGCACCTGCAGCGAGCAGCTTCGGGACGGCGACCTCTGCCGCCACCTCGGCTTCGTCCTCATCAGCGCCTCCACCGCGGACGGCCGCCTGGCCAACGAGCGCTACGAGGCCAGCTTCTGGCGCGCCATCGGCTGGGAGTCGTTCCTCGAAGGGCGCCAGCTCGGCGTCGCGGCCGGCTCCGATCATCGCGATGAGCTGCTGCGCAAGTACACTCTGACCGGGCAGGAGCAGGAGCTGGTCAAGCGCGGGGCCGGCTCGCAGCGGCTGCTGTGGGAGTCCTCTCCCTGGTTCCGCTGGAGCCGCGCGCGCTTCCTCGAACATGGCGACGCGCCCGGCGCGCGCCTGCGCATCGATGACGGCGCCGCGGAGCTGCTCATCGATGAGGAGCGGATCGACGTCCCCCGCGGCGCGGTCGAGTCGCTCGTCGATGCGGGCATCGCGGCGGCCAGCGGCTTCTCCGTGGTCCCCGAGCTGCTCACGCCGACCCTGCGCATCTCGTTCGAGCACAACAAGCTGCGCTTCACCCCGCAGCTCATCGGCCGCGACACGCGGGACCGCGACGCCTTGCCGCGCTTCGGCCGCTACTTCCTCGACGGCGCTACCTTCACCACCGCCCGCAGCGCGCCGCCGATGTTCGCCGATCCGATCGCCGGCCAGACCTCGCTCTTCGCGGCGCGGACCGTCACGGGCCTGCCCTTCGATCGAGCCACCATCATCGAAGAGGCGGATGTCCTCTCGTTCGTGAAGAAGCACCGGAACGAGCTGGCCGAGCGCGGCCTGGAAGCGAGAACGGAAGCGAACGAAGTGACGTTCGACTTCCGCCCGGCGCAGAACGACCTGCTCGACGTCGAGATCACGTTCGAGGAGGTGACCGCGCACGAGATCGCCGAAGCGCGGAAGAAGAAGCAGCGGGTCCTGGTGAAGGGCGACCTCTGGCTCGATCCGATGGACGGGCAGTTCGCCTGGCTGGATGGCACGCGCTTCTTCGGGGAGAACCGCCTCTTGCTCACCAGGCTCGAGTACCTCCGCGTGCGCGGCTCCATCCGCGGCCGCGCCGTCTTCCGAGGGGATGTGGCGAGCGAGGAGGCCTTCAACATCTTCGACGCCCTCCACGACGCCTCCGCCGCCCCGCCCCCCGCCGACCTCGGCATGGACCTTTACGGCTACCAGCAGACCGGCTATCAGTGGCTGTGGCTCCTCCAGCAGAACAACTTCGGGCGGCCTCCTCTGCGACGACATGGGCCTCGGCAAAACGCACCAGGCCATGGCCCTCATTCGGGCGCTCACGCGCGTTACCAAACCCTCCATTCTCATCGTCTGCCCCACCTCCGTGCTCGATCACTGGCGGGAGAAACTGGCGCGCTACATCCCCGAGGTGCGGTTCGATGTGCATCACGGCTCAGGACGCGCCGTCAAAGAAGAGACGCGCACCATACTGACCAGCTACGGCGTGGTGCGCAGCGACTTCGCGCAGCTGCGCGGGCGCAAGTTCGACCTGGTCATCCTGGACGAGATTCAGACCATCAAGAACCCGCAGACGGCGACGCATCAGGCGCTGCGGGCGATCGAAGGGCGCATCGTCATCGGCCTCACCGGCACGCCGGTGGAGAACCACGAGCGGGAGCTGAAGGCGCTGCTCGACTTCGTGGTGCCCGGCTACCTGCCGCCGGCGATCAGCGACCGCGCCGCGCTGCAGCGTCTGGTCCGCCCTTTCGTCCTGCGCCGGACGAAAGCGCAGGTGCTCACCGAGCTGCCGCCGAAGATCGTCGACAAGCGCACCTGTGAGCTGAGCGCGCATCAGAAGGCGCTCTATCGCCAGGTGATCGAGTCGCGCGCCAAGCCGCTGCAGGCGCAGCTCCGCGCCGGCTCGCGCATCCCGTACATCCACGTCTTCGCCGCGCTGAACTATCTCAAGCAGGTGTGCAACCACCCCGCATCGGTGGGCGGCGGGCTGGCCATGCCGGACGGCGAGTCGGGCAAGTGGGACGTGTTCACCGGCCTCGTCGACGAGTGCCTCACCAGCGGTCTGAAGGTGGTCGTCTTCAGCCAGTACCTTCCCA
>DASYMJ010000351.1:0-6908 GCA_036009105.1 Thermoanaerobaculia bacterium | reverse complement strand
GCTACGTCCTGACCTACGGCCTGGGCGACCAGGTCGCGTTCCTCTCCGATCTGATCAGCCGCTTCCGCGCGTTCGCTTCCGGCGCGCGGGACGCGCTCGCATCGGGCACGCGCATCGCCGCTTCGCCTGCCTTTGCCTTCGCGATCGCCGGGCTTGCCGGCCTCGCGATCGCCGTCATCGCGCTGCTCCGCCGCCGCGGGTCGCTCTTCGAGCTGCTCGCCTCGCACCTGGCGAAGCGCGGTATCGCGGTGGGCCCGGCCATGACGATGGAAGAGGCGCTGCAGCGCTTGCGCGCGACGGAGCCGCGGGTCGCGCGCGAATTGGAGCCGCTCATCGCGATGTACGAGGCGGAACGCTTCTCGCCGCGGCGCGACCGCGCGCGGGCGGCGGCCGTCCGGCGCAGGCTGGCCGAGCTGCGCTAACGCCGCGGGTTGCGGAGCAGCGTGATCATCTCCCGCACCGCGGCCTCGATCCCCACCAGCGCCGAGCGGGCGATGATCGAGTGGCCGATGTTCAGCTCCTCGATCTCCGGGATGAGGGCGATGCCGTCGATGTTGCGGTAAGTCAGGCCATGGCCGGCGAGCACGGTCAGGCCGAGCTTCTTCGCCGCGCGCGCGGCGGTGGCGATCTTGTCCAGCTCCGCGGCGGGATTGCCGGTGGTGCGATGGAACGCGTCCGCGAATTTGCCCGTGTTGAGCTCGATCTTCGGCGCGTGCAGCTTGTGGCAGTGGCGGATCTGCTCCAGATCGGGATCGACGAAGATGGAGACGTCGATGCGCGCCTCGAGCAGCTGGCGCAGCGTCTTCTCAATGTTGCCCGAGTGGAGCACCACGTCGAGACCCCCTTCGGTCGTCACCTCGTCCTTGCGCTCCGGCACGAGCGTGACCTGGTGCGGCTTCACCGTCTGCGCGATGCGCACCATCTCCGAGGTGGCGGCCATCTCGACGTTGAGGTGCGTGGTGACGGTGCGGCGCAATACCTCCACGTCGCGGTCCTGGATGTGGCGGCGGTCGCCGCGGAGGTGGACGGTGATGCCCTGCGCGCCGCCGAGCTCGCAGAGCACCGCGGCCGCCACCGGGTCGGGCTCGTCGGTCTTCCGCGCCTCGCGGATAGTGGCGATGTGGTCGATATTGACTGCCAGCCGCATGCGTGTAGGTTAGCAGAGTGAACCTGCGCAGAGCCGTCACCGTCGCTTCGATCGTGCTCGCCGTCGCGGCCGTCGTCGCCGGCGGCGCGCTCGTCTACGTCCGCTACATCGCCCCGCCACCGACCATGCAGAGCGTGCTGGCGCGCTACGGTCCCGCCGCGCGCGCCTCGTGGAAGCCGCTCTTCGCGCGCAAAGGGGTGAGCTATCCGCCGCGCCAGCTGGCCATCCTCATCTTCAAGCGCGAGCGGCGGGTGGCGGTCTGGGCGGCGAACCAGAGGCAGCCGTGGCGCTACATCAAGACCTTCAACATCTTCGCCGCCAGCGGCGTGGCCGGACCGAAGCGGCGGGAAGGCGACCGTCAGGTGCCGGAAGGGCTCTATCGCATCGAGCTGCTCAACCCGGCGAGCAGCTACCACCTCTCCATGAAAGTCGACTACCCCAACGCCTTCGACCGGCAGATGGCCAGACAGGAGGGGCGCACGAGGCTCGGCGGCGACATCTTCATCCACGGCAGCAACCTCTCCATCGGCTGCGTGGCCGTCGGCGATCCGGCCATCGAGCAGCTCTTCACTCTCGTCGCCGATACCGGCTGGCAGCGGGTGAGGCTGATCATGGCGCCGAACGACCTGCGCGTGGAGCGCGCGGCGATCTCCCCCTCCATGCCGCTCTGGGTCGGGCCGCTCTACCGCGGCATCGCCGCCGCGCTGGCCGAGTTCCCGGTGGCGCTGGAGTCGGACAGCGCGGTCGATGTATCGGGCATGAGCAAAGCGCCGAAAGTGTTCCCCATCCGCTAACCATGCTTTACCGCTTCGAAAACATCGAGAAATCCTACGGCCCGCACGACATCCTCAAGGGTGCCACGTGGCAGCACAACCCGGGCGAGCACGTCGGCCTGGTCGGCCGCAACGGCGCCGGCAAGACGACGCTCTTCCGCCTTCTGCTCAAGCAGGAGGAGCCCGATCGGGGGCAGATCGTCCGCGCTTCGGGGCTGACCATCGGCCACGTCGGGCAGCACCTCGACGCCGAGCCGGGCCTGTCGCTCTTCGACTACGTGGAGACGGCGTTCGGCGACGTGCTGCACATCGAGCGGCGGATGCGCGCCATCGAGCACGATCTGGCCGATACGGCGCGCTCCGATCACGAGCGCCTCCTCGAAAAATACGCCGAGCTGCAGCACGACTTCGAGCATGCCGACGGCTACACCCGTCACGCCGAGGTGGAGCGGGTGCTGGGCGGGGTGGGCTTTGCGGACAAGAAGGATTGGGAGCGGCCGATCGCCGAGTTCAGCGGCGGGCAGCAGAACCGGGCCATGCTGGCGCGGGTGCTGCTGACCAAAGTCGACCTGCTCCTGCTCGACGAGCCGACGAACCATCTCGACCTGCGCGGCATCGAGTTCCTCGAGGAGTTCCTGCAGTCGTTCGGCGGCAGCTACCTGCTCATCTCCCACGACCGGACGTTCCTCAACCGCACCGTCACGAAGATCATCGAGCTCGCGCACGGCAAGCTGCTCGAGTACAACGGCAACTACGAGCGCTTCCTCCAGCTGCGCGGCGAGCGGATGGAGAAGATGGCCGCCGACTTCGAGCGGCAGCAGGAGTACATCGAGAAGACGCAGGACTTCATCCGCCGCAACCTGGCCGGCCAGAAGACCAAGCAGGCCAAGTCGCGGCGGAAGATGCTCGGCAAGCTCGACGAGATGGAGCGTCCCGAGAACGACGAGACGTTCGCCAACTTCAAGCTCGACGCCGGCCCGCGTTCCGGCGCCGTCGCGCTCACGGCCGACCGCCTGGCGGCCGGCTATCCCGATCGCGTGGTGGTGGAGAACTTCAACCTCTCCGTGCGGCGCGGCGAGCGCTACGCGATCATGGGGCCGAACGGCTCCGGCAAGTCGACGCTGCTCAAGACGTTCGCCGGCCGGCTGCCCGTCATCGACGGCCACGTCACGTACGGACACAACGTGCAGGTTGGCTACTACGACCAGACGCTGGGCGACCTGAACCCGAAGGGTAGCGTCATCGACGAGGTCTGGAACCTCGACCACAACCAGACGGAGGAGGAGGTGCGCAGCTATCTGGCCCAGTTCTCCTTCTTCGATGACGACGTGTTCAAGAAGACGCGCGACCTCTCCGGCGGCGAGAAAGGCCGGCTGGCGCTGGCCAAGATCATGTACGTGGGCGGCAACGTGATGCTGCTCGACGAGCCGACGAACCATCTCGACGTCTACACGCGCGAGGCGCTGGAAGAGGCGCTGGAGCGCTTCACCGGCGCGCTGATCGTCGTGTCGCACGACCGCTACTTCATCGACCGCGTGGCGGAGAACGTGATCCTGGTCGAGGACGGCGAGGCCGAGGTTTACTCCGGCAATTACACGGACCTGGTCGAGCGGTTCAAGGCGGGCGCGTCGACGCCGGTGGTGCATCAGCCGAAGCCGGCGGTGCGGCGTTCGCAGCCGGAGTTGCCGAAGGCGTCTCCGGCGAAGCCGGTATTGTCCATCGACCAGAAGGCGGAGCAGAAGAAGCGGGAGAAGCGCATCCGCAAGATCGACGAGGAAGTGGCGGCGCTGGAGGAGCGCATCGCCTCGGCCGAGCGGGAGCGCGAGCGCAACGACCTGCTGCTCTGCTCGGAAGAGATCTACCGCGACGGCGACCGGATGAAGAAGATCCAGCAGCAGAACGCCGACATCAAGGCGATGATCGACCTGCTGTACGGCAAGTGGGAAGCGCTGGCCAGGGAGAAGGAAGAGCTGGAGAGCGCGGTGGTCTAACATCCGCCCCCATGAACAGTGCCATCATCGCCGTCGGCTCGGAGATGCTCGGGCCGACCCGCATCGATACGAACTCGCTCAAGATCACCACCGCGCTCGAAGACTACGGCGCCGCCGTCATCCGCAAGGCGGTCGTCGGCGACCGGCTGGAGGAGCTGGCCGGCGAGATCGGCTTTGCCCTGAACCAGGTGGACACCCTGATCATCACCGGCGGCCTGGGTCCTACCGAGGATGACATGACGCGCGAGGCTCTGGCCCGAGCGCTCGGACTGGAGCTGGAGCTCGATCAGAGCATCGTCGACCGCATCGAGGCCCGCTTCGCGCAGCGCGGCTGGAAGATGCCGGAGGTGAACAAGCGGCAGGCGCAGGTGTTCCGCGGGCAGCAGACCCTGACCAATGAGCGCGGCACCGCGCCCGGCTTCCACATCGAGACGCGCGGCCGGCACGTGTGGGTTTTTCCCGGCGTGCCGCACGAGCTGGAGTGGATGATCGCGACGTACTTGCGCCCGTGGCTCGATCAGCAGAGCGGCGGCCAGTCGCGCTGGCGCCGCGTGCTGAAGATCGCCGGCATCACCGAATCCGGCGTCGAGGAAAAGCTCAAGCCGTACTACGCCGCGCACTCCTCGGAGCCTCCCTGCACGATCCTGGCGTCCCCTTCCGCCATCGAGATCCACCTTCTCGCGGACGGCGCCGAAGACGCCGCCCGCGAGCTCCTCGCCACCCGCGAGCGCGAGCTCCTCGGCCTCCTCGGCGACCGTGTGTTCGGCTATGACGACGACACGCTGGAGTCCGTCGTCGGCCGGCTCCTGATCGCTCGCGGCGAGACTCTGGCCACCGCCGAGTCTTGCACCGGCGGCCTGCTGTCCTCGCGCATCACCGACATCTCCGGCAGCTCCGCGTACTACCTGGGCGGCGCCGTCTGCTACACCGGCGCCGCGAAGACGATGCTGGTCGGCGTGCCGCCCGACCTGATCGCCGCGCACGGCGAGGTCTCCGAGGAGGTGGCCATCGCGATGGCTCGCGGCGCGCGGGAGCGCTTCGGGACGACGTACGGCGTCGGCATCACCGGCATCGCCGGCCCCGGCGGCGGCACCCCGACGAAACCGGTCGGCACCGTGCACATCGCGGTGGCCGATGCCGAACAGGTCGAGCACCGCAAACTGTTCTGGCAAGGCCCGCGGCAGATCGTGAAGTGGTTCTCCACGCAGACGGCGCTGGACCTGCTGCGGAAGACGCTGCTGCGGCGCGCCTGACACACTTCGTGTGTATGAAACGCACAAATGTTGTGCTCGATGAGGAGCTGCTCGAAACGGCGCGGCGGGTCAGCGGGGAGCGGACGTACTCGGGCACGGTGAACCGCGCGCTGGCGGAGATGGTGCGGAAGGCAAACCTGAAGGAGTCGTTCGCCAGGCTGTATGCGAACGGTGATCCGTTCTTCCCCGGTTACCTGGAAGAGCTTCGCCCCAACTCCTACGCGGCGGTCGAGGCGCGCCGGAAAAACGCGTCGCGGCCAGCGAGCATCATCCGCTCTCCGCACGACTGCCTGATCGCAGTCTGCGCCATCCGCAATGATGTACCCCTGCTCCAAGCGGATCACGACTTCGAGCACATCGCCCGGGTCTCCCCGCTGCGATTGGCTAGAACGCCACTCTCCGCCGAGGCTTGGCCAACCAACGCCGCCGGCCGTGCCGGCCTAGCCGCTCTTCGAGCGCAGGACGTTCGAGATCACGTCGTTGTAGAGCACCACGATCATCAGGGCAGCGAGGGCGGCGAAGCCGAGTTGCTGGATGCGCTCCTTGACCCGGATGGACAGGTCGCGGCGGGCGGCGCCTTCGATGAGAAGGATCATGATGTGGCCGCCGTCGAGGACGGGGATGGGGAGCAGGTTCATCACGCCGAGCTGGAGGGAGATCATCGCCACCAGGCCGAAGAACGCGCCCCAGCTCTGGCGGATGGTCTCGCCGGCGATGCGGGCGATGTTGATCGGGCCGCTCAGCTCCTTGACCGACCCTTCCGGGCGGAAGAGGCGGCGGATGGCCATCGCTGTGAACTTCAGCGACTTGATGTTCTGGTCCACGCTCTCCCGGATGGCCGGTCCGAACGGGAGCTTGCGCACTTCCCACGGCAGGATGCCGCGGTAGGAGTCGTCGGGCTCCTTCGTCACGGCGGGCAGGGTCACGGCGATGCGCTGCGTGCCGCGCATCACTTCGATCGGCAGCGCGGCCCCTTTCGTCTTCTGCAGCGCGGTCGCGAATTCGCGCAACAGCGTGATCGGCTTGCCGGCCACGCTCACGATGCGATCGCCCCGCTGGATGCCGGCCAGGGCGGCGGGCGAGCCGGGCTGCACGTTCACCACGTCCGGCGGGGGGGCGAAGCGGGGAGCGATGCCGACCTTGCCGATCGGGCCGAACTCGCCCTCCTCGCGCTGCGGCGTCATGACCGTCGTGCGGGGGGCGCCGTTGCGGACGTACTCCACGCGCAGCGGCGTGTTCGCGTTCGTGACGATGATCATCTGCAGGTCTTCGAAGTCGTGGATGGTCTCGCCGTTGACCTTCGTGATGCGGTCGCCGACCTGCAGGCCGGCGCGGGCGGCGGGCCTGTTTTTGAGCACCTCGCCGATGACCGGCTCGATGGGGATCTGGGGGACGCCGTGCATGTTGATGCCGGTGATGACGGCCACGGCCAGCAGCAGGTTCATGGCCGGGCCGGCCACGAGGATCAGGAAGCGCTGCCACTTCGGCTTGGAGAGGAACTCGTCCGGGTTGGAGGGCTGGTTCTCGTCCGGCGTGTCGCCGGCCATGCGCACGTAGCCGCCGAGGGGGATGAGCGAGACGCGGTAGTCGGTGCCGCCGCGGCGGAAGCCGAAGAGGCGCTTGCCGAAGCCGAGGGAGAAGACGAGCACGCGCACCCGGAACAGCTTGGCCATCAGGAAATGGCCGGACTCGTGGAAGAAGATGAGAGGGCCGAGTGCGAGGAGAAGTCCGATGAGCTCGATCA